>NZ_CP019650.1:3777500-4077500 GCF_001999945.1 Microbulbifer agarilyticus
GGGAATCCGCCGTGGGATCGAAACCACAATATAGCGTGCGACTCTGCTCTGCCAGATGCAGTTCGAGTTCGCCGTCACCGGTGGCCTGATTGACCAGCCCGCGGCGCGTGAGATCTTCCAGTAGTGTCGCGTCCACTCCGGCCATGGTATCCCCTTGCGGTAAAATCAGATGTCTCAGAAAGCCGCCGAAGAGGGTTCCAGCGGCCAAAAATTGGGCTGCAAATGTACCGAATCCTACGGCAAATACAAGCTTGGGGCGGTTATGCGGCAGGAGGCCACCCGGTACAGCGCAATGGGAAGCCCCATTGACGTGCGGCGGCCTTAATTGAGCCCGTGGAGGAACTGAATCTTGATCAGACAGGTCAATTACCCCGTGAACGACGGCGTAAATTTTGTTATAAAGTCGCCCTGGTGTTCGTTTTTTAGACGATCACAGGCCTGCGGCGCAACGCTTCACGTCTGACCCGAACCCAACAAATACCACTGTCAGCGCTACTTCTATATAGAACCATGCAAAATCGACGCAAAAACGAGCGCCTGATCGGCGCTATGGGCAAGCATTTCCCGCGCACCCACGCCGTTGCCGCCGGCGCGGCGAGTTTCGCCCTCGCCCTCGTCCTCTTTATTTCGCCGCCGGAAGTGGAAGCGAAGCGCACGGCACTGCCGGTGACCCTGAGCCACGCGGAAGTATCGACCGCAGAATCGACGCGGGCGCCCGAAACAGAGACTGCGGAAACCACCAGTGTTATGGAAGGCCTGCGCGTTGTGCAGGAGACGGTGCGCAACGGCGATACCCTGTCCGACCTGTTCCAGCGCGCTGGGGTCAGCAGCTCGGAAATGTACCAGCTGCTATCCAGCGGCAAAGAAGCGAAACAACTGGCCAAACTGGTGCCGGGCGAAGAGCTCACCTTCCAAATTGACGGTGAGGGCAGCTTGCAGACTCTCGAGCTGCACCGGGACCGCCTCAGCAAGGTGGAGTTCAGCCGCGATAACTCCGACGAGTACAAGTACGCCCTGCACACTCGCGAAGCGGAGCGCTATACCGCGTTTCGCCAGGCGGAAATCAACAGCTCCCTGTTTGTGGACGGCACCAAGGCCGGCCTGAGCAACAACCTGATCATGGAGATGGCCGACATCTTCGGCTCGGACATCGACTTCGCACTGGATATTCGCAAAGGCGACAAGTTCAGCGTGGTTTTCGATGAAGAATTCATCGATGGCGAGAAGATTGGCAACGGCGCCATTCAGGCAGTGTCCTTTACCAACCAGGGCAAGACCTTCAGTGCGGTCCGTTACATAGACCGCAATGGCGATGTGAATTACTACACGCCTGATGGCAAGAGCATGCGCAAGGCGTTCATCCGTACCCCGGTAGACATCGGCCGCATCAGCTCCCACTTCAACCCGCGCCGCCTGCACCCGATCTTCAAAACCCGTCGCCCGCACAACGGCACCGACTACGCCGCGCCGCGGGGCACCCCAGTGTATTCCGCTGGTGATGGCCGCGTGGTCAAAGCAGGCTATACCAAGGCCAACGGTAACTACGTGTTTATCCAGCACGGCGAGCGCTATATCACTCGCTACCTGCACCTGCACAAGCGCCATGTGAAGCGCGGCCAGCGAGTCAAGCAGCGTCAGGTGATCGGCACCGTGGGCGCCACCGGCTACGCCACCGGCCCACACCTGCATTACGAATTCCTGGTAGACGGCCGCCACCGCAACCCTGCGACCATCGTGCGCAAGCTGCCCAAGGCGAAGGCCGTGGCCAGCTCGGAAATGGACCGCTTCCTGGCCCAGACGCAACCGCTGCTGGCCCAGCTGCAACGCTTTGAACAGCCCGCTCTTGCCCAAAATAACGAAGAGAAGGACTCCGTAAACTGAATGACGGACCTCTATATTGGCCTGATGTCTGGCACCAGCGTCGACAGTATCGACGCGGTGCTGGTCGAATTTTCTGAATCAAGTTCCCCTACCGGCACTCAATTACACTGCAAAACCCGCGCGGCGATTGGCCACCCCATTTCCACGGAAATGCGCGAAGCCATCCTCGCCCTGTGCGCACCCGGCCCCTCCGAGCTGGATCGTTCCGGACAGCTGGACCGCCAGCTGGGCCAGGAATTTGCCGCCGCCACCCTCGCGGTGTTGCGCCAGGCGGATGTGCAGCCGCAGCAAGTGCGCGCTATTGGCAGTCACGGCCAAACCGTGCGCCACCGCCCGCCGGGCTCTGTATCAACCCCATTTTCCCTGCAGCTCGGTGACCCCAATACCATTGCTGCAGAAACCGGCATCACCACCGTGGCCGATTTTCGTCGCCGGGATATGGCCCTTGGGGGCCAGGGTGCGCCACTGATGCCGGCATTCCACAACGCAGTATTTCGCGCCGACCGCGACCGCGCGGTGGTAAATATTGGCGGTATGGCGAATATCACCGAACTGGCCGCCGATGGCGGTGTGCGCGGCTACGATACCGGCCCGGGCAACGCGCTGCTGGATTACTGGGTCAAGCTGCATCGCGGCAAGGCCTACGATGCCGATGGCGCCTGGGGCGCCAGTGGCAACCCGCACCCGGAATTACTCAACCGATTACTGAACGATCCCTTCTTCGCCGCACCGGCGCCGAAAAGCACCGGGCGCGAGGCGTTTAACCCCAACTGGCTGGAGATGGCGTGCGCCGGGCTGGAATTGACCCCGGTGGATGTGCAGGCAACCCTGGCCGAGGTCACCGCGGCAACCATCGCCAATGGCGTGCACGAGTTTGCCCGTGGCGGTGAGCTGCTGGTGTGCGGGGGTGGCGCACGCAATGGCGACCTGATGGAACGCTTGCGCAGGCGCCTGCCCACCTGGACGGTAGCGCCCACGGATCATTACGGGATCGATGCAGATTGGGTGGAAGGCGCCGGTTTTGCGTGGCTCGCGCGCCAGACCATTTTGGGGCTGAATGGCAATTGCCCGGCAGTGACCGGAGCAACAAAGAAAACCGTACTGGGAGGGATCTTTCCCGCCTGAGTGGCGGGAAGGGACCTGATACGCGGATCAGCGATCAGATAGAGAAGGACGAACCGCAGCCACAGGTGGAAGATGCGTTGGGGTTCTGCACTACAAAGCGCGAGCCAGACAGGCCCTCTTCGTAATCGACACTGGCGCCAACCAGGTACGGATAGCTCATGGCATCCACCAACACCTGGATACCATCTTTTTCCACTACCGCGTCGTCTTCGGCCACCAGCTCATCAAAGGTAAACCCGTACTGGAATCCTGAGCAGCCACCACCGGTGACGAAAACCCGCAGCTTCAGCTCCGGGTTGCCTTCCTCTTCCAGCAACCCCTTCACCTTGGCAACGGCCTGTTCGGTCACCTGGATAGGTTCAGGAGAAAAGGAAACAGCTTCAGACATAGAATTTACTCGACACAGTTTGCAGCCCCAACCCTATGTGGGCGCTCTGACTGGGCGCATTATGAATAAAACCCAGCAAATGGGTCAAGTATTACCCTAATTGCCGGGTTTCACCAGCCGAGTTGGCGGATCAGTCCGCGTCGGTGACCGTTTCGTCGGAGTTGAAGCCAAGCATGCGCGGTTCGCTGGCGGTATCCATTTCTACATTAGATACCAGCGAGCCGTTAACCTGGGCACCTTTTACCATTTCGATCAGTTTGTAGTGCACATTGCCTTCAACCATTGCCTTGGAGGCCAGCTCCAGGTGGCCACTGGCGTGCACATCACCTTTCACATTGCCGTTTACCACGACATTGGGAACGCGGATTTCGCCTTCGATGGTGCCACCGTCGACCACTTGCAGACGCGCATCGCTGTCACTGTGGGCACTGATATTCCCCCGCACGGTACCTTCAACCACCAGGTTGCCGCGAAAGTGCAGGTCGCCGGTTACTTCGGTGTGTTTCGCAATCAGGGTTGTGCTGTTGCCGCCAGTGCTAGCCATAGTTTTCTCTTTCTTTTTCAACATAATTCAACCGAACCTCATGAATTGGATGGAGTCTGGTCGCTCCAAACGTGCCATGTGCGCACTCAGCAAATCAGCTCTGCTGCACCAGCCAGCCATAGCGCTGATCAATATTGAACCCTTTGCGCTTACTGGATTTGAGCGACAGTTCTACACCTTCCGGCACAAAGCCCTCGGGCAACTGCAGCTCTCCCTCGATATTCTGAAAATACTTGAATCGCAGTGGAATGGATTCGCTTTCCACCTGCTGTGACAGGTCCGCCAATGCATAGCGGCGGGCCTCGCCATCCGCCTGTCCAACAATAGTAAAGCGCACGGCTCCGGTCACCACCTGGTGACGGGCGGCAGACTGCTGAACCAGGAGTTTGTACTGATAGCGCCCATCGCCCGCCTCAGAAATGCTGAAGCGACCAATGGAGACACCTTCACTGCCCTCGGCCGGTGCCATGATTCCGCGATAGAAGGCGATTTCCTGGCGCAGTTCGGCGATCTGGTTGTCTTTGCTTACCAGCTCGGAGCGCACCGATTCGCTGGCCTGCTCACCAATGGTCACAGACTGCTCGGCGGTGGTCGCGCGGATGCGCAGGGTTTCGATCTGCGCACGCAGGCGATCCACCTCATCCAGCGCGCGAGCGTGGGCACGAGACTTCTCGTCCAGGCTCTTACTGATCTGGTATTGACCGGCAAAGAAAGCACCGGCACTCGTGGACAGCACCAGCAGACTCACCCCCAGGGCGGAAAACACCCCGTGCAGGATGGGCCGGTGGGGCACCACTTTCATTCGGTACTGCTTGCTGCCTTTAACTTTGCGCGCCATGGGATTGATTCGTGTTGTAGCCGTGTCGTGTATTTTTCTATTGTGCCACTGCTTTCGATTCTAAGGCAGCAGTGCCGGGCTCTCTAGCCCCTGGTTCTCATTTAAGCCAAACATGATGTTCATGTTCTGGATCGCCTGCGCAGATGCCCCCTTGGCCAGGTTGTCGATAGCCGAGAGTACCACCACGGTGTCGCGGCCCTGGGGACGCATTACCGACAGCCGGCACATATTGGTGCCTTTCACGCTGCGGGTCTGCGGATGACTACCCGCCGGCATGACATCCACAAAGGGCTCCGCTGCATAGCGCTGTTCGAACAGCTGCTGCAGCGCCTCCTGTGCACTGGCCGCCGCGGCGGAATCCTTCAGCTTGGCATACAGGGTTGCATGGATGCCGCGCACCATCGGCAACAGGTGCGGTACAAACGTCAGCTCTACCGGGCCACCGGCAGCGCGGCCAAGGCCCTGCTCGATCTCTGGCAGGTGACGATGCCCACCGGCCGCATAAGCGCGAAAAGTATCGTTGTTCTCTGCAAACAACAGGTCTGTTTTGCCCTGGCGACCGGCACCACTGGCGCCACTGGCGGCATTGGCGATGATCCCGGTGGACTCAACCAGCCCGGTCTCCAGCAGCGGCAGCAAACCCAGTTGCACCGACGTCGGATAGCAGCCTGGGCAAGCAATCAGCTGGGCGCCGGCGATCTGATCTCGATTGACCTCGGGCAGGCCGTAAACCGCCTGCGGCACCAGCTCCGGACAACCGTGCGGCTGGCCGTACCAGTCCTCCCAGGTGGCTATATCTTGTATGCGGAAATCCGCAGACAGGTCGATTACCCGCACGCCGCGTGCAATCAGCGCCGGCACCTGCGCCTGGGCAACACCGTGCGGCGTGGCAAAAAACACCACATCGCACGCCGCCAGGGCATCTACGTCTGGCGCGGTAAATTTCAGATCGTAGTGACCACGCAAACTGGGGAAGAGTTCCGCCACCGCGGTGCCCGCCTCGGCGCGGGAGGTAATTGCGCTCACCTCAACCCCGCTGTGGCCAGCCAACAGACGCAGTAGCTCCACGCCGGTATAACCTGTTCCACCTACGATTGCCGCTTTGATGACACTCACGATCTTGCTCCTTTTTACTGCCTGCTGGTCACTGTCCTTTGCGGGGCGCCCTGCTGGCGGGCCAAGTCCCCTGTATACTGAGCCGTGCACTCTACCATAAGCCACTCAGATTAAAGGATTAACCGTGCGGCGCAGAACGCAGTCGAAAACCCCATCTCGCTTCGCATCCGCACTTTCTCGCCTGCGCAGGCCGCAGTTTCTCGACCGCCTGCAACTCGAACTATCCGCACAGCAAGCGCTCTCTACGCTGGTACTACTGGCGCTGGTTATCGGCATCTGCGCAGGATTGGTGATTATCGCATTCCGTCAACTCAGCGAAGGCCCAGCCATCCTGTACCTGCCGAAACTGGAGGACTTCGAGTCCCTCTCGCCGGAGTGGCGCTTCATGCTGCCCGTGGTCGGTGCAATGATTCTCGGGCTGATATTCCACTGGATCGCACCCTCCGGGCGCCCGGTTGGTGTTGTTCACGTGCTCGACCGATTGCACAACCATCAGGGCAAGATGCCCACCAAAAACGCGATTCTGCAGTTCTTTGGCGGCGCACTGGCGCTGCTCAGTGGCCAATCCATTGGCCGCGAAGGCCCTTCCGTTCACCTGGGTGCCGCCACCGGCAGCTGGGTGGCGCAGCGCCTGCGCCTGCCCAATAACGCCCGGCGCACCCTGCTCGCGTGCGGGGTTGCCGCAGCGATTGCCGCATCATTTAACACCCCCCTGGCCGGGGTGATTTTCGCCATGGAAGTAGTGATGCTGGAATACACGGTCGCGGGGTTCCTGCCGGTGATGATCGCGGCGGTGAGCGGCAGCGCGGCCACGCGTCTGGCGTTCGGCCACCAAACCATGTTCAACGTGCCCCCGTCGCAACTGCAGTCACTGGCAGAGCTACCCATTCTGTTTGCGTGCGCGCTGGCAATCGGCGCGCTCGCCTCGCTGTTTATCATCAGCCAGCGCAAACTGGTGCCACTCCAGCAAAAATATTCTCCCCTGCTGCGCTTCACTGTTGCCGGTGCGGCCACCGGGCTACTGGCTATCTGGATTCCCGAGGTACTCGGCACCGGGTACGACACCATGGAGCTGGCCATGCTCGGGCAAATCGGCGTTGTCGCCCTGACCATTATTGTGCTGGCAAAGCTCACCGCCACATCCCTGGCAATCGGACTTGGCATCCCCGGCGGGGTTATTGGCCCCAGCCTGATTCTCGGTGCCTGTATCGGCGGTGCCGCCGGCCATCTGGCCAATATTATGCTGGGTGAGGCCACTGCCAGCCCCGGACTCTATGCGATGGTGGGCATGGCCGCGATGATGGCCGCCATGCTGAATGCGCCGCTGGCGGCATTGCTGGCCATTCTGGAACTGACCTACAACGCCAACGTGCTGTTCCCCGCCATGCTATCCATCGTGGTTGCCTGCCTGGTGAGTCGTCAGCTGTTTTCCACCGATGGGATTTATCAGGAATCGCTGCGCGCCCTCGGCAAAAGCGGCACCCCCAGCTGGCGGGCGCAAATGCTGAGCCGGGTAGGGGTGGCAGGGGCAATGGAGCGAGCCATCGCGGTAGCCCCACAATTGCTGGACCAGGCACAGGCACAACGGCTAATCGACCAGAAACCCGCCTGGCTGCTGGTCGACACCGAAGACAGCGCGGTGGCGCTGCGCACCGCTGACCTGGCGCATTTCCTCCAGCGCCCGCAGAAAGAACCGGAAGACAAAGAGCAAAAGCCCGCACAAGAAGAAAAGATCGATCTGTTGCGCCTGCCCGGCGAGCGCCTGGAAATGGCGCCGCTGAGCTGGCGGGCAACGCTACTCGAAGCACAGCAAACGCTGGAACGGCGCGATGTGGGCGCACTGTATATCGGCCGGGATTACGACCAGGGCAGTTCGGGTGTACGCAACTGCGATGTGGCGGGTATTATCTTGCCCCAGCATATAGAACATTATTACCGCCAGTGAGCCTCGCCATAGGACACTGATCAACAATAAGCCAAAACGGCAACAACAAACCCTGCGGGGTAAGGAGCCTCAATGCTGTGGGTCAAAGCCTTTCATATTATCGCCATGGTGTGCTGGTTTGCCGCGCTGTTTTACCTGCCGCGCCTGTTTGTGTACCACGTGGACGCTACCGACGCGCTGAGTAAAGACCGCTTCAAGATTATGGAGCGCCGCCTGTATCGGGGTATCGCCATCCCCTCCATGCTGGCCACACTGATTTTTGGCATCTGGCTGATTACCTACAACCCCGAGTACTACAAGTCCGCTGGCTGGCTGCACGCCAAAATCACCCTGGTGGTGCTGCTGATCGGCTATCACCACATCTGCGGTAGCTTCGTGAAGAAGTTTGCCGCCGACAACATCACCAAAAGCGGACGCTTTTTCCGCGTATTCAATGAGTTGCCGGTGCTGGCACTGATCGCGATTGTGATTCTCGCGGTAGTAAAACCGTTTTAAGCCGCCACGCGCCCCGCACAGGGGCGCGTGAGCCCTCGTCGCAGCCCTGTCACTACCAGTGACGCAGCTAGAATTAGGAAACCTGCCAAAGATTCCCTAACGCCATGGATACGCAACAACCTGTCGTCCTCACCGTCACCCACCACGATCCCAGCGGCAGCGCCGGTATTGCGGCAGATACGGAAACGGCCGCAAGCCTGGGGTGCCACTGCGCCTCGGTGGTATCGGCGATTACGGTAGGGGACACCAGTGAACTCGCCGGCGTTGCCCCGGTAGACGACAACCTGCTGGTGGAACAGGCCAGGGCGGTTCTCGAAGACATGCCGGTGGCGGCCATCAAAATCGGCTATCTCGGCTCGGTGGAAAATGTGCACGCCATGCACAGCGTGCTCCGCGACTACCCGGATATCCCGCTGATCATCGATCCCGACGCCACTCTGGCCGACAAGGAAAGCCTGCTGGCGCCGCCCCTGTGGCGCGCCATGTGTGATCTGTTACTGCCGCTCGCCACCCTGGTTGCGCCCAATAGACGCGAGGCCCGCGCCATGGCCGGCGAGGCCGACGTCTACGACGCCCAGGCCCAGGAGCTACTGGAAAGCGGCTGTCGCTACCTGCTGCTGACCGGGGTACCGGCGGAAGATCAGCAGCTGGAAAATCGCCTCTACGACGAGCGCGGCCTGATTCGCGAATTCCATTGGAAACGCCTGCAGCCTGCGGCCTATGGTGTGTGTGGGACCCTGACCACGGCGATCGCCTGTCACATAGCCCACGGCTTGAACATGTTGGAGGCGGTGAACCGCAGCCAGCAATTTACCTGGAGCGCCATTGCCGACAGCCGACGCCTCGGCATGGGACGACCGGTACCCAACCGACTGTTCTGGGCCTGCAAAGACTGACCATTCCCCCACCCACTCATAGAACCCTGTTGCGGCACCCTCGCGCAGTTTGCGGTGCACGGCCGGGGCGCGGATAATACGCGCAAATTTTCATCCCGGTGCCCCCGTCACCGCTCCCTACCCGGTATCTGTATTTCTATGAGCAAGTCCGAAACTCTCTTTGCCGAAGCCCAGAAAGTCATCCCCGGCGGCGTTAACTCGCCGGTGCGCGCCTTCCGCGCAGTGGGCGGCACCCCGGTATTTATCGAGCGCGCCGAAGGTGCCTACCTGTATGACGCGGATGAAAAACGCTACATCGACTATGTACAGTCCTGGGGACCGATGGTACTGGGCCACGCCCACCCGGACGTGATCGACGCGGTCGTGGAGCAGGCCCAGTCCGGCTTGAGCTTTGGCGCCCCCACCGAGCTCGAAACAGAGCTGGCGGAAGAGCTGTGCCGTGTATGGCCGAACATGGACCTGGTGCGTTTCGTAAACTCCGGTACCGAAGCCACCATGAGCGCCATCCGCCTGGCGCGCGGCTACACCGGCCGCGACAAGATCGTGAAGTTCGAGGGCTGCTACCACGGCCACTCCGATTCCCTGCTGGTAAAAGCCGGCTCCGGCGCGCTGACCATGGGCGTACCGTCCTCCCCGGGCGTGCCCGCATCACTGGCAGACCACACCATCACCCTCACCTACAACGATATTGAGGGCGTGAAAAAGTGCTTCGCCGAAATTGGCGATCAGATCGCGTGCATTATCGTGGAGCCGGTTGCCGGCAACATGAACTGTATCCCGCCGATTCCCGGCTTCCTGGAAACCCTGCGTGAAGTGTGTGACCAGTCCGGTGCAGTGCTGATTCTCGACGAAGTAATGACCGGTTTCCGGGTTAGCCTGACCGGCGCCCAGGGACACTTCGACATCGACGCGGACATCACCACCCTGGGCAAGGTCATTGGCGGCGGTATGCCGGTGGGCGCCTTCGGCGGCAAGCGCGAAATCATGGAACAGATTGCACCACTCGGCCCGGTGTACCAGGCCGGCACCCTGTCCGGAAACCCCATGGCCATGGTGGCGGGACTGGAAACCCTGCAGCTGATTCAAGAGCCAAACCTCTACGACGAACTGACAGCCAAGACCGACCGCCTGGTGGAAGGCGTGCTGGATGCGGCCAAGGCGGCGGACATTCCGCTGACCGCCAATAAAGTTGGCAGCATGTTCGGTTTCTTCTTTACCGACGCCGACCAGGTCACCAACTACCAGCAGGTAATGGCGTGCGACACCGACCGCTTCAACCGCTTCTTCCACGGCATGCTGGAAGAAGGTGTGTACCTGGCACCGGCATCCTATGAAGCCGGCTTCATGTCTGCGGCGCACTCCGACGAAGATATCGAAGCCACCATCGACGCGGCGAAAAATGTCTTCGCCAAACTGAAATAAGCGAGCGCTGCCATGAGCTTCACCTCCCACCGCGGACAGTTCCCGCACAGCCGCCCGCGCCGCCTGCGCGCCAGCGAGTTTTCCCGCCGTCTGGTGCGAGAAAACCGCCTTAGCAGTGACGACCTGATCCTACCGCTGTTCGTAATCGAAGGCCGCGACGAGACCCAGCAAGTGGCCTCCATGCCCGGCGTGGAACGGCTGAGTGTCGACCTGCTCACCGCCAAGGCCAAACAATTGGTGCAGCTCGGTATCCCGGCGGTGGCACTGTTCCCGGTGGTAGACCCGTCGGCGAAATCCGACGATGCGCGTGCCGCTTACGACAAAGACGGGCTGGCCCAGCGCGCGGTGCGCGCACTCAAGGACGCCGCGCCGGAACTGGGCGTGATTACCGACGTGGCACTGGACCCGTTTACCAGCCACGGTCAGGACGGCTTGATGAACGATGCGGGCTATATCGTTAACGACGACACCGTGGAAGTACTGGTGCAGCAGGCCCTGTCCCACGCAGAGGCCGGCGCCGATGTGGTGGCACCGTCCGACATGATGGACGGGCGTATCGGCGCTGTGCGCGCCGCGCTGGAACGGGATGGCCACGCCAACACACAAATCATGTCCTACGCCGCCAAGTATGCGTCCAGCTATTACGGACCGTTTCGCGATGCGGTGGGCTCCGCCGGCAACCTGAAGGGCGCCAACAAGTTCAGCTACCAGATGGATCCGGCTAACGGTGATGAAGCACTACACGAGTGCGCACTTGATCTGGCGGAAGGTGCCGACATGATTATGGTCAAGCCCGGCATGCCGTATCTGGACGTGGTGCGACGGGTGAAGGACGAACTGAAGGTACCAACCTTTGCCTATCAGGTCAGCGGTGAATACGCCATGCATTGCGCGGCGTTCGAAAATGGCTGGCTAAACCGCGATGCAGTCATTCTGGAATCGCTGCTCGCGTTCAAACGCGCCGGCGCCGACGGCGTACTCACGTATTTTGCGGAAGAAGCCGCCCAGTTATTGCAAGCTCAGTAACTCCGTTCAGCACATAAAAAGGGCCGGATATTCCGGCCCTTGTCTTTGAAGTATTTTGCTGCGCAAAATTATTCGCCAGACTTTCTGCCACGCCGGAAAAGTTTGAACAGCGCGCCAAACGCCAGCGGAATTAACACCCAGAATTTTTTCAAAAACAGCAGCAGGCCGGCCAGTACACCCGTTTTCGCCAGCGCCTTACCGGCAACCAGAGCGCCCAGCCCATAGGCCGCCACCTTGTCTACTTCCGGGTCAAACTCTTCGTATTTGTATCCGGGATTAAAGCTCGCCATGGACAGCACCGTGTCCCGGTTTTGTTTGATATCTTCCAGCTCCGTCATACCGGCAATAAAGTTCAGCACCAGTACGCCTTTGCGCCCCAGCACGCGGATGTTGTAGTTGAGCGTGTTGGTGTCCATAGAACCGAACGTCAGCTCCTTGGCCCAGTAGAGCTTTTTCTGTTCGGCATCGTAGTAGGGCGCTTCCGCCCAGCCCACCAGGCTGATGGACTCATAGCCGTTTTCCACGCGGTATTTACTTTCCTCGCGCGTCGACGCTTTCATATCCTGCAACAAGTCGCTGTAATCGATATCGGCGGCATCATCGTCGCGAATATAGCCCTCCTCGCTGTACTCAATGGAGACACCCCAAGAGTCGCCATCAAACGGCGTGCTGCCGACGGGAAACAACATACCCATGGTCAGCTCGCTTTCCGGATTACCCCAGATTTCCTCCAGCACCACTTTGCTGTCCTGGGGGTTCAGGTAGTAAAAGGATTCGGGGACCTCGAGGCTGGCTACCCCACCGGGCAATTCCACGGTGCCACTAATACGCTCGATGCGATCCCAGGTTTCCTGGGCCCATGCCAGATATTGTTGCTGCTCCTCGCTCAACTGCGGTTCTGCAGCCTCCTCCACGGCCTGTGCCATAGCGCAGATTGGCAACAGGGCGAATATCAGCCCCGCTATCCCTACGATTCGAGAAAAAGTCATAAGTCCCCCAAGTGTTTTTTTATGTTTTGGTGAAAGTAATCAAAGAATACGAATGCTCACAGCAGGCGCGCCCAAGCCGCCGGATCGGTAAACAGGACAAATACCAGACCGGTGACCGCACCCCAGAAGTGCGCGTCGTGATTGATGCGACTGCTCTTATCGCGGCTGGCATAGACGCTGTAAATCAAATACAAAACACCAAACAGCCAAGCCGGCAGCGGAATCGGCAGGAATAAAAGGTAAAGCTCGGACTGCGGGTAATACACGATATAGGCAAACACCACCGCGGAAATGGCTCCCGAAGCGCCGACGCTGGCGTACTGGGGGTTATCGTGCTCTTTGAACAGAGTGGGTATGTGGCTGGTAATCAGTGCCAGCGCGTACAGCAGCACAAACAGGGTACCGCCAATGCGCTCGGCAAGCTCGCTGCCAAAGAGCCACAGGCACCACATGTTGACCGTAAGGTGCAGCAGGTTTGCATGTACGAAGCCGGCCAGATAAATGGAATCAAGATTTTGTCCGCGCCATACGCGGTAGGGGCGGAAGGCACACTCTTCGAGCAAACGCGGTGACAGGTACAGCGCGGCAAGGCTCACTACCGTCGTCACCACCAACAAAATCGTGGTGGGAGTCAGCAAAGACAGCAGGGAAAGTGAAGAAGAGCTGTCGGCAGTCAAAGGCGCGCCCCGCGAGTTGCAGAAATGAAACGATCGTCCATGCTACCTCGCTTTTGTAGCGAGGTTTAGACTAACGCCATTACACGCGCTTACACGGGCAGCAAATGCTCAGGGCCACTGGTCCTCTTCCTGCTGCGGCGGCCAGGGTTGCGCTTCCTCCACGGTAACGCCGCCACGACGCCGGCGTTCATCTAACCGACGTCGCTCCTCCTGGGCGCGTCGCTCTTCTTCCTGATAGCGCTGCTCCTGCAAACGTGCGGACTCCTCAAGGCGGCGCAAACGCTCCGCTTCATCCGGAGGAATCTGCTGATACTGTTCCGGGCCGAACTGCTCTTCACGCTCCAGCTGCTCGCGCAATTGGCGTTCCCGTTCGCGCTGCTCCTGCATCTGCTCGCGGCGTTGCTGCTCCGGATCAATGCCCCAGCCCGGGGTCATGTCTTCCCGCGGTGCGACATTCTCGTCGTCGCGATCAAACCAATTGCGGAACCAGCCACGGCGCTCGCAGCGCGGATCGGTCTTCAGGCGACTCTCCACCGACACCGGAATTTCGCGCCCGCCCTCGCAGTGACGCGGGTCCATATATTCGCCCTTCTGATTCACCGGCTTCCACTCGACGCCGCGGGGCGCCTGAATGCGGCCGTGACGGTGAGGCAGTTTGCGCATGATATCGGTCCAGATCGTCAGCGCACCGGTGGCGCCGGTCAGCTCGGTGCGTTCGTTATCGTCGCGGCCAAGCCACACCACCGCCGTCACTCCCGGGCTAAACCCGGCAAACCAGCTGTCGCGGTAATTATTGGTGGTACCGGTCTTGCCGGCAAAAGGCACACTGTTGGGCAGGCTGCGGTAGGCACTTTTGCCGGTACCCTCACGCATCACCTGCTCAAGCCCGTAGCGCAGTAAATAAATCGGCACCGCATCCACGCCGCGGTTCATTTTCGGACGGAAGCGCTGTACCTGATCGCCCACCGCATCGGACACCGCCAGCAAGGTACGCGGCACTATATGCTCACCGCCATTGGCCATGGTCTGGTACATACCCGCGACCTGAAATGGAGTCATTTCCACCGCCCCCAGGAACAGCGAGGGCACCCGCGGCAGGTTCGCTTCAACGCCAAGGCGGCGAATGGTTTCGCGCACGTTTTCAATACCAAGGTCCAACCCGAGACGCGCGGTGGCCTGGTTGTAGGAGCGCGACAGCGCAACATACAGCGGGACCTGGCCGTGGCTGCGGTTGTTAAAGTTCGCCGGCATCCACACCTGGCCGTCGGCCGCCACTTCGCGAATGGGCGCATCATCGATCAGGGTGGCCAGATTAAATTCGTGCGGGCGCTCCAGCGCAGTGAGATAAATGGCTGGCTTAATCAGTGAGCCAACCTGGCGGTTAGCTTCCAGAGCGCGGTTAAACCCTGGATAGTGAGGGCGGCGATCGCCCACCATCGCCAGCACATTGCCGCTGTGATTTTCCAGAATTACCGTGGCGCCCTGTAACGAATTGGCCTCGATGTTGCGGTCACTTTCCAGCTTGTCGGCACCCTGGCTAATCGCGTCTTCTGCCAGTTTCTGCACCGAGGGGGCAAGTGTGGTGTAAACCCGCAGGCCGGCGGTGCGCAGCTCTTCCACCGAGTAGTAGGGGCGCAACTCCTCTAACAATCGCTCGGTAAAGGCGGGATAGGGGTTCTGCGCGGCAGCACCTTTGGTTGCCACTTCCAATGGTTTGGCCTTGAGCCGTTGCAGGTCCTGCTCACTGATCAGCCCCTGCTCTTCCATGACGTCGAGCACGATATTGCGGCGCTCCAGCGCGCGTTTGGGGTGACGCCAGGGGTTGTAGTAGGAAGCGCCCTTGGCCAGCCCCACCAGCAACGCCATTTGATGGGGTTCCAACTGGTTGAGAGGCTTGTGGAAGTAAAACTCAGACGCCAGGCCAAAGCCATAAATCGCACGGCTGCCCTGTTGTCCCAGCCATACCTCATTGATGTATTCCTGCAGGATGTAGGCCTTGTCGTAATGGACCTCCATCAGGATAGCCATCAGGGCTTCGTTGAATTTTCGCCACAGGCTCGGCTTATGGTCGAAGAAAATATTCTTCACCAGCTGCTGGGTGATGGTTGAGCCACCCTGGACCACGGTACCAGCCTGCAAGTTGGCCACCATGGCGCGGGCGATACCGCGGGGAGAAACCCCAAAATGATGGGCGAAATCCTGGTCTTCCACGGCAATCAGCGTGGCACCCAGTAACGGTGGGATTTCTGTTATGCGCACCGGTGTGCGGTCGTCACCGCCGCCAAGCAGCGTACCGATAGGCGCCGCATCCAGGCGGAACTCTTCCAGCGCCGCACCAGTTTCATCGCGCAAGTTAGTCAGCTCGTCATTGCGCAGGCGGAAGCTTACCTTGGCTTCCCGTTCGCGCCCGTCCGCATGCACAAAATCGCGGCGCCACACCACATATTCCATGCCCTCGCGCTGCCACTGGCCGGGCTCATCCACGGGCGACGCCTGTTTATAGTTGAGCGCAGAGAACTCGGCCTCCAGCTCATCCGGCCGCATCACCATCCCTTCCTGCAAGACCAACGGCCGCGCAAACACCCGTGCTGGCAACTGGTACTGGCGACTGTCGAGGCGCTCGCGCAACTGCATGTCCAGCCACACCATATAACCGGCCAGCAGCAACACGCCGAGCAAGGCCAGCAAGCTCAGCCGCTTGATCCAACGGCCCAGGCGCCCCTCTTTTCGGTTAGCGCGCTTTTTCTGGGTACGACGTTTTGTTGCTGGCATAGATATCCGGGTAACTCTTCAAACTTCTCAGAAACGTAAAATATGTCACTAACAGCGCCTACGTGCGGTCGACGCAGCCAGTTAATCACTCGGGCTCGTTTGCATACACTCACTTGCACACAACTGGCACTTGTACACAACTGGCCCCCAGCCGCACCATAGGCTGTTATAGGCGGCATTTATAAGGTCGGCCGCACACAAGTCAAACCCAACGGGTTACGACGCGCCATGGTGTCAGCAAACCGTGGAACCGGCCGCAGCGCGCAGCGAGCGCTAAACTTGCACTCGACCGGGTGGCCGCCATAATGCGCGCATTCCCAAATTCACAGCCCAATAATCACGGACTCCCGACCCCATGCACCAGTATGAACTCTATGGCATTGGCGCCGCCCTGCTCGATACCGAAATTGAAGTCACCGACAGCGACCTGAAAACCCTCGGCGTGGATAAAGGGGTCATGACCCTGGTGGACGACGCGCGCCAGCAGCAGCTGGTGGACGACCTGAAAAACCACCTGGTCACCGCCAGCCACGCCTGTGGCGGCTCCGGTGCCAATACCATCATCGCCGCCAGCTACTTCGGCCTCGATACCTTCTATTCCTGCAAGGTCGCAGACGATGCCAACGGCAACTTCTACCGCGACAACCTGGCCGCAGCGGGCGTGAACTACCCGGAGGTCCTGAACAACGCCGCCGAGGGCACTACCGGCAAATGCCTGGTACTGATCACCCCCGACGCCGAGCGCAGCATGAACACCTATCTGGGCATCAGCGCCGAACTATCAGTCAATGAACTCGACAGTGATGCGCTGGCGCAGTCCCGCTGGGCATATATCGAAGGCTATTTGGTGTCGTCACCCACCGGCCGCGCTGCTGCCATTGCCCTGCGCGAACAGGCCGAGTCCAGCGGCGTAAAAACCGCTCTGAGCTTATCCGACCCCATGATGGTGCAACTGTTCCACGACGGTCTGAAAGAAATGATCGGCGGCGGCGTCGACCTACTGTTCTGTAACCGCGATGAAGCCCTGCAATACTGCGCCACCGATGCCCTGCAGGAAGCCGCACAGACCCTGCGCAACCACAGCAAGGCCTTCGCCATCACCCTCGGTGCCGACGGTGCCCTGTTGTGGGACGGCGAACAGGAATACCGCGTATCCAGCCCCAAGGTAAACGCCATCGACACCAATGGTGCCGGCGACATGTTTGCCGGCGCTTTCTTGTATGGGATTAACCGCGGTATGAGTTTTGCCGAAGCAGGTGAGTTGGCTTGCCGGGCGGCAGCGCAAGTAGTGAGCCAGTATGGGCCGCGTTTGCGTGCGGAACAGCACAAAGAATTGCTGGAGCAAACCGCAAGCGTTTAAGCGGCCAAGAAGCAAGACGCGAAGACAAAACGCCGGGCAAAGAATTATAGGGGGCCGCCTGGCCCGGCCCTGAAAATCCTTGCCCGGCGCCTTGCCGCCAGCACAAGAACTTCGACCCTATCCAAGCGGTAGTTTGATAGATCAATCCACAGACGTCGGTCGCGGCCCGCTGATTTCGGGCAGACAGGAGGCGGCGGCAATTCCAAACCCCTGCGCGTAATCCACCCCCATCAAACGTAATCGCTCGAGCAGCTCCGGAGTTTCCGCAAATTCCGCAATGGTGCTGATTCCCATCCGCTTGGCCAGGTGGTCCACCGTACTCACCATCGCACTATCGATCTCATCTTCGAGCATATTGCGCACAAAGGAGCCGTCGATCTTCAGGTAATCCACCGGCAACTGACGCAAGTAGGCCAGCGAGGAGGCGCCTCGGCCAAAATCATCCAGCGCAAAACTGCAGCCGGCCGCACGCAACTTGTGAATAAACATCAGCGCACGATCCAGGTTATTGATCGCGCTGGTTTCGGTAATTTCAAACTGCACCCGCGACGGCGCAACCCCCGCATCGGTCAGTTCACGCAGCACAAAATCGGCAAAGTACTCATCGCCCAGGCTGATACCGGAAACATTAATCGCATAGTGGAAACCACCGGCACCACTGCTCTGCTCGAGCGCCATATACTTGAATATGTTACGGATCACCCAGCGATCCACATCATCGATAATGCCGTAGCGCTCAGCTGCTGGTAAAAACAGTCCCGGGGAAATGATATCGCCATCGTGCCCGCGCATACGCACCAGCACTTCGTAGTGATGAATTCGGTTTTTTTCCTGCAGCGCCACCACGGGCTGGCGATAAAGCATCAAGCGGTCATCGCGAATCGCCGCATGAATCTCTGCCAGCCAAGTGCTCTCGCGGCGTTTCTCCAGCGCTTTGCGCGAATCGCCAAAGAATTTTACCCGGTTGCGCCCCTGTTCACGGGCTGCACTACACGCATCGTTGGCGGTGGCCAGCAGCTGGCTGGAAGGTGGTGCGTGCGTATCAACACTCACCGCACCAATGGACAGGGCTGGGCGGGTTTCACTGGTTTCCCACTCGAATACAAAATCGTTCACCGCCTCGCGTAGGCGCGTGACAATGCGTTTGGCTTCTTCGAGCGTGCAATCGCGAAGCAGCAGAGCAAATTCATCACTGCCTACGCGACCCAACAAATCGTTCTTGCCCAGACACTGGGTAAGGATACGGGCTATGGCAACCAGCAATGCATCACCGGCGCTGTAGCCGAGGGTGTCATTGACCACTTTGAATTGATAGACATCGAGATACAGCAGGATATGGTGCTGGCGCGGTCCGGTATCTCGGTTGAGCAATTGCTGCAGGGCCTGCTCAAATGTCTGACGATTGGGAAGACGCGTGAGCGTATCGTGACTGCTTTGCCAGCTGAGGCGGGAAGAAATACGCCGCGCTTCCGACGTGTGCCGCAGAACAACGACATAACCGTCCAGGCTTATGCCGTCTTTGACGCTGTTTATCTGAACACTGATTTCAACCAGCTCGGCTTCACCATCCGCGCCCCGCGGCCCCTGCCTGCGCAAATTGGCACGCAACTCCCGACGGCTTGGCACTTCTTCTGCGGCGTCACCTGAATTCAGACCCAGATCTAATGCCACACCTTCGTCATCTTCGAGGCTGAGACATTCCGACAAAATCTGGCCGGGCAGCAAGCCCACAAGGCTGCCACACAGCTCGCCAGCCAGCGGATTACTGTAACGGATGCGACCAAAGGGATCGGTAATCACTACGCCATCGGCCACCTCACCCAGCGCCAGTTCGGCAGCAGCCGGGCTCATCTGTGCACTCGGCGCCATATCCGGCGTCGATGCATCGAGCTGGCCATGAAAGGTGGCGTTTTGAGAGTCAAATTCAGTCAAGGGACATCCAGTTCAATCAGCCTGCGCAGACGGCCCGCTGTTACAACACGCAAGGGGCCAGTTGCCAGGATGCTCAGAGCGGTGTAACCAGTTACCGTAGAATGCATTGCATATGGAATTAACTGTACACCGGATCGGTGACAATTTCCGATCGAAAACAAACTTCTCAAAATAATACCGAATCCCGCGCTGGCGCGGTAACCTTTGTACATCCTCTATTGCAAATTTGTGTGAACTCACACAGTTTGAGGAAATTTTTTCAGGCCAGCACAAAACCCGCTTCACCCATTACAGGTGCTGGCGCAAGAACGACTTCAATTTTTCATCTTCAAACGCGCGCTGCAATGTAGCACTCAGCAGCTGGTTGATGGTGCTCTGCACCTCTTCCTTGCTCGGCTTGATCAGATTGCGGTCTTTGCCACTGGTGCTGTAGTTACCAAAAAACGTAGCGCCCTTTACCGTAACCTGCAGCTGAATCGCCGCACCGGAGTCCACCTTGGTGGTATAGAGCTTGTTCGGGCTGGTGTAGCGCAAGTCGGTCAGTGTCGCTACGACCTGTACATCACCGCCACCCTCCACGGTACGGAATGACCAGGCTTCAAAACCCTGATACAGGGCATCGGCGATCGCCCGGTCAATATTGTTGGCCAGGGTTACATTCGAGGAATCCGAGTAGATACCCCCCAGAGAACCGAGCCCATCGTTGCTCAGCTGGTTAGCGCCGCGCGCGGAAAGGGTGTAGCCCGCTCCGATATTATCCGCTGCAACGCTCACCTGCGGTTTGATCTCAACCTGTACCGGGCTGTGCGCACAGCCACCCAGCATGATTGCAAAACCCGTTGCCAATATCGCCAGCAGTGTTTTCATAAAAGGCTCCACTTTTTATCAGTAACGTCCGCAAACCGCGGCGCAATATTTCAGTTAAGGTTTAAATTATGTGTTAACCGTGCCCATGGTGACCGTGATGGTGGTGATGACCTTCCTGCTCCACCTCAGCGTTCATTCCCGCAGGCAATGCATCATTGAGCCCCAGCACCGGTAATGAGAGCTGGTAGCTGCTGCCGTCTGCAAATACGAGTCTCACCGGCAACTTTGCACCCGCTTTCAGCCTGACACCGTGCACCATCAGATGCGTAGCACCGGGACGCATTTCGATAGAAGTCTGCGCCGGCAAGGCGAGGTTTTTCAATGCGCGCATCTTACTTACACCGCCCTCCTGCAAGGTCGTGTGCAATTCCACACGGCCCTCCGGATGGGACGGCAATTCGATGCGCTCAAGCACATATTCGCTCGCGGACAGATTTTGCAACGCCAGGTACGCGGCCCCCATTGGCGCACCCGGTGGCATTTCCCGGGCGTAGCCGACAGCGTTCAGCTGCTCAACAGACTGCTGACCGGTCGACTCGTTTGCATGTATCGCGCCGGCAACAAACAAGGACACCAGAACAATGCCCCGCAACAGGCCAGTCACTGTGTGATTTTTTTTCATTATCGACTCCCCCGATAGATGTAGGTTGCGAACGCCCGCACCGTTATCTGGCGCGTACGGCTTAACGACTCTTTTGTAACAGTAAACGCGGTGGATTGCCGAGCTTTATGTCACCTCGAACCCGGTATCCGGGAACCGCCTGACGCAACTGGCTGTAGATCCAGCGCCCCTCCGCATCGTCGCGGGCAACAATAATGACCCGCAACTGATGCTGCTGGATACGCTGTGCGGTGGTCGTGAGCATCTGCACCATGACCTCGGAGCGCGCCGACAGTTCGGCTGGCGGCAGTGCCACAGTTTGTGCACCGGGCCCGTCCAAAGTCACATCCTGCCGAGCACGCTGCTGCTCGCGCTGCAATTGCGCGCGCACCTCAGCCGACAAGGGGTTACCGGGCGCAATTTCATCCGCCGTATTCAGCAAGCTGCTCACCTGCCCGAAGGACCGCCGACGCAGGGCATCGCGCGCCCTATCCACTTGATGCATCACCAGGGTCTGGATACCCGCCTTGGCCTGGGTATTACCGGGGTCGAGCTGCAGCACCTGCAGGTAAAAATCGTAGGCACTGGCACCGGCCGGCATAGTAATAAACCCCTCACGCTGTGCCACTTCCGCACGCGTCAGAAAGTGGCGGATGGTACGTTGGCGCACCTCTTCCGGGCTGGGGCCCGTGGGTGCCGGTGGCACGACCACTTGCGGCACCGGAGGCGGCGGCGTCGCACACCCTGCCAACAGCACAGTTGCACCGGTTGCGAAAACAGTGACCGCCTTCAACTTTCTGATACCCACCTCCCTGGAGCAGCCACCCACTGGGATAACTGTTGTTTTTTTGTACCGACACCACCGTTATACTGCCAGCGCAATTGCGCTAGGGTTGCGGCAAACGCCAGAATCCAACCCGGGCCCACCCCCTCAACAGGGGAACGACGGCTTGCAATAACAGTCCAATCTGACCCGACTATAAAGAATTTTATTACCGATGACTGCGAACACTTCCGGCATGCGAGAAATTTATCCGCACAACCCGTTGAACACACGGCGCTCGCCACTCAACCAGCTGGGGGCGGCAATGGCTCTGCTGGCGGCATTGCTGTGCAGTGTGCTGCTGAGCGCGCCGGCGAGTGCCCAACAGGAAAACCCGTTCGCCGCGCTCAGTGGCGGCCAGGACGACTTTCTGCCAGTGGACGAAGCCTATCAGCTCGATGTCCTGTTAAATGACACGGACGCCGCCGCCCTGTTCCAAATCGCCCCAGAATATTACCTGTACCGGGACAAACTGTCGGTCTACCTGCTGAACGGCGAAGACAAGACCGAACTGCCGCTCACTCTGCAAAGCGGCGAGGTGATCTGGGACGACTATTTCGAAAAAGAAACCGAGGTGTATCGCTGGCAGCTGGAAGTTCCACTAGCGCTGCCCGCGGGATCCAGCAAGGCCCGCCTGCAGGTGAACTATCAGGGCTGCGCGGATGCGGGCCTGTGCTATCCGCCACAAACACGTAATTTTGACCTGGATCTGCTGCAAAAAACCGCCACCCCCGTTGAAGGCAGTGGTGGTCTGGGCTCCGGCCCCAGTGGCGCAGCAAGCGGCAGCTCTGCGCCCCTCGCCGGCAGCGCCAGTAGCACGCTTTTCTCCAACCTGTTATTGGCCATGGCGCTGGCATTTGGTGGCGGCATGCTGCTGAACCTGATGCCCTGTGTCTTCCCGGTACTGTCCATTAAGGCGCTGACCATCACCAATAGCGGTGACCGCCAGCAGCTGCACGGCTGGGCTTACACCGCGGGCGTGGTCGCAACCTTCCTGCTGATTGCCGCTTTGATGCTGGGCCTACGAGCCGCGGGTGAGGCCGTCGGCTGGGGCTTCCAGCTGCAGTCACCGGTAGTGGTAGCGGCGCTGGCCTACCTGTTTTTCGCCATGGGCCTCAGCCTGTCCGGGCTGACCGAGTTCGGCGGCCGCCTGATGGGGCTCGGCGCCAACAGTGAAAGCAAAGGCCTCAGCGGCTCCTTCTCCACCGGCGCACTGGCTACCGTAGTGGCCAGCCCATGTACCGCACCCATGATGGGCTCGGCGCTGGGCTTTGCCGTGACCCAACCCGCGCCAGTGGCACTCGCGGTATTCGCCGCACTCGGTTTCGGCATGGCGGCGCCCTTTTTGCTGCTTACTTATATCCCCGCACTGGCCCAACGCCTGCCGCGCCCCGGCCCATGGATGGAAACGCTCAAGCAACTGCTGGCCTTCCCCATGTATCTCACCGCTGTGTGGCTTTTATGGGTACTGGGCCGCCAGAGCGGCAGTGACGGGGTTACCCTGGTTCTGGCCGGTGCGGTCGCCATCGCCTTCGCCCTGTGGCTGTGGCCACGCCCCGCAACCACTGGCAAAACCTGGCTGCGGACCAGCACCGCCGTGATCGCGGTTGCCGGCGCCATTTGGGTATTGCCCAACCTGGACAGCAATGCCGGCCAGCCAACTCAGGCGAACAAAAGCGATTACTGGCAAACCTACTCGCCGGAAGCCCTTGCCGCTGCGCGCAGTGAGGGCCGCCCGGTGCTGATCAACATGACCGCTGCCTGGTGCATCACCTGCCTGGCCAACGAAAAAGTCGTACTTTCCAGCGACCGTATTACCGCGGCGGTAGAGGATCTTGGCATTACCGCCCTGAAAGGAGACTGGACCAACCAGGACCCGCAAATCACCGAGCTGCTCGCGCGCTATGGTCGCTCCAGCGTACCGTTGTACTTACTGTTTCCGGAGGGCGGCGGTGAACCACAGATTTTGCCGCAAATCCTGACCCGCGACGGTCTGCTCACCGCCATGCACAGCGCCGTGAGCGAAGAGCGCCTCGCTGAATCCACCAGCCGATAACTCCCCCCACTGCCGGTGGCGACGCCACCGGCAGCATCCCTGGCTTGCTGTTCCGGCTAGCATCGCAGCTTCCAACAAAAGATTTCCATCTCCTACCTCTCGCCCCCCTCTCGCCTTGATCGCCGCAGCGGCACCTAACCTCACTTTGCGGCCAAAATGCCATTGTGGCCATTCACGCTGGCGAAAACGCCACCCTTTCATAAAAAACTACGGCAATTAGGTCGCTAACTTCGGCGAACTGCGCGCAACGTCTCTTTTTCGACATTTGAGGCATGGACAGGGGGTCACTTTTGCGGCAAACTCCAAGCGAAATTTGCCAAACACCCCTTGTGACGCGGTTTTCCGGGAACTTCCATGACTTTTTCCCGATTTTAGTCACAACTTTGCGCGCTTTACCGAGGCACAGAATGGCTAAACTGCTTTTGCTACACGGCCCCAATCTGAACCTGCTGGGCACCCGCGAGCCGGAGATCTACGGCTCCACGACCCTTTCCCAGATAAATGAAGCTGCCAGCGCGCAGTGTGCGGCGGCCGGCTGTGCGTTCGACAGCCTGCAAACCAACCATGAAGGAGTGCTGGTGGAACGTATCCACCAAGCGCTTGCCGACAAGGTCGACTTCATCGTTATCAATCCCGCAGCCTTTACCCACACCAGTGTCGCGCTGCGCGATGCCCTGGCCGGTGTAGCCATTCCGTTTATCGAGGTACACCTGTCAAACCCCCACGCCCGCGAGACTTTCCGCCACCACTCCTATCTGTCCGACTTGGCCAAGGGCGTGATTTGTGGGTTCGGGGCCAATAGCTACACCCTGGCCGTGGGCGCTGCGCTCAAGCAACTGGGCTAACCAAGATTTTCATTTCCCGACTGCGTGTCGGGGAACCGGTATACACAAGATCAAGAGTGAACTGTTATGGATATCCGCAAAATCAAGAAACTGATCGAACTGCTCGAAGAGTCCGACATCGGCGAGCTGGAGATTAAAGAAGGTGAAGAGTCTGTACGCATCAGTCGTGGCCCCAGCGGTGCCGCAATACAGATGCCACAAATGGCAATGCCGATAGCGGCCGCTCCCGCTGCACCGCAGGCACCGGCCGCGCCCGCGCCGGCTGCAGCACCCGCCGCGCCTGCAGAAGAAGCGGTCCCCGCTCTGACCGGCCACCCGGTAAAATCCCCAATGGTTGGCACCTATTATGCGGCCTCCAGCCCCGGCGCCGATCCTTTCGTAAAAGTCGGCCAACAGGTAAAAGCCGGCGACGTCATCTGCATCGTTGAAGCCATGAAAATGATGAACCAGATCGAAGCGGACAAGGCCGGTACCATTGAGGCAATCATGGTAGAAGACGGCCAACCGGTAGAGTTTGACCAGCCGCTCGTCGTTATTTCCTGAACCGGGGCGTTTACGCATGTTTGAAAAAATTCTGATTGCCAACCGCGGCGAAATTGCCCTGCGGGTGCTGCGCGCCTGTAAAGAAATGGGCATCGCCACGGTAGCGGTACACTCGCAGGTTGACCGCGATCTCAAGCACGTACGCCTGGCGGATGAAGCCGTATGTATCGGCCCCAACCCATCCCCCCAGAGCTACCTGAATATCCCCGCGATCATCGCGGCGATGGAAATTACCGATTCCGTAGCGGTGCATCCGGGATACGGCTTTCTCGCTGAGAATGCGGATTTTGCCGAGCAGGTACAGAAAAGCGGCTTTACCTTTATTGGCCCGGACGCGGACGTGATTCGCCTGATGGGTGACAAGGTTTCCGCAATCGCCGCCATGAAGAAAGCTGGCGTACCTACGGTACCGGGTTCTGACGGCCCGCTGCCGGACGATGGTGAGCGCTGCCTGGAAATCGCACGCAAGATCGGTTTCCCAGTCATTATCAAGGCGGCTGCCGGTGGTGGTGGCCGCGGTATGCGCGTGGTACACAGCGAAGGAGCACTGGTAAATTCCATCGCGGTAACCAAGTCCGAAGCCGCTGCCGCGTTTGGCGACAGCACCGTCTATATGGAGAAATTCCTGCAGAATCCGCGTCACGTGGAGATCCAGATAATGTCCGACGGACAGGGCAGCGCCGTGCATTTTGGTGATCGCGACTGCTCACTGCAGCGCCGCCACCAGAAGGTTCTGGAAGAAGCACCCGCGCCCGGCATTCCGGATGCGGTACGCAAGGAAGTACAGGACTCCTGTATTCAGGCATGTATCGATATCGGCTACCGCGGTGCCGGTACTTTCGAGTTCCTGTACGAAGACGAGCGTTTCTACTTCATCGAGATGAACACCCGTATTCAGGTTGAGCATCCAGTATCGGAAATGGTGACTGGCGTTGACCTGATTAAAGAGCAGATCCGCGTATGTGCGGGTGAGAAGCTCTCTTTCAAACAGGAAGACATCAAGATTACCGGTCACTCGTTCGAGTGTCGTATTAACGCGGAAGACCCGAAGACCTTCTTCCCGAGCCCGGGCAAGGTGGAAAACTTCCACGCACCCGGTGGTTTGGGCGTACGTGTGGACTCCCACTTGTACGCGGGCTACTCGGTACCGCCCAACTACGATTCCATGATCGCCAAGATCATCACCCACGCGGAAGACCGTGAAACTGCACTGGCGCGGATGCGTGTCGCCCTCAGCGAAACCATCATCACCGGTATCAAAACCAACATTCCTTTGCAGGAAGACCTGGTTCGGGATGCGGAATTTGCCAAGGGTGGGGTGAACATTCACTACCTAGAGAAGAAGCTGGGGCTCGAATAAGCCCTGTGACCTCTCCACCCGCCCCGAAGGTATTTCGCTCTGAAGTACCTCCGGGGCGGGAAAGCACCGGGGATCGGTTTTCAAAACCGCTGTGAACCCATCCCTGGGCGCTGCGGCGGCGACGTCCTGTCGCCGACGCTTTTGAAAACCGCCCCCCGGCGCTTCCCCTTCAGTCTTTCCCCTCCTACCCTGAAAGCACCACCGCTCTATTGCCACGTTCTAGTAGAATACGCTGAATTTTGAAGAGAAGGATTCGCTGCCGGTATGGCCCTGCGAGACCTTCTAAAACAGGGACGTTTTAGAAGAGCCCCCATGGATGGGTTCACGGCGTGTCTCGCAGGGCCATACCGGCAGCGGAGCCGCCACGGAAGCACTTAACAACGACCCACATTACCGGACCAAACTACATGCCCTGGCTCCAGCTACGAGTAAACACCAACCGCGAACAAGCCGAGAAGATTGAAAATGCTCTGCTATTCGCCGGCGCCGTATCCGTCACCCTGCAAGACAATGCCGACCAGCCCATCCTCGAACCCGGCCTCGGCGAGACGCCCCTGTGGGACGAAACCCTCGTCACCGGCCTGTTCGATGCAGAGGTCGACACCGGCATAACCGAAGCCAAAGCGGCCTCGTTCCTGTGTGAACTCCTCCCCAACGCCCGCTGGGAGCAGCTCGAAGACAAGGACTGGGAACGGGAGTGGATGAGTAACTACAAGCCCATTCAGTGCGCCGATAACCTGTGGATCTGCCCGAGCTGGTGCGAACCGCCCGCGCCGGATGCCGTTAACATCGTTCTCGACCCGGGCTTGGCTTTCGGCACCGGCACCCACCCGACTACCTTCTTATGCTTACAATGGCTCGCCGGTGAAGCAGTGCAGGGCAAGACTGCCATCGATTTCGGCTGTGGCTCCGGCATTCTGGGTATCGCCGCCATTTTGCTGGGTGCCGAGAGCGCCCTGGGTACCGATATCGACCCCCAGGCACTCATCGCCAGCCGCGACAATGCGGTGCGCAACGGCCTCGAACCGGAGCGCTTCCCGGTCTACCTACCGGAGAAAACACCGGCAGATGCCAGTGCAGACATCATGCTCGCCAACATCCTCGCCGGCCCGCTGGTGGAACTGGCCCCGCAACTGGTGGAGCGCACCAAGGTCGGCGGCCGCATCTGCCTGTCCGGGATTCTGGCGAGCCAGTCTGACAAGGTAAAAACCGCCTATAGCCAGTGGATCGATTTCGATGCAGATGGTGAAAAGGAAGAGTGGGTCCGCCTGAGCGGAACCCGCGTCAGATAAACCACGGAGTGCGCAACGCCGCAACTGAGACGCCTCAGACTACGCGGCGGGCCTCACGACTGATAAACTCCCACGCCAAAGCAATAATCGTCGAAATCCATGTCGCAACTGGTTACCCGCTGCCCCCACTGCAGCACCTCGTTTCACGTCAGCGAACCTCAGCTGCGCGCCGCCCGTGGTGCCGTGCGCTGCGGCTCCTGCCTGCAAGTATTCCGTGCAGACGAAAATATCGTATTCAACGAGGACGATGCGCAGCCAGCCAACAAAAAGGCCATCGAGGAGCTGCTGGAAGATGACGACTTCCTGATCCACGACGATATCGATCTGGATGGCGACGACCAGGCTGGGGACGAGGCCCAGGCGGATTCAGCAAAGACAGCCCCCAAGCAAGCTGCAGCCGATAAAGCCGCCACCCCGCAAAAGAGCGACAATCAAAACGACAACCCACTGATCGACGATGCCTTTGGCGAACAGCAGTGGCAGGAGCTCGGCAGTGAAGACGACGATGACCGACAGGGCGACCTGCTGGACCTGAACAGTGGGCTCGACCGGATTGGCGACACATCGGACAACCCCTGGGCGGAAGAAATGGCCAGGGAGGAGTCCAGTAATATCCACTCTGGCAGCGCCAAGCAGTCGGAAGATGATCTGTTCGCCGAGCAGTTCGCAGCAACGGAGGACACCGACCCCGCCGAGCATGAAGAACTAATTGCCTGCCCGGCAGAAGCCCCCGTTAACGATGATGACCTGGTGCCACTGCCTGACATTCAGCTGCCCCCCTCTGAAATGAGTGCACGGCACCTGGATTCCGGCCAACTGGAATCGGCGCCACTGCTACCCAAAGACCAGCTGATCTCATCCATCGGCGCCGCGCCGATCGAAATGTCCTGGCAGCCCAAACGGCACCACATTATCCCAACTTGGCTGTGGGCCCTCGGTAGCTTGCTATTGATGCTGGGGCTGGCGGCGCAGATCGCCTACTTCGGCTTCGACACCCTCAGCAAGCGCGAACCCTGGCGCAACCTCTACGCCCAGGTATGCCCGTACATCGGCTGTAAACTGCCGGCGCAGGTGGACATAAATTCGATTCACACCGCTAACCTGGTGGTGCGCAGCCACCCCTCGATTCCCGGCGCCCTCGCCGTAGAGGCGGTTCTGCTCAACCGCGCACCATTCGACCAGCCCTTCCCCAGCCTGCAGCTGCGCTTCACCGACCTGAAGAACAGCCCGGTGGCGAGCCGCCGCTTCAGTCCGCGGGATTACCTGCGCGGTGAACTGTCCGGCCGACGGCTGATGCCCGCTGGCAACCCGGTGCATATCGCGCTGGACATCGTCGACCCGGGCGCGGACGCGGTGAATTACGAGCTGCGAATCGCCCCGAACTGAGTCCGCGGCGAACATGGCGGTGCAGAAGCGGAAGGCGCAAAAATGCGCGCTATGGCGCATATTGCTACAAACTGTTGCACAAAGTTCGTCCCAAACGGCCAGCCATCGACCAATTTGAGCGCTTTTTCGCTTTTCCAGTGGGCAGGCAGCCGCTATCATAGGCGGCTCTTTGACACCTGATGAGACCAAACCCGCGGGAGGGTGTGTTGCCCACGGAACTGCCAAGCAGCTTCGCCATAGGCCCCTATAACATCGGAGCGCCAGTTATCCTGGCGCCCATGGCCGGCGTTACCGATCGCCCCTTCCGCAAATTGTGCCGTGAACTCGGTGCCGGCTTGGTCGTATCCGAGATGGTCACCTCCGACACCAGCCTGTGGAACAGTCGCAAATCACGTATGCGTCTGAATCACGCCGGCGAGGCGGGGCCGATTTCGGTGCAGATTGCTGGTGGCGATCCGGAGATGATGGCGGAAGCTGCACGTGCAAACGTCGAGCGCGGCGCCCAGATCATCGATATCAACATGGGTTGCCCGGCAAAGAAGGTGTGCAAAAAAGCAGCGGGTTCTGCCCTGCTGCGCGATGAGAAACTGGTCGCCGATATCCTGCAGGCAGTGGTTTCCTCGGTTCCGGTTCCAGTGACGCTGAAAATTCGCACTGGCTGGTGCCCGGATTCCCGCAACGGGGTAACGGTGGCCAAGATGGCCGAAGATTTCGGGATTTCTGCACTGGCAGTTCACGGACGCACCCGCGCCTGTGGCTACCATGGTCAGGCCGAATTCGATACCATTGCCGAGATTGTGTCGGCGGTGAAGATACCTGTCTTTGCCAATGGCGACATATCTGGCGCGGAGAAGGCCCGCAAGGTGTTGGACTACACCGGCGCCAAAGCGGTCATGATTGGCCGTGCGGCTCAGGGACGTCCATGGATATTTCGGGAGATTGCTCACTACCTCGCAAAGGGGGAGCACCTACCGGAGCCCTCACTGGATGAAGTCAGGGACATATTAATCACTCACTTGAGTGAACTGCACCGTTTCTACGGTGAGGTTATGGGGGTACGTATCGCCCGTAAACATGTGGGTTGGTACGTAAAGACTCTCGCGGACAGCGAAGAGTTTCGTAAAGCCTTTAACCGAATAGATAGCGCAGAAGCACAACATGCCAGCGTTCGTGAGTGGTTTGAACGCCGAATAACTAGAGGGGCAAAAGCGGCATGACTAACGAAGCATTAATTCCGGATACCAGCGATGTGGTGTCCACTGGGGGCCAGACTCAACTACAGCAACCGCAAGCCTTGCGCGATGCAGTTGAGCACGCGATGGAAAACTACTTCCGCCACCTGGACGGACAGATGGTAACCGACGTGTACGATATGGTGCTGTCTGAGATTGAAGCACCTATGCTGGAAGTGGTGATGAAGCACACCCGCCACAATCAGACCCGCGCAGCGCAGCTGCTGGGCCTCAACCGGGGCACCCTGCGCAAGAAGCTTAAGCGCTACGGCCTGCTGTAAGGCAGCCAACCGCTCCAGGCAGCCTTAGCCGGAGCGGCAAAAATTCGACGAGGGGGGATGAGCTGAGCTCATCCCCCCTCGCTATTTGTATTTCCAACGTTTTTAACCTGCTCTTTACACATCTGAATGGACGATGCGATATGACTGACAAGGTGGCCGTTCGCCGCGCGCTGATCAGCGTTTCCGATAAAACCGGCATTGTGGAGTTTGCCCGCGAGCTCTCCGCCATGGGCGTAGAGATTCTCTCTACCGGTGGTACCTACCGCCAGCTGGGCGAAGCCGGCATCCCGGTTGTGGAAGTTTCCGATTACACCGGCTTCCCGGAAATGATGGACGGTCGCGTTAAGACCCTGCACCCGAAAGTGCACGGCGGCATCCTGGGCCGTCGCGGCAAAGACGACGTGGTAATGGACGAACACGGCATCAAGCCCATCGATATGGTTGTGGTGAACCTGTACCCGTTCAAGGCCACCGTCGCTGACCCCAACTGCGACCTGCCCACCGCCATCGAAAATATCGACATCGGCGGCCCCACCATGGTCCGCTCCGCGGCCAAGAACCACAAAGATGTGGCCATCGTGGTTAACGCGCACAGCTATGACACCGTGATCGAAGAGATGAAAGCCAACGACGGCGCGCTCGGTTACGAAACCCGCTATGACCTAATGGTGCAGGCGTTCGAACACACCGCCCAGTACGACGGTATGATCGCCAACCACTTCGGCGCGCGTAACACCAAGAACGAAGCCCGCGAATTCCCGAACACCTTCAATACCCAGTTCGAGAAAGCCCAGGACATGCGCTACGGCGAGAACCCGCACCAGAAAGCGGCCTTCTACGTAGAAGCAGACGCAACCGAAGCTTCTGTATCCACCGCCAGCCAGCTGCAAGGTAAGGAACTGTCCTTCAACAACGTCGCCGACACCGACGCCGCACTGGAAACCGTCAAACTGTTCGACGAGCCGGCCTGTGTGATCGTCAAGCACGCCAACCCCTGTGGTGTTGCCGTTGCTGCGGACATCAAGACCGCCTACGAACTGGCCTTCGCCACCGACCCGGAATCCGCATTCGGCGGCATCATCGCCTTCAACCGCGAGCTGGACGCCGAAACTGCCCAGCTGATCGTCGACAAGCAGTTCTCCGAAGTCATCATCGCGCCGAAGGTCAGCGCCGAAGCCGCCCAGGCCGTATCCGCCAAGAAAAACGTCCGCCTGCTGGAATGTGGTGAGTGGAGCACAGACCGCCCCGCCGCCTTCGACTACAAGCGCGTAACCGGTGGCTTGCTGGTACAGGAAAAAGACAACGGCATGGTTGCCAAGGAAGACCTCAAGGTGGTCACCAAGGTACAACCGTCGGAAGAACAGCTGGACGAACTGCTGTTCGCGTGGAAGGTGGCCAAGATGGTTAAATCCAATGCCATCATCTACGCCAAAGACGGCCGCACCATCGGTGTTGGCGCCGGCCAGATGAGCCGCGTCAACTCCGCGCGTATCGCCGCAATCAAGGCTGAACACGCGGGCCTCGAAGTTAAAGGCGCGGTTATGGCATCTGACGCCTTCTTCCCCTTCCGCGACGGCATCGACAACGCCGCCAAGGTAGGCATCAGCGCTGTAATCCAGCCCGGCGGCTCCATGCGTGACGAAGAAGTGATCGCAGCAGCCGACGAGCACGGCATGGCGATGGTATTTACCGGAATGCGTCACTTCCGCCACTGATAACGTCACGCAAACGACGACTGTTGTAATGACTCTGCAGTAAACAACTTGCAGAGTCAGACGCGAAGGGGCTGTGGCTGGCGACCTTTCGCGAGACCGTCTGCGGCCTGGATGGCCGCAGCCGAGCCCCCAGGGATGGGTTTACGGCGTGTCTCGCGAAAGGTCGCCAGCCATAGCCCCGCCACGGACTGGCCAGGTACTTTTCCCCTGACGCCAGTAGAGCAGCAGTTGAACTCATCTGAATGCTAAACTAGCCCACCTAAATCACAGGCACGGGGAAACTCAAGAATGAACATCCTGGTAATCGGCTCTGGTGGCCGCGAACACGCACTGGCCTGGAAGGCCGCCCAAAACCCCGCCGTAGACACCGTCTTCGTCGCGCCGGGCAACGCCGGCACCGCCCACGAATCCAAAGTCCAGAACGTCAACATCGGCGTCGACAACTTCTCTGCCCTCTCCGATCTGGTGGAAGAAAAAGGCATCGACCTCACCATCGTTGGCCCTGAAGCCCCGCTGGTTGACGGCATCGTCGACTTCTTTAACAGTCGCGGCCACAACATCTTTGGCCCGGAAAAAGCCGCAGCGCAGCTGGAAGGCTCCAAAGCCTTCACCAAAGAATTCCTCGAGCGCCACGCCATCCCCACCGCTGCCTACCAGAACTTCACCGAGATCGAGCCCGCGCTCGAGTACATCCGTGAACAGGGCGCGCCCATCGTGGTTAAAGCCGACGGCCTCGCCGCGGGTAAAGGCGTGATCGTTGCCGAAACCGTAGAACAAGCCGAGCTGGCCGTGCGCGATATGCTCTCTGGCAACGCCTTCGGCGACGCCGGCTGCCGCGTAGTGATCGAGGAATTCCTCACCGGCGAAGAAGCCAGCTTCATCGTGATGGTGGACGGAGAAAACATCCTGCCGATGGCCACCAGCCAGGACCACAAACGTGTCGGCGACGGCGACACCGGCCCCAACACCGGCGGCATGGGCGCCTACTCCCCGGCTCCGGTAGTGACCCAGGACGTGTACCAGCGCATCATGGACGAAGTGATCGAGCCCACCGTGAAAGGCCTCGCCTCCGAAGGCATGCCCTACACCGGTTTCCTGTACGCGGGCCTGATGATCAATGAAGAGGGCACCCCCAAGGTCATCGAATACAACTGCCGCTTCGGCGACCCAGAAACCCAGCCGATCATGATGCGCCTGAAGTCCGACCTGGTTGACCTGTGCATGGCCGCAGTGGAAAAGCGCCTGGATCAGGTCACCGCAGAGTGGGATTCCCGCCCGGCACTGGGCGTCGTACTGGCAGCCAATGGCTACCCGGGCAGCTACCGCAAGGGTGATGCAATTTCCGGCCTGGACAAAGCGGATAGCGAGAACGCCAAAGTTTTCCAGGCAGGCACTGCGCTCGACGGCGAACGCGTGGTAACCAGCGGCGGTCGCGTGCTCTGCGCCACTGCCCTGGGTGACACGGTGGCCGACGCCCAGAAGAATGCCTACGAGTGCGCCAGCAAGATTTACTGGGAAGGCGTCTTCTACCGCAAGGACATCGGTTACCGCGCAATCGAGCGCGAGCAGCCGACCGAAGCCTAATTGCCCTCGCGAAACGAAGCGGAAAAGCTACAAAGCTAAAGAGGAACGCACCTTGAGCAGTCACCGCCAATTGACCGGACTCGACCGCCTGCTGCTGCAGGCGGACCGCGCCCTGCGCACCCTGAGCCCCGGCCCCCCCTGTCACGAGCGCCCGTCACCCGCGAAAGCGGTGGATGAAGCGGAGCTTTCCGACGGTGAGCGCCGCCATGCGGCGGGGCTGATGCGGGTCAATCACAGCGGTGAAGTTTGCGCCCAAGCCTTGTACCAGGGCCAGGCGCTGACCGCCAAGTTGCCCGAGGTGCGCGCGGAGATGGAGCACGCCGCGGACGAAGAAATCGACCACCTGGCGTGGTGCGAGCAACGTCTGGATGAACTGGGCAGCCGCCCCAGCGTGCTCAATCCGCTCTGGTACGGCATGTCCTTCGGTATCGGCGCTGCCGCCGGCAAGATCAGTGACAAGGTCAGCCTCGGCTTTCTCGCCGCTACCGAAGAGCAGGTGTGTAAGCACTTGGAAGGCCATCTGCAGGAACTGCCTGAGCAGGATGAAAAGAGCCGCGCGGTGGTGGAGCAGATGCTGGTGGATGAGGCCAAGCATCAACATGCAGCGCTGGAAGCCGGCGGGGCACGCTTCCCCGGCCCGGTTAAAGGTTTGATGACACTGGTTTCTAAGGCGATGACTTCGGTCAGCTACCGTTTGTAGTACCTCTGTGGCGGTTGCGCCGCCGGGTAGGCTTTTGCGAGACACGCCGTGAACCCATCCCTGGGGGCTCCTCTAAAACATCCTTGTTTTAGAGGGTCTCGCAAAAGCCTACCCGGCGTCACAACCTTCGCCCTAACCAGACGCACTACGAAGTGCAACTGGTCTAAGCGAAGCAGGAGTGTCGGTGGGAAGGTTTCAAAAGCGTCGGCGACAGGGATGTCGCCGACGCAGCGTACATGGACGTATTCACAGCGGTTTTGAAACCTTCCCGCCGACGCTCCTGTGCCCCAGAATCAGCTCAAAAACCTCAAACCACCTCAGTCTCGCAGCGAAGCCAGTCCTCTTCGAGCCCCATCGCGATACGATCCCCAACCAACAACTCCCCCACACCCGCCGGCGTGCCGGTAAGCACTACATCTCCCGGCATCAGGGTGAAGTACTCACTGATATACGCCACCAGATCCAGAATCGGCGTCAGCATATGGTTGGACTTACCCCGCTGGCGGATCTCGTCGTTCAGCCACAGGGTGTAAGTCAGGTTGTCCCAATCCGGCAACCAGTCCAGCTTCACAAACGGCGATAGCGGGCAGGCTCCATCAAATCCCTTGGCTTTCTCCCACGGCTGTCCCTTGGCTTTCAGGTCCGACTGTAACTCCCGCAGCGTGAGGTCCAGGGCCAATCCAAGCCCGGCAATCGCCCCCGGTACGTCGCCGGGGTTGGCATCGGTCAGGCGCTCGCCAATCAATAGCGCCAGCTCCCCCTCGAAGTGACAGCTACCGCGGCCACGGGGAAGGTGAACCGGCTGCGCCATCGGCACCACTGAAGTCGCCGGCTTGATAAACAGCAGCGGCTCGTCCGGAATCGGGTTATTCAGTTCCTCCGCATGCGCCGCATAGTTGCGTCCGACGCACACAATTTTGCCAAGAGGCAGGTCGACCGGGGTATTGCAGGTAAATTCGTGTTGATACATAACCAGTTTCGATAGCTAGGATAGATATTGCGTATAAAGCTTTGGAAAGCCCTTGTGGTATGATGCCGCCCTCGCCGGGTCCCCGGTGAGGCCCAACCGATTTTTCTTTAACCCGCCGCGACCGATCATCATCGCGCACGGCCAAGAGACCCGATATGGCTCCGCAGACTTCTCTTCAGAAAGACAAAATCCGCATCCTGTTACTGGAAGGTGTACACCAGTCCGCTGTGGACCTGCTGTCTTCCCGTGGTTACACCAACGTGGAATATATCAAAACCGCGCTGCCGGAAGACCAACTGATCGAGAAGATTGCCGATGCCCACTTTGTCGGGATTCGTTCGCGCACCCAACTGACCCGTAAAGTGCTCGAGAATGCGCCCAAACTGATCGCCGTAGGTTGCTTCTGTATCGGCACCAACCAGGTAGACCTGCAATCCGCTACGGATCTGGGTATTGCGGTATTCAACGCGCCCTATTCCAACACCCGAAGCGTAGCCGAACTGGTGATCGCTGAAGCCATTATGCTGCTGCGCGGTATCCCTGAGAAGAATATCGTGTGCCACCGCGGGGGCTGGAAAAAGTCTGCAGTGGGCTCCTACGAAGCGCGCGGTAAAACCCTCGGTATCATCGGCTACGGCGCCATCGGCTCCCAGACCTCGGTACTGGCCGAAGGCATCGGCATGCGCGTGATCTTCTTTGACGTAGTCACCAAACTGCCCCTTGGCAACGCCAGCCAGGTCAACAGCCTGGACGAGCTGCTGGCGCAGTCTGACGTTGTCTCCCTGCACGTGCCGGAACTACCCTCCACCAAGTGGATGATTGGCGCCGAGCAGATTGCCAAAATGAAGAAGGGTGCCATCCTGCTGAATGCCTCCCGCGGCACCGTGGTGGAAATCGAGCCGCTGGCCGAAGCACTGAAAAGCGGCCATCTGGCCGGTACCGCCATCGATGTATTCCCGGTGGAGCCACGCGGCAACGATGATGAATTCCAGTCGCCACTGCGCGGTCTCGACAATGCCCTGCTGACCCCGCACGTTGGCGGCTCTACCGTCGAAGCGCAGGAAAACATCGGTGTGGAAGTGGCCGACAAACTGGCGCTCTACTCCGACAATGGCACCACCACCAGCTCCGTGAACTTCCCGGAAGTCGCCCTGCCCGGCCACGCCGGTGCGCACCGCCTGCTGCACATCCACAAAAATGTGCCCGGCGTACTCGGCGCGATCAACCAGGTGTTTTCCGACAACGGCATCAACATCTCCGCGCAGTTCCTGCAAACCAACGAGACCGTCGGTTACGTGGTAATTGATGTCGACGCAGAATACTCCGATCTGGCGCTGGAAAAGCTGAAGAACATTCCCGGCACCCTGCGTTGCCGCGTGCTGTTCTAAGCGCAAACGCTCGACACCGCTAACGGGCGCCTCCGGCGTCTGTTACACTCCCCCGAAACCCGGGTGCTACTGTAAATCTACAGTACCCCGGGTTTCTTTATTGTGCCTCCAGACAGATGGCTCACGGCATCTCCGGGTGATCCCCGACTAAGCCGTACCTGTACCCATTGCTGCTACGCAATACCAACCGCGAAGCATAGGTAATACCCGTTGAACAATCACAACTCAGACTCCGCTGCGACCGGCCTGCTTGCGGGTATTGGTGCCTACTTTATCTGGGGCGTCGCACCGCTGTACTTCAAGTTGCTGGACGACCTGTCGGCAATGGAGATTCTCAGCCATCGCAGTATCTGGTCGCTGGTACTGGCGCTGATCATGCTGGCGGTGCTGGGTAAGCTTACTGGCTTGCGCGAGGTACTGCACACACGCAAAACGGTGATTGCACTGCTGATCACTACCGCCCTGATTACCTGTAACTGGCTGATCTTTATCTGGGCGATCAATAGCGACCATATTCTGGATGCCAGCCTCGGCTATTACATCAATCCAATTTTCAGCGTACTGCTCGGTGTGGTGGCGATGGGGGAACGGCTGCGTCCGCTGCAGTGGTTTGCGGTATTCCTCGCCGCGGTGGGGATTTCCTATGAAATATGGAGCTACGGGCGCCTGCCGCTGGTGGCTCTCGGCGTGGCACTGACTTTCGGCCTCTACGGGCTAGTGCGCAAGAAGACACCGGTGGACAGCCTCACAGGGCTAACCGTGGAAACCCTGTTCATGCTGCCGTTGGCGCTCGGCTTTCTGTTCTGGAGCAGCAGCCCCACCAGCAACCTGCTCAACAACAGCTGGCAAATGAACGCGCTACTGATGGCCGCCGGTCCCGTCACTCTGACCCCGCTGCTGCTGTTTAACATTGCGGCGCGGCGCCTAAACCTCTCCACCCTGGGCTTCCTGCAATACATCGGGCCGACCCTGATGTTTATCTTCGCCATCGTGATCTACAAGGAGCCGATGGATAACACCAAGCTGGTCACCTTTGCCTTTGTGTGGGTGGCACTGATCTTCTATTCCGCAGACGCACTCATGCAGCGGCGCCGACACCGTCGCCGCCAACAGGCATAAGTTTGAAAAAGGATTGTGAGAACAGCGCCCGAAACCGCTAGTCCGCCAGCCACTGTTCGAGCGCTTCGATGATCTGATGCCGGTACGGCTGGGTTTCGTTGATCATCTGATGACGCGCACCGCGCACGATAACGCGCTTACTATTGGGGAAACGATCTGCGATCGCCCCCATGTTGTAGCGCCAGTCCACGGTCTTATCATCGGTGCCCTGCACCACCAAAATGGGCTTGGGGTTGCGGTTGGTTTTCGGGAACACCTTTAGCCAGTCCACCATGGCGCCCAGCCAACGAATCGACATAACCGGCGATTGCAATGGGTCGCGCAAGGCCTGACGGCGGGCAAACTCTGCGTCGTGGGTATTGATGTTAAACCCACGGCTGGGATGCGGCATCAGAAAACGCCCGAGGTAATACACCCACTTGCGCAGGTGCCAGTTGGCCGGGCGCACCAGCGGTGCCAGCAGCATGATCTTGTCGAACGGCTGCCACAAACTGAACTGCAAATAACTCAGCAAGGTCGCGCCGCCCGTACTCTGCCCCATGCCGTGCCAGGGTTCCGGCATTTTATTTCTGGCCTTGCTCAGCAGGGCTTCCAGCACTTCGCGGTATTGCAGAAAGGTATCGATGGCCACGGGCTCACCGCTCGATAGTCCGTGCCCGGGAAAATCCACAATCACCACGTTGTAGCCACGCTCCAGGCCAAAGCGTATGGCCGAAGCGTAAATACCGGTGTGGTCGAAGTAACCGTGACAGATAAATAATGTGCCCTTGGGGTTATCGACAAACCAGTACTGGGCAACCAGTTCAAAACCGGCGGACTTGAAGGTACCGATACCGGTGGCACAGGCCTCGGAAAATTGGAGTCGATAAAAATTGCGGTAGGAAATCACCGCTTCCGGCAGGGGCTCGCTACAGGAAAAATCCAACAGCGGCAGTTGGCTGCGCAACGCAGAATAGTCCGGACGGCGAATCACCGGACTGGTATCAACGGCATTGAGATCTTTCAGCAGTTCCATGACCCAATGGTACTGCATTTTTCAACAAAAAAGGGCGACCCCAATTCCATAAAATTTGGGATCGCCCTTTCAATTAACCGCTTTTGATCAATTGATCTTGGGTACCAGCTCACCTTTTTCGTAACGCTGGGACATGGCATCCAGACTGATCGGCTTGATCTTGCTGGCGTTACCGGCGGTGTTAAACGCTTCGTAACGGGCAACGCAAATATCTTTCATGGCCTGGGTAGTAGCCTTCAGGAATTTACGCGGATCGAACTCGGACGGGTTTTGAGCCAGGAAGCGACGTACCGCACCGGTGCTCGCAAGACGCAGATCGGTATCGATATTCACCTTGCGCACACCGTACTTGATGCCTTCGCAAATTTGCTCAACCGGAACGCCGTAGGTTTCCGGAATCTCACCGCCAAACTCGTTGATGACCGCCAGCCACTCCTGCGGTACAGAGGAAGAACCGTGCATCACCAGATGGGTATCCGGGATACGCGCGTGAATTTCCTTGATGCGATCGATCGCGAGAATGTCACCGGTGGGCGGACGGGTAAACTTGTAAGCGCCGTGACTGGTACCACAGGCAATTGCCAGTGCGTCTACTTGCGTCTTTTTCACGAAGTCTGCCGCTTCTTCCGGGTCGGTCAGCAGCTGGTCGTGGGACAGTTTGCCCTCCGCACCTACACCATCCTCTTCACCGGCCATACCGGTTTCCAGAGAACCCAGGCAGCCGAGTTCGCCTTCCACAGACACACCACAGGCGTGGGCCATTTCCACTGCGCGCTGGGTGACATCCACGTTGTACTCATAAGATGCCGGCGTCTTGCCGTCATCCATCAGCGAGCCGTCCATCATTACCGAGCTAAAACCCAGTTGGATCGAACGCTGGCATACTGCCGGGCTGGTGCCGTGGTCCTGGTGCATCACCACCGGGATGTGCGGAAACTCTTCCACCGCCGCCAGAATCAGGTGGCGCAGGAATGGTGCACCGGCATATTTACGCGCACCGGCGGAAGCCTGCACGATCACCGGAGAGTCGGTCTGTTCAGCCGCCTCCATAATGGCGCGCATCTGCTCCAGATTGTTGACGTTGAACGCAGGCACGCCGTAGCCGAACTCGGCAGCGTGGTCCAACAATTGACGCAAGCTGATTAAAGCCATGAAAAAACCCTTTCTCGTCGATATTTAGCAGTTTTGGGTTAGCGAGCCATTTTTGACCCGCTGGGGCGTGCGATTCCTGAAGCAAAGCTCCGGTCGCATCTATTTTTAATTTGGTGTCAGCCCCGACATTCCGCCGGGTGCTTTAAATCTGCATCGGGCAACCGAGTCATCCTGTTGCCCTGAAAACTTCTTGCAAGATGCGCTCCGCAAACGCGGGGCGCATCTGTATTCCTCATTCCTTTGCAGCGCTGATTTATTCAGCTGCGCGGCTCTATTCAGCGGCGCGGCTTTCCAACATCGCCACCGCCGGCAGCACCTTGCCTTCCACGTATTCCAGGAAAGCACCACCCCCAGTAGAAATATAGGAGACCTGCTCGGCGATGCCGTACTTGTCCACCGCCGCCAGGGTGTCACCACCGCCGGCGATGGAGAAGGCGTCGCTCTCGGCAATCGCCTTGGACAAACGCTCGGTACCACCACCAAACTGGTCAAATTCAAATACGCCCACCGGACCGTTCCAGATAATGGTCTTGGCGTTTTTGAGGATGTCAGCCAGTGCCGCAGAAGAGTCCGGGCCGATATCGAAAATCATGTCGTCTTCGGTCACCGCGTCGGCAGGCTTGGTTTCCGCCGCCGCAGACTCGCTGAATTCCTTGCCGGTAACCACATCGGTCGGCACAGGAATATCGCACTTCTGCATCAGGCCTTTTGCGGTATCGAGCAGATCGTGCTCGCACAGGGATTTGCCTACGGGCTTGCCGCTCGCTGCCAGGAAGGTGTTGGCAATGCCGCCGCCCACAATCAGCTGGTCCACCTTGTCAGACAGGCTCTCCAGCACGGTCAGTTTGGTGGACACTTTAGAGCCACCAACGATCGCCACCATGGGGCGCGCCGGGTTGGCCAGCGCCTGCTCCAGGGCATCCAGCTCTGCTGCCAGCAGTGGGCCCGCGCAGGCGACAGGGGCAAACTTGGCCACACCATGGGTAGAGGCCTGGGCGCGGTGCGCGGTACCAAAGGCGTCCATCACAAAGATGTCGCACAGGGACGCGTACTGCTTGGCCAGTGCCTCATCGTCTTTCTTCTCGCCTTTGTTAAACCGCACGTTTTCCAACAGTGCGACTTCACCGTCCGCGAGTTCCACACCACCCTGCCAGTCTTTGATTACCGGCACGTCTTTACCCAGCAGCTTGCCCAGGTGTTGCGCCACCGGCGCCAGGGAGAATTCCTCCGCGAACTCACCTTCCGTAGGGCGCCCCAGGTGGGACATCAACAGAACCTTTGCGCCTGCGTCTACAGCGGCTTTGATGGTGGGCAGTGCCGCGCGAATACGCGCATCGGAAGTCACAACCCCGTCTTTTACCGGCACGTTCAGGTCTTCGCGAATCAATACGCGCTTGCCTGCCAGATCCAGGTCCTTCATCAATTTAACCGCCATAGCCAATCCTCTTTTGCTGGTTGCTGAATACTTACTCACGCTACCTGCCCCGGCGGGGCGGGAAAGCGGGCGCGGATTATACGCTGATGCGCCACCGGCGGTCACCGTGCGGCAAAGTCTGCGCGACGGGGGCTTGGGCAGGCGCGAGTATATCAACCCGTTTTGTAAATGAATTACGACATGCCGCGGATAAGCCACTGACACCGTTGTCATTTTTACAAGAACGCAAAAAAATTGGTCGAACTGTCCTCGCACCGTTTGCCGCGATTTGCCGAGCCCCATACCATGGCCCGCAAACCCGTGCTTTGCTTGCTACTCCCGCTACCCCTACCAGTTCACCGGACCCCATATGTCGCGAAGTAAACGCCGCCACAAGGTGCGCTTCCCCAACCCCAACGGGTTGCCCCTCGCGGGTATCCTGGAAACACCACAAGGCGCCACACACGGCTTCGCGCTGTTTGCGCCCTGTTTTACCTGTGGCAAAGATGTACTGGCAGCCTCGCGAATCTGCCGCCGCCTCGCCGACCACGGTATCGCCACCCTGCGCCTGGATTTCACTGGCCTCGGCGACAGCGCTGGAGATTTCAGTGAAACCAGCTTCTCCAGTAACGTGGCGGACCTGATATGCGCCGCGCGCTTTCTGCGCGACGAGTACCAGCCCGCGGACTTACTGATCGGGCACAGCTTCGGCGGCGCTGCGGTGCTCGCCGCGGCCGAGTCAATTCCTGAAGCAAAGGCCGTCGCTACCGTCGCCTCCCCTGCAGACCCAAAACATGTGTTGAAGCAGTTTGGCAGCGCCCTTGAGATCATTCAGCAAGAAGGCCAGGCCGAGGTACAGCTTTCCAGGCGCCCGTTTGTGATTCGCAAGCAGTTTGTGGACGATGTGTTGGGCATACAGGAGGGACACATCCACAAGTTGGGGCGTCCGCTGCTGATCTACCATTCCCCGATTGATCAGGTGGTATCAATTGACGAGGCGGCAGATATCTACAATCGCGCATTGCACCCGAAGAGCTTTATCAGCCTGGACGATGCCGACCACTTACTGAGTGAGCGGGCAGATGCCCTCTATGTGGCCGATACTCTAGCCGTCTGGGCACAGCCGCACCTCAAAGCGCGTTCAGTGTAAGGGAGCAAGGTGACCCAAATGGAAGAATTCACGGACCAGTGCCCCTACTGTGGAGAAATGATTTCCATGCTGATCGATACCAGTGCCGGCGACCAGCACTACATTGAAGATTGCACAGTGTGCTGCCGGCCAATTCAGGTTCGGGTAACGGTGGAGCTGGACGGTAGCTGGCACGCACAGTTAAGCCATGAGAACGAGGTGTAAATCACCTGCTGTCGTACAATAGCCCCCACAACAAAAAAGGCCGCGAACATATGTTCGCGGCCTTTTTTGCATCCTGTGAGATGAAGTTGGCGGACTGAAAATTTACACCGACTGGTGAATTTCCTTGGCCGCGCGCTCGCCGGTAGATACTGCACCGTCGATGTAGCCGAAAGCTTCCAGCTCGGTGTGCTCACCACAGAAGTGGATATTGCCTTCCGCCAGCGGCTGGGCACCCCACCAGGAGGTGTAGCTACCGAAGGTCGGAGTGGAGTAAGAACCTTTGGACCACGGGTTGGCAGACCACTTGGACTGCATCGCAGTGCCGGAGAAGGTCGCAGACGTACCCGGAAAGACGTTATCCACAATGCCGTAGAAGTGGTTAATATCCGCCTGGGTCGGCGCAGCAAATGGCTGATCTCCACCCAAGTTAGCACCGTAGTTGCCACCGAAGAAGTTCACCAGAATGCCATCTGGCTGACCATTTACCGAGCTAGAATCCCAGGTATCAAACAATTCCGGACGGCCCACATAGGTTACACCGTTGCCGGTAACCGCCTGACCATTTACGTATTGAGTCTGGGTCCAAGGACGGCTGTTGTGGTGCAGCGCCATTTTACCATTAGCACCAAAGGCCATCTGTTCAATCGCCAAACGCTTCTCAGGGCGGAAGCTGTTGTACAGAGCCGGCTCGATATCTACATCACGCAGCAGAGAGAACGGCAGCGCCAGAACCAGCTTGTCACAGTTGTGAACGTAGCCGTCTTCGAAGGTCAGGGTGTAGGGACCATTGATGTCGCCATTGATGGCCACCAACTTACGACCGGTTTCGATAGTACCTTCCGGCAACTGCTCAACCATCTTGCTCCACAGCTGATCGTTACCGCCAGCAATACGGAAGCGCTCGTCGGTACCTGCCAGCGGCGTCGCACTGTTGATAGGGTTCCATGCCAGCAGATAGATCAGGTTCAGTGCGGTCTGATCTTCCGGCTGCAGGCCATACTCGGCAACCAGGTCAGCCTGGAATACCTGCCCCATATTAGAGTTCGCGCCGATACCTACCTGGTCCATCCAGGTATTGGAGTCGGTGTAGTCCAGCGTTTTGTGGATGTCGTTGTGCGAATCGTAGGTAGGTAACCACGGCGCGTCTTGCTGGAGTTTTTTGAAAATTTTGTAAACATCGCGCCACTCTTCATTCAGCTGGTGCTCGGAGTAGTGCTGGCCGTTCACGTAGTACAGTTCGTTGCCACCGGGCACCGCGTTACCGTTTACATCTTCGATATCCAGACCCAACTGATTCGCCAGATTACGCACTGCAGTGTGCTCACTAGAGATCAACTCACCGCCACGCTCTACCGGACCACCAAAAATGCTGCGGTTAGTGCTAACCCGGCCGCCCAGACGGGTGTTGCCTTCAAACACAGTGCTGGCAATACCGTACTGCTGCAAACGGTGCGCACAGCGGATGCCGGCCACGCCACCACCGATGATTGCAACGCTGCCAGGACGGCCGTCACCATTGCCGCCACCCGGAACCGCTTGCGCCTGCTTGGAAACGCCGGCCAGTGATGTACCAACACCAACAGCCGCGGCACCCATACCCAGTTGCTTGAGGAAGCGACGGCGCTCTTCATTACCCGTCAGCTTGGCGCCTTCGGTAACGATATCGAGACTTTCGTCGGCAGAGACTCCGGTTTTATCGGACAGCGCCTGGGCGACACGCATGCGGCGCATCAGCCCCGCGATGGGGGAGAGGGACTTGCGACTTCTCATGATTTTTCCTGTGAGTTTGGCGAAACTGGGACCTAGGTCCCAGAAGTTATTTTTTACGCCATTCTACAGAGACCGCGAGAAAATGGAATATTTATTCGGTTTTTACCAAGCAAGCGGAACTAAGTACTCACAAACTTGTAAATGACTGATTTACATAGACTTTATCCATCACTTCGCCAATTAGCCGGTCAATTAGCACAGACGAGCAGGTGTATTTTTGACCAATTCAACCCAGATTTGTCACCCGCCACGAATGGAACAGGGCAACGGTACCTGGCGCACGATGATTCCATCGGCCAGATGCAAGCAGGACTATGCGCGAATTGGGAAGGGCTGAGCCAAGAACCGGAAGAATTGCGCTAAGCGCGGCAACCAATAAGCGGCACGATTAAGCGTGCCTTTTGATTAGGTGTTATTGCGGCAAGTCACCAACGAAAAAGGCTTGCCGGTTAAGCGGCAAGCCTTTTCCTATTCGCCCTAGCTAAAAGGATTAACTAGGTAGAATCACTGGTATATCGAGTAACGTCTTATTGACGCTGCAGATCGCCGATACAACGATTGTACTCATTGATATACACAGAACTGCCTCGGTTAGGTACTGCGTTGGATTTATCCGCAGCAGCGTTACGACAGCCCTCGATCTGGTCTGAAGTCAGACCAACACCAGGATTAGTCACTACAGACGCATTTGGAGTGGACTGATGGTCCATTACACGAGGCGGATTGGTTTCATAAAAGTAACCACCTTGCTCGTTAAAACGATAAAAGGTGTCACCGCTTTTGTAATAGGTGTTACCCAGAATTTGCACTTCCTGAGCGCCAGAAGGCAGCTGAGTCATAGTGCTTTGAGCGTGGGCAAAACCCGCAATGGAACAAAACAGAACTACAGGTAACAGGTAACGCATGATGATCTCCTCATCTCCCAATGTGTTCGGAAGTCTATTCACGGTATCTGGGCATCCCAACAGAATTTCTGAAAATAAAACCGTTGCAATGACTTCAAAATGGAGATGAGTCGTAGATTAATTTTCCTGTTCGCTTTCCTGCTTCTGCTGTTCGCGCAGGTCCTCTAAACGTTGGCTCGTTTGTGCCGCTGTTGGCTTTTCCGGGGCAAAATTTTCCACATGATCGCGCTCTGCACGCAACGCTCGTTCGGTGGCCTGTTGCTCGTCACTATAGTCCGGCGCCAGCTCCAATTTCGGTCCATTGCTGTTAAAACCCAGTAGAACCCAAATAAAGAACAGCAAACTGAGCAGACGAATGACCAGTGAACGGTCCAACAGCCAGTGCAGCCCTTCGCCACGGCGGCGCAAAAACTGAATCCGCACCAGAATATTCAGCACCAGCAGCACACACGCCGCGATAACCACCCAGCTTGCCAGCCCACCCAAGGCACCCGCCAGCCAGTTGGCCACCTGTGAATTGAATTCCATCAGACAGCCCTCGCTTAGCGCTTGCGCGCAACCTGCTTCATTTGTTCAGAAAACACCGCCTGCTGCAGGCCAATGGTGCCCAGGGCTTCGACCGGTACAAACACCTTGTTATTCGACTCGGCCATGGTCTCCAGCACCTCGAGTGTGCGGTAGGAGAGGTATTTGTCGGTAACCGACTTGGCCAGCAGGTCATTCACCTCTTTCTGCCCCATTGCCTTTTCGCGGGCAATCGCACGGTTCATTTTCTCACGCTCCAGATCCCGCTCCATTTGGATCTTCTGGATTTCAAACTGTGCCTTCTCCTGCTCGATCAGCTCGCGACGCTCCGCCGCACGCTCCTTGGCCTCAGTGATCACTTTCGGGAACTGTACGTCGGCGATACCCAGGCGCTTTATCTTGATCGGCGTTCCTTCCAGCGAGGAGGCTACAGCGGTAAACAGCTCCTGGCTGAGCATTTCGCGGCTGGAGGCAATTTCATTGATCGAATACTTGGCGATCACCCGCCGTACCACATCGCGGATAACCGGCTGCGCATAGGTGTTGTACACCTGACTCACGGAAATATTGCCATTCTGCGGAGGCATACGGTCAAAGATATTGTCGATATATTTTTCGTTTACCGCCCCAGTCATCCGGATATCAAAGCTCATATTGAGCTGGTCTTTGGGCATAAACAGTTTGAATTTTTCCAGGTGGCCGAAATCTGCAATTGCCAGGGTTACCAATTTGTCACAGTAGAACAGGCACATATCCAGGCGGAATTTGGATGGCGGTACGGTACTCGGCTTGTAGCCATTTTTGGTGAGAACCTTACCGACATGTGCCGGCGGCACCTCCACCCGGTCCGCGCAGGCAGCAAGGCCCAGGAAAGGCAGCATCAACAGGAAGGCTGGCAATTTCAACAGCTTTGGCATTTCCATATATCCCTAAATTCATTATTCACTCGGGCGACTACATTAAAGAGCTATTTACGCTGGAGCAAGTTGATCAATCCGCGTACAGCCCGCAGAACTCCAACAAGAAAAACCTACTTGCCTATGATCTAATTACGGCTTTCTTGCCGCTTTCGGAATCCATCAAGATGCAAACTGAATTTCTTACCGCGACCCTGTTTAACCTGGGTTTGAACCTGCTGTATACCATTCTCGCCCTGCTGATCGGCATGGTTGCGCTGTTGCTGATCGACAAAAAACTGCTCAAGCATGTGGATATCGAAGGCGAACTCAAAAATGGCAATGTCGCCGTGGCCATTTTTGCCTCAACTATCCTGATCTTTGTTGCAATGATCATTTCTTTCGGCCTCAAGGGCTAGGGCATCGCCGTGAGATCCCTGTTCTTCTATCTGGCCATTGGTTTGCTGATGATGTTGCCGGAGCTGGTGCGGCACTGGCGAGCCCTACCCGCAGAGCACGCCCTGCAGCAACACCAGCTCGCCGTCATGCAAAGTGAAGACGGTACGGATGCGGTTAAAGATGACCAGGGCGGAATTGTAAAGATTGCCGGTAGCTACTCCCCGCTCACCGAAGCAATGGTGCAGCAGGCGGTGGCAAAACGCAGTGAGCAGCAGAGCAGCTATATCTCTATCTGGAACTGGCAGGGCATCGAGGCGGTAACTGCCTCCGCCCGCGGGCTCGACAGCCAACACCACTTTGCCAATAGCTATCTGGTGGGTTTCCAGCCATTTGAGACCGAGGCCTTATGGGTGCCGCTGTACACTCTGGCGGTGCGCAAGGAATACCAGTACGACCACTTGCAATACGCGGGTCTCGCCGATATCTGGCAGACCTCGCGCCAGGCGTATTACCAGAAGCGCGGCGATTGCGAAGACCATGCGATCTTGCTGGCGGACTGGCTGATTAACCTGGGTGTGGATGCGCGGGTTGCTCTGGGAACCTATAAGGGCGACGGCCACGCCTGGGTCGTGGCCATTGTGGATAACACCGAGTATTTGCTCGAGGCCACCAGCAAACGTCGCCAGGCCAGCTGGCAAGCCATGCCACTTGCCGCCCTGACCGAAGGGTATGAAGTGGAATTCCAGTTCAACCGCGACTATTTCTGGGCCAAGACCACCTCAGCGCCGACACGCCGCTACCGCGGTGATCACTGGATTCGAAAGTCACAGTTTATTCGCGGATAAAAGTACGCCGGTAATCTTCAGTATCAAGGATTACCGGCTCCGCACAATTTCCCCAGCTCTTATCGCTGGCCGACCTAGATCGGCGAGCCAGGCGGCATGGATTTCAGGTCCCCTTTCTCCACCTTCAAGTCGCCATCCATAAACGCGGCGATACGATTTGCCTCGTAAAAGTAGTGGGCGTTGTATCCGTGTTGGTCGTCACCAAACAGTTTCATCGCGCCGATCGCGTGCTGGAATTTAGCCAGCTCAAAATTGGCGCGCGCGCGGGCGGATTCCGGTGCCTGCTTGTTGTCTGCCAGTAACATCAGGTGGTGGATATACACGTGGTTAACCCGCTGATGGATGGCCGCCTGGAGTCCGGTGTATTGCCCGCTCGTCAATGACTGATCGGTAAGCTGCGCCAGCAGAGTATTGAAGCCGGGGCCACCGCCGCGACGCGCCTGTTGCTCCTGCAGACGGGCGGCACGCTGTGGGTCAAGCAGTATGGAAAAGGTGTGTCCTGCGGCTGCTTCCGCCATGGCGATCCCGTCAAATGCCACGCCGGTGTATGCAGGGAAGCTCTCATTACTGCGACTATAGCCAAACGCTTTGGGGGGCAGCAGTTTCAGCACGCGCTCCGGCAGGGTTAAGAACTCCGGTTTCAGGGTTTGCGCCAGCGCGTCGATCGCCTGTTGTTGTTGGCCTGCAGAGACCAATTGGTAACTCGCGTCACCGGCGTCATTCGACAGGTAGTCATAGTCCAGCCCGCCGATCAGCTTGCCGACCGCCTCGGCTTGGTAGCGGTGTCCGTAGTACACCGGCACCAGGGTTTCATCCAGTGACGAACGCGCAGAATCTGTCGTGTTGGCCGCCGGACCAAAGTTCTCCAGTGCGTGTTTGCGCAACTCGGTCATCCGCTGGAATTCGTCCAGCGGCTCTCGCCCGTTATCCCAGAGATGGGAATAGGCATGGGCATTATTGATACTGCGAGAATCTCGGTCGGTGATAAAGCGCAGCTTCTGCTGCTGCGCCTCTTCAAGCACGCCGGCGAGATACTCCGCTTCATCGCCCTCGGCTACGCCGTAGCCATAGCGGATAGCCAGCTTATCCCAGGCACCAATACCCGATGCGTAGGCATTCTCTACATCGAGCTTGATGCCAGCCAATGTCACCAGCGGGGCTGGATAGTCCATTACCGACGCGCGATCTTCCGTGCTGGAAATAAAATTGTGCGCAAGGCCGATGGTGTGACCAACCTCGTGAGCGGAAAGCTGGCGAATACGCGCCAGCGCCATCGCCTTGAGTTGTTCGGTATCCGTATCCTTGTTGCCATAGGGCTGCAGCAGCCCCTGGGCGATCAGGAAATCCTGGCGCACCCGCAGGGATCCGAGGGTTACATTTCCTTTGAGAATTTCACCGGTGCGCGGATCATAAATCGAATACCCGTACGACCAGCCGCGGGTGGAGCGGTGCACCCAGTTGATCACGTTGTAACGCACATCCAGTGGATCTGCGTCTTCCGGCAGCAGCTTCACCTGAAAAGCGTTTTCAAAGCCAGCAGCTTCAAACGCGTCGTTCCACCAGCTTGCGCCATCGATCAGGGCGCTGCGCACCGGCTCCGGTACACCCGGATCAATGTAATACACAATCGGCTCTACAGGCTCGTTGCTCCCCGGGCGCTTCTCCAGTCGATGACGAAAGATAAGCCGCTGATCCATGGGCTGGTCGATGGCGGTGGCGTAGTCGCGAAAAATCAGCGGAAAGTACCCGGAGTTACTGTGGAAGCGTCGCGGCTGGTAGCCGTCGTCGGGGAGGGCCACCAGGGAAATATGCTGGCGCAAAGTGGCGAGCTGTGGGGTCGGCACCACCTCCTGCATGTATTTACCCGGGTCGCTGCCGGCAAAGGTTAGCTGCGCTTCAAACTCACTATTTTGCGGAAAGCTTTTGGTGCGCGGCAGGTAGATCGCAGAGCGGTCTTTATCCAGACTGTAGCTGCCCTGCCCGGCCTGTTTGAGCCGCGCAGCAATACCGTGTTGGTCGCTCAAGACAAACGGAGTGAAGTCCACCAACACCGCACCCGCTTCTTCACCCAGTACCTTGAATCCCCAAATTACCGAGGAAGCAAAAGCTTCGGATACGGCGCGGCGCTCGGCCGGGTTATCCGATAGCGCGCGGTATTTGAGGTTTACCTGATGCAACAACACCTTGTTGCCCACCCGCTCAAATTTAACCACACGGCTTTCGCCCACCTGATTGCGATCCAGACCAACCGGGTTGGATCCCAAACCCTGTGCGAGCCCAGTGAGCAAGAGCAACTCGCGGTCGAAGGTATCGACCTGCAATAACAGCCGCCCCTGCTGGGGGTCCCAGAAGTAATCAAACAGTCCCTGCTGCCGCTCCATACCGGAGGTAATCGTGGAAATTGACTCCGCGCGTGAAAAAACGCTGAGCGATAAGGCACCTATTAACAGAACAACAGCAATAATCGACCGGCGTGACATGGTCCCCCCAAAAGTATTTTGGTCATCGTTAGACAATGCAGAAGAGTACCACCCGCACAAATTCAGTTCACCGCATAACATACAAAGTCTGTACTTTGCTGCCGTAACATCCACTGATCCTTAAAAACACTCGTTTCACCCACCGGACCGGCATCCCCACCCACCATCCGCGCTCGTTGGCACGGTTAATGCTTTTTACAACCTGTTCAACGAAGAACAATCTGGGGGAGCCGATGAGTTTCGAGGAAATATCTCTGTTCATCCTGCTGCTGTGCGCTGCGGGTTTGATTGCGGGCATCACCGCGGGACTATTTGGAAATGGTGGTGGGTTCGTGGTGGTTCCCGCACTGCTAGCGGTGTTCCCCTTCCTGCACAGTGCCAGTGACGAGATGATGCGCGTCGCCGTGGGCACATCCCTCGCTTCCATTGTGATTTCTTCGGCACGCTCGGTGCAGGCACACCGCAAGCGCGGGGCAGTGGACTTTGGGGTTCTGCGGGACTGGTCCATATGGATCGTCCTCGGGGTCGGCGCAGGTCTCTACATTGCATCCTTTACCGACAGCAAAAGTCTGATCTACGTATTTGCCGGTGGGGTATTGCTGTACTCCATCTATTTTCTTTTCCCCAACTTGTTCGACGGTCTTAAAGGCAAACTCGAAATGCCCACCGGCTTGGCGCGCGCGAGCCTGGCCAGTTTCCTGGGCGGATTTTCGTCGCTACTCGGGATCGGCGGCGGCACCATAACGGTGATGACCATGGTGCTGTGCAATCGCCCGGCGCACCAGGCTGTGGCAACGGCTTCGGGCATCGGCTTTCTTATCGGACTTCCCGGCGCCATCGGATTTCTGCTGATGGGTCTGGGCGCACCGAACCTGCCTGTAGGCTCCATCGGATATATCAACATTCCAGCGCTGATCGCCATCTCTATATTTTCGGTTATATCCGCACCCATCGGTGCCCGCTGGGCGCACAGTTTGAATGAACTCCACCTCAAACGACTGTTTGGCGTTTATTTAATAGCAGTATCCCTGGCGATGTTTGCCAAGGCCTGACCGACAAAATCGGTGCAAATAAAATGCACCACCACTGACCTTACCGGGAGGAAAATAATGCATAAATCACTCAGCAGAAGGTTATTTCTACAAGGGACCACGGCCGGCGTCTCCGCGGCTCTGGCTGCGACAAGCACCGCCAGCCTTGCCGCGGGCGCTAAAGAAATAGTTCAGCCAACGCCGCTCTATGGCCCGCCCCCGGGCGTCGCAAAACTCAACGCCAACGAAAACCCTTACGGACCCAGCCCCGCCGCACTGAAGGCAATGATGGAGGCAAGCCAGAAGGGGGCCTACTACGTATACGACAGCGTCATGCGCCTGAAAACCATGATTGCTGAACGACACGGATTGACGCCGGAACATGTGACTCTCGGCTCCGGCTCCAGCGCTGGGCTCGCCGCGGCCGCAATTACGGCCGCGCAGACCGGCAATATTCTCGGACCGGATTTATTCTGGGATACCACATCGCGCGTGGTAGAAATTCAGAGCATTGGTGCAATCAAACGGCTGCCGAAACTGGAAAGTCTGGCGATCGATCTCGACGCCATGTACAACGCCATCGATGACAGTATTTCCATGGTTCAGGTAACCAATCCAAATAACCCGACGGGCATGCTTATTAACCCGCAAGCTATGCGCAACTTCTGCATCAAGGCCTCGAAGAAATGCACGGTGCTGGCAGATGAGGCGTACAACGAGCTGACCGACAACAGCGACCTGAATACTGTCATTCCCCTGGTAAAGGACGGACACGACATCATCGTCGCACGGACTTTTTCCAAAATTTACGGCTTGGCCGGTATGCGCGTCGGCTACCTGATTGCCCAACCGGAAAAGATCGAGCAGATGGAAAAGTATGGCCTCGGCTGGTACGGATTGAATCAGGCGGGTCTTGCGGCCGCGATTGCCTGCTATGAGGACCAACGTTTTATGGACTACTCACGTGCAAAGGTACTGGAGGGCCGAGAGATGGTCAGCGCTGCACTGAAAGAACACGGACTTTCCGCACTCCCCTCAGTGACCAACTTTATGTTCGTAAATCTGGGAGAGTTGAATGCGGAAAAGTTCCGCGCAGAAATGGCCAAGGAAAATGTACTGATAAGGGGCATTTATCGCGATTATACCAACTGGTCCCGGGTCAGCATGGGGCATTTGGACGATGTGGAGAAATATACTGCCGCACTGCCGAAGGTCCTGCATCGTATGAGCTGATACAGCCCACTGAATTCGCTCACTGGCCGGCTCTGCTGGCCTTTTTTATGCCTGCGCATCATCCGACAAAAATCAATCCAAAAAAAATCCCCGCATTGCGGGGATCAAAAGTGGTAAAACAAACAACGTGATTAGAAATCGTGGTTTAAGCTCATGTAGTAGAAGCTACCCTGCCAATCCACCACGGTGTCCGATGCGTACAGCGCACCGCAGCAATAATCACCCAACGCATCCTTTTCCGGGTACTCGTCAAAGATATTACGGCCACCGAGACTCACATTGGTGTTGTCGGTGATGTGGTATTTACCTTCCAAATCGACTTGTACCACCGGATCGTAGGTCTGGTAGATCAAGCCACTATCGGAGCCTTGCGAGTTTTTGTAGCTGCCATACCAGTTCGCACGTGCCATAAAGGACAGCGCACCAAAATCGTGAGTTGCAGTTACCGCGCCGCGTAGCGTTGGCTCAAAGTTTTCGAAATCATACTGGTCTTCATCGTTCAGATAATCCGATGGATCCGAAGTGAATTCTGACTGGTTGTAATTCACTGAGGCGGTAAGGTTGGTTGTGCTGTCATTGGCCCAGCTTAGCGGGTAAGTAGCGACCAGATCGACACCCTGCGTACGGGTATCAAACGCATTGCTAAAATAGAAAACCCCACCAATGGATTCGGCACCAACCACGCCCGCATCGACAAGCGCCAGATAATTGTCGTAAGCCGAGCCACTTTCGCTATCGGCCGATACATCCAGGGTAGAGATCGCATAGGTGCGGTCATCAACATCGATGCGATAGAAATCGATGGTCAAACTGAGAGCGTCGAAGTCTGCCGTCATGCCAAAGGTAAAGTTCGTGGAAGTCTCCGGCTTGAGCGGCTGCGCGCCCAGGGCGGCAGCGACATCGCTACTGGCCGGGAACAGACCGGTGGCAACCGGGAAGCCATTCGGCAGGCGGGTAGAGACATTGGTGGTACCTTGCTGGCCCGGAGTGGGAGCACGGAAGCCAGTGCCGATGGACGAGCGCAGGCCAATGGTATCGGTCACGTCGTACTGCATGGCAAGTTTGCCAACCAGCTCGGAATCAAAATCGGAGTAATCCTCAAAGCGCACCGCCGCCTGCACAAACAATTGATCGGACAGATCCGTGCTCAAGTCGCCATACACCGCGTAGGAGTCACGGGAATAGCTACCGCTGTACTCCGGCGCGTATCCGGGGAAACCATTTGAGCCGACGCCCACTACTGTATACACCGGGTCGCCACCGTCCAGGCTACAGTCCAGGGTTGAACCATTATCGATAACGCCCTGACCCGCGGCCGTCGGCGTACCATCTGCGCTACAGAAGCCCCATGGATCCTGAGTCGCGTAGGGCCCTGCAGTGTAGGAATCGACATCGCCGCCACTCAGTTCATAAGACTCGTCCATATAGCTGAAGCCAAAGGCCGCAACCACATCACTGGGCAGGCCGATGCTTAACTCTTTGGAGAAATCTGCCTGAATCTGAATTTCTTCATTGGCCAGTGTCCCGGGGTTAAACTCTGTTGGACTGTCGGGACCCATGGATGGGTTGATGGTATTTTTCAGGGTGTACGCAACTTCCGAGTAACCATAACGCGCACTGTAATCGTACAGCAGTCCCGAGGCTGTCTCGCCTTTTATCCCGGACGCTGCTGAATAGTCGGTGACGTCGCCGGAAAATCGTGGGGTAAAGCCGCCCGGGAATTTTTCCAGCGGGCTGTAAATGGCACCATCTTCGGTACGAAGATCCATAATGGTGCCATTATTTGGGTAACGATAGTAAAAACTGCCATCGGCTTCGCTTTCGGAGTAGTTACCAAACGCATACAGCTCCATGCCGTCGGCAATATCGTAGCCGGCGTTAAAGAACATGCGCGCGGCTTCCGCATTTGGCTGCCCCCAAGGCTGCACCACGTCGCCTTCCAATGACGCATTTTTTGCCGCCTCGATAAATTCTGGATCCTGCTCTTCCAAGCAGAACCAATTTTCGCAGTACTGCTCACTGCGGGAAGTGAAGTCTTGCTGCGAGATCTCTCCCGAAATACTCAGGAAACCTGCACTACCCAGAGGCATGCCGACATTGCCAGTTGCAGTGGACTGGAAACCATCACCTTCACTGTATTCACCGGTACGAAATCCAAAAGAACCGCCTTCGTCATTGTCCTTCAGGATAAAGTTGATCACACCCGCGATCGCGTCCGAGCCATATTGTGCAGCCGCACCATCACGCAGTACCTCAACCGACTTCAAAGCGGAGCTGGGAATGGTTGCAATGTCCGGGCCCTGGGTACCGGACCCACCAATTTCCACCAGTGCCGCGCGATGGCGACGTTTTGAATTTACCAGTACTAGGGTTTTGTCCGTTGGCATGCCCCGCAACTGCGCCGGACGGATAAAGGTTCCACCATCGCTAATTGGCTGTCGGGATACGTTGTAGGAAGGAACCAGTGTTTTCAGTACATCGTTTGTATCCGTGTGCGATACCGACTCCAGTGCCTCGCTGCCAAACACGTCCACCGGCACCGGCGAATCTGAAACCGAGCGCGGCTTCCCCCTTACGCCGGTTACCGCGACCTCTTCGATTTCTTCCGCCACAATTGGCGCGCTGGGTGCCATCGCGCTACCGGCGATAACGGCGACTACTGCACAGCTAAGAGACTTCTGTTTAAGAGACTGTCGTTTCATTGGTGACCCCTTTTTTGCGATTGGCTTAACGTTTTTATTCTTGATTCGTTTCTTGCGGCCAAAGGAACCCCCTGCAGCGCACTCGATTAGTGCTTGCAAACTTGCGGGTTACTTTTGTCGGGTTCTCTAACGGTGCGGCGCGGCTTGCGGCGCAATATTCAGCACAATATCCGGAGCGATATCCGTGAACATCAGTATTTGGTGATCAGTTACTCAGACACGAGCAATATGCGTGCCAGATTTTTTTGTCGGACTGTGCATCCAAACGTCCACAACGGGGAGTCATACCCAAAACACCTGTTATGGAATTCCCGATGAAGCCGATACTCCCATTTACCTTCGCCGCCCTGGCCACCATGGCCACCGTCACATTTGCGGCGGAAGATATTTCTATTTCCCACGATGGAAATAGCTGCAACGCTTCCATGCATCATCAGGTCACCGTCGGGCCGGACTTCCTGGAAGTGCGTGATGAGAACGACCTGGCCCCACTGATCGCATTCAGCGAGCCAGATCAGCTGGCTGTGGGCGACGATGGCCTGACACTGACGGCGGACCAGCAGAAGCTGATGCGGCAATACCAGCAGCAACTGCACCACACCGGTGAAGAGGTGTCCCTGCTGGCCGTAGCCGCGGTCGACGTGGCACTGGAAGGTCTGGGCATTGCATTAACGGCCCTTGCGGGACCGAACGATCCGGATACCGAATACTTCTTACACGAGTCCAGCCTGATCCGTAGCGAGGTTATCGAGAAGCTGCAGCACCCTGGCGATGTGTATTCTTTTGGCACCCCGTGGGTGGAAGGGGTTCTGGAGAGCACCCTAGAAGAAGAGCTGGAACCGCGGATCGCGGCATTGGCGACCCGCTCTGCCGGCAAGATCGCCTGGCATGCAATGAAGGCGGTGTTTACCGGTGGCGGCAGTATAGAGGCACGCGCCGAAGCGGCTGCAGAGGAAGCGGAAGCACTGGTAGAAGAGAAAGCGGAAGCATTGGAAGCGCGTGCGGACGCCCTGTGTGCGCAAATGGAGTCTCTCGATACGCTGGAGACCGAGCTGCACCGTGCCATTCCAGAGCTGAACGGACTCGACCTGATTAAATTCGATCGCCGAGGTTAACCACACCACCTCGAGAGCGAGACTCCTAACACTCCCCAAGTGTTTGGCCGCATCCCCCCACAGGGTATGCGGCCTTTTTTATTGGGCTGTCAGGACTTTTTGTCCACACCCAGCTCACCCAGAGTCTGAGCCATATCCTGGGCACTGGTGGCCGGCTGAATGTCACGATCGATCTTCAGAACATTGCCATCTTTGCCAATGTAGAAGGTCACGCGCTTGGCCATGTTCAGTACTGGCATTTTTACGTCGTAGGCCTCGGCGACCTCACCAGTAGGATCGCTCAGCAGAGGAAAATCGGCCTTCATCTCTTCGGCAAATTTTGTGTTGTCTTCCAGGTCATCCGTGCTGGCCATGAAATAGGTCACATCGTATTCACGAATCAGATCGCCATTTTCGGCCAGGGACTTGCACTCGATGGTACATCCTTTGGTAAAGGCCTTGGGATACCAGGCAACAACGACCGCCTGCTTACCCTTAAAATCGGACAGCGTGTAGGTTTTCCCATCGGAAGCTTTCAAAGAAAATTCCGGCGCCGGGCTTCCCACCTCAAGCGCCATTGCTGGAACAGTGACGACCAGCAATGCCATCCACAGAAACAATTTTCTCACTTTCCTCTCCTTTACCAGAGTTATGTTCAACAGGCAGATCAGCCTAATTTTTTGACCAAACATCCACCTCAAGTTTCCAGCTTTTTACCACTGGCTTCAATGGATATCGGCCCATAGAATGCGGTCTTTTGCGCAATTCGGTCAGGAACCACGACACCGGGCAGTCACATACTGCTGCGCAGGGAACAACAGAATAACGCGATAACAAGAGCGCTCTTATGTTTTCCCCTGTTCAGAGTCCGGCCCCCTCTCTGCGACTCCTAGTAATCCTAGCTGTACTCCAGCTGCTTACCGCCTGTGGCGGCGGCAGTAGCGAGGCAGACAGCAGCGATAGCGACCTGTCCCAGGCGCCGCCACCTTCTTACGCCCCGGGGAACGGTTCGGATTCCTCCGGCTCCCCTCCGGGTTCCGGTAGTAGTGGCGGTACCCAGGCGGTATCTCCCGGTGAATACGCAACACTTGAACGTTGCACACCGTTTTCCGGCAGTGCCGAAGCGCCGTTCAAGGTAATCTTTGCCAACCTGGATTCGGCACCGTACTTTGATGAGATTGTGCAGAATGCAGTGGAGAATCAATTCCACTCGCTTGCGCCTTTTGCGGAATACCAGCACCAGTTCGGTTTTTACCAGTTAGACCTTGATGACTTTTCTGCGCAGGGCTGTAGCCGCCTTGAAAGTGGTGGCTTTAGCTGTGATGTGGATAAGATTCATCAGTCGATTTATCAGCAATGTGGCGGCGACGATTTACAGGGCGTGATCAAGATCGTTATCGCCGAGGCGGACTTCGGTGCGTCCGGAGGCGAAGTGATCTATATCGCCAGTGACCGCGACTGGCAAGATAGCGCGACGGCACTGCATTACCTGCGCAATATTGTGATTCACGAGGTGGGGCACAATTTCGGTCTCGCCGACCTGTATGACGGCGGCATCAATCAAGATGGCTCCGCGGTTGAGGGCTGGCCCAGTGAGCTGTCCCGTGAGTGGGCGAACCTGGACGCCCCTGGCTGCAGTAAATGGTGCAACAACTTCAAACCGGCAAGCGAGTACACCCAATCGGAAAATGCAGTTTGCCCGTCCTTTACCGATAGAAGCAGCTGCGTTGCGTACAACCGTTCAGGAGCGGGGGAGTGTGCGACCGATGAAGATGGCAACCCCACCTGCTGCGCCTGGTCGAGCAGCAATGAGGACGACTATTTCGCCTCCCAGTGCACCCCGGCCTGGGGCACGGAAAATATTGCACAGGATTGTTTGCAGGGTACCGGTTGCTTTTACGGCGGTGCCTACGGCAACAACTCCTGGCGCCCGGTGAAGGCATGGGGAGACAGCATTATGTACGGTGCCGGGCAATCCACAGCGTTTGACGCGGTATCGGAGCGGGCCCTTGGCGAAACCATGCGCTGCTGCGGCACCTCGGATGACAGTACCAAGTCCTGCGCGTTGTTTCGCGCGAACTTCAATACGTTCCTGCGGGATTTCCAGCCGTATAAAACCCGACTCGGTTCCTGCGGCACACGCTAAGGCTATTTACCCGCCTGCAGAAACGCGCGGAAGCGTATATCCAGTTCTGCCGCTGCAGCGGTTTCGCCCTTTGCGCGTAAAATCTCTATTACACACTCGGCGGTACACAGGCCGCCGTCGCGCTGGTTGCGGCGTAAACTGAAACGCGAAGGGTGATCTAGTGTCAGTTCGACACGCGGGGCGCTCTTCAGATAAACGCTGCGATTAAACATTTTGCGCGCTTCCTGCCAGGTCGCATCCAGCAGAATAAACGTTTGGCAATCCGCGACAGAGAGACGCTGCGGAGTGACATTCTCTTCGTGCACTTCGCTACTCGGATACAGCAGCCCTGTATTAGGCCACTGCAGGAGTTGCAGGAGCTGTGCATTCGGTTCTGTACGTTTCCATACCACACGGCGTACAACAGCAGCTGCCTTCCCCATCAGCGCTAACTTGCCGGTATTTGTCGCTTTCTTCAGTTCCCTCTCGTGCGTTAGAAAAATAATGTTCATCGCACCCTATTCACAGGTCACTCAATATCCGCAAGACAATAAAAAGCACGGTTTCACCGTGCTTTTTATACGATTTTCCCGCACATAATCAGCGGTAGACTACTCTGTCGTCGGCCACACTAGGGGAAAAGCTACAGATGTGTTCCAATTCTCCCCATCTTTCGTGTTCCACAAATAATCTTGATCCAAACCTGAATAAACCCAAAGTAATTCTGAATGGACGGCAAGTGCGTGCGTTTGATTCATCTTTCTCAGAGGCTCTGACACAAACAAAGACCAAGACACGCCATCAGTCGAGCGATATACAGAATTATGGCTGTCGGGGAAGGAGTGTCCCCCTATCATGAACAGGTTGTCAGCGAACGTCACAACACTTGCATCGATACGAGCAACATAGCCACCGTCATCCGCATCTTTAGTCCATACACGACCGTCAGGACTCGACCATACATCGCTGCGAAGATCATCCGAGCCCGTAGGCCCCATTCCTCCTGCAACGAACAGCTTTCCAGCCCACTCATAGACCGCCATACCTTCACGAGACTCAAAAGGGGACTCCGCCAGTTCCTGATCCCAATTCAACCCATCCGTCGAGGAATATATCTTCGACTCCCCAGAGAAGGCGCCATCGCCTATAACCCATATCTTCCCATCAAAGACAATAGCTTGGCCTTGCCCCAGAAATGGCGCGGTCTCCACTAGGCGCTGCCAAGTTACACCATCATCTGATTTCCAAACGTCTCGTTTAAACCAAAGGGCACCACCTGTTCCGATGCCTTCCTCTCCACCTAACAAGTAAAGAGAATTTTGATATTCAACGACCTTGTGGAAGGCTCTGGCAGAAAACTCTGCGCTTTCCACCTCCTGAACCCAGTTGACACCGTCTTCAGAAGACCAGATATCATTGTACCAATATGTGTCGTTACCTGACTCTCCGGCACTGTTATCTTGACCAGCAATCACAAATAGTTTGCCTTTGAAGCTCACCATCGCTTGCCCCATTCTACGAACAAAAGGAGGGCGCTGCGCTTCTACTCTGACAGGCTGACTCTGTAATCCGGCGCGCTCCAATACAACATACGCAGGAAGACCAACGGCGATGTAACTATCTAAAACTGGCAGTTGTCCTTCTATCTCAACTGTAGTCATTGCACTTTGACTACAGCTTGCATAGCTCTCTACATCACAGTCTTCATTTGTGAAGCGATAAACATCGGTCGGTGAGAAAATACCATTGAGTGTTAACTCGGAACCCGTTTTCCCAATAGCTGCCGCTAGTTGGCTCGGTGGCCCGACTACGGTCAACTGGTAGCTCGTGCTGGATTCAGCGTAACTGTCCGCGGCAGCTTTTTTGGCTTCAATAGTTGCACTGCCCTCTGCCAGTAGCGTCACTATGCCTGTCATTGCATCTATGCTAGCAACAGATGTATTACTTGAAGAAAACATGAGCTGACCGTTTCCTGATCCACCACTCAGAGGGTTCTCAACGGTCGACGTCAAGGTTAAATCCACTGTCAGTGCAGCAGATTCAAATACCAAGGGCTCTTGTGTATCGGCCTCTAGAACTCTGACGCTGTAAGAAGTACTGGCGGATTTGTAATCAGAATCGCTGGCTTTCAGTGCTGTAATCGTCGTACTTCCGACTGCGATCAACTGCAATTCACCGGAACTTGCATTAACTGTAGCAACACCGGTATCGCTGGAACTATAAGAAACAGCTCCATTACCCGAACCTCCTGACAGTTCGTTTACCTGCACTTCACTGTGCAAATAATATTCAACCTCGATTTGCGCGAAATTCAGAGCGGCTTGATTCTCTTTTTCTTCAACTGCTGGGCTATCATTTCCATTACTACCGCCCCCGCCACAGGCAGCGAGTAACAATACTGTCGTGGCCAATACTAAATGGGCCACCTCTCGCACTTTCAACATCCCCTCCCCCTTTTTTTCATACTCATTGGAAAACTTTATATTTAAACGCAAATCTAATATAACTTGCAGTCACTAGCGCAAAAAATCCATTTTTGACTAGCCGGCCCCGTTTTCACCCTACACCTATTTCAGGCCACTGATTTTTGAGTTGCCCAGCCATATCAAGCATGCGATTGGCAAATCCCCACTCGTTATCGAACCAGATCAATACTTTGACCAGCTTGCCCCCCGCCACACGGGTCTGGCTGGCATCGACTATGCCGGAGCGTGGGTCGTGGTTATAGTCACACGAGGTCAGCGGTTCTTCACTGTACCCAAGCACTCCACAGTATCCGGTTTGCGCTGCGGCCTTGAGCACGGCATTGACCTCCGCCTGGGTGACCGGCTGATGCAGCTGTACCGAGAGATCAATGGCGGAAACGTTGATGGTGGGTACACGCATGGCCTGGGCTTCAAACTTACCGGCCATGTCCGGGAGTATGCGTTCGATGCCGCGGGCGAGCCCGGTATCCACGGGAATAATGGAGCCGATGGCAGAGCGCGTTTTGCGTAAATCGGTGTGGTGATAGGCATCGTTGACCGGCTGATCATTCATCGCCGAGTGGATGGTGGTGATTACACCGGCATCGATACCAAAGGCGCTGTCCAGGGCGGCGATTACGGGAATGCTGCAGTTGGTGGTGCAGGAGGCGGCGGAGATGATGGTTTCTTCTCCGCTCAGCGTGCTGTGATTCACCCCGTAGACGATGGTGGCATCGACGTCGTTTTTCGCGGGCTGCGAGAAAATGACTTTTTTCGCCCCTGCCTTGAGGTGTAATTCGGCGCGTTCGCGCTCGGTGAAACTGCCAGTGCACTCGAGGACGATGTCGACTTGAGTCGAGCGCCAGTCGAGGTCTTCCAGCTCGCTGTAATGGGTTACGGAAATTTTGTCGCCGTTCACCAAAAGGGTGTCGTCCTGCACGGCAACGTCGCCAATAAAGCGACCGTGGACGGTATCGTATTTGGTGAGATGGGCAATGGTGGCGCAGTCGGCCAACTCATTGATGGCGACGATCTGCAATTGATCACGCAGGTTGGATTCGTACAGGGCTCGCAGAACGCTGCGTCCTATACGGCCGTAGCCATTGATCGCGAGTCTTATCGGGTTGGGCATGTATACCTCAGGCTATGTCCACCGCCCTAGGTCAATGCTCGGTTGTCGTGCGGTGGCGGCTGGCTACCGGATGCGGATTTTCAGGACCACTGTAAACCCATCCCTGGGCGTTGCGGCGCAAACCTCCTGTTTGCGACGCTCCTGAAAATCCGCATCCGATACCCAGCCTGCAATTCAGACCCCACACATTTTCAGCGGGGTCGAACGTTTTACTTCAGCAGACCTTCTACAGCTTCAACCACTTTATCGGTGGTGATGCCGAAGTGCTTCATCAGGTCGCCTGCCGGTGCGGATTCACCAAAGGTTTCCATACCGATGATGGCACCGTCGAAGCCAACAAACTTGTACCAGTAGTCCTTGTGCGCAGCTTCCACGGCAACGCGGGCACGCACGGCAGACGGCAGTACAGATTCGCGATAGTCGGCGCTCTGCGCAGAGAAGGCTTCGGCACACGGCATGGAGACAACGCGTACCTTGCGGCCGGACAACTGTTCCGCGGCAGCAGTGGCTAGTTCGACTTCGGAGCCGGTGGCGATGATGATCGCTTCCGGTTCGCCGTCGCAATCGCGCAGGATGTAACCACCCTTTTCGACGTTGGTCAGCTGCTCATCGGTACGCGGCTGTGGGGCCAGGCCCTGACGGCTGAAGATGAGCGCGCTGGGGCCGTCGCTGCGGGCGATCGCCATTTTCCAGCTTACCGCGGACTCGGTGGCGTCACAGGGGCGCCAGGTCTGCAGGTTCGGGGTGGCGCGCAGTGCGGTCAGCTGTTCTACCGGCTGGTGGGTCGGCCCGTCTTCACCGAGACCGATGGAGTCGTGGGTGTATACGAAGATGACCTTCTGCTTCATCAGCGCGGCCATACGTACGGCGTTGCGGGCGTATTCCATAAACATCAGGAAGGTCGCGCCGTACGGTACGAAGCCGCCGTGCAGGGCGATACCGTTCATGATGGCGCTCATGCCGAATTCGCGCACACCGTAGTAAACGTAGTTACCTGAAGCATCCTCTGGGGTGACACCTTTGGTACCGGACCAAATGGTGAGGTTGGAGCCGGCGAGGTCAGCGGAGCCGCCCAGGAATTCCGGCAACAGCGGGCCGTAGGCATTCAGGCTGTTCTGGCTGGCTTTACGGGAAGCGATCTTCTCGGCATCCGCCTGGCACTGCTTGATGTACTCGTCGGCCTTGGCCATGAAGTCCACCGGCAGCTCGCCGCTCATGCGGCGTTCAAATTCGGCAGCCAGCTCCGGATGGGCTTCTTTATAGTCTTCGAAGATGTCTTTCCACTCGTCTTCCTGCGCTTCGCCTTTGGCGCGCGCGTCCCACGCATGGTACAGGTCTTCAGGTACGTGGAAGGGCTCGTGTTTCCAGCCCAGGGTTTCGCGGACCAGGGCGATTTCGTCGTGGCCCAGCGGTGCACCGTGACACTCTTCGCGGCCCTGTTTGTTCGGGGAACCAAAGCCGATCACGGTTTTGCAGCAGATGATGGTGGGCTTGTCGGTTACCGCGCGCGCCTCTTCAATCGCCGCTTTGATCGCCGCCGGATCGTGACCGTCTACATTCGGGATCACGTGCCAACCGTAGGATTCGAAACGCTTGGGCGTGTCGTCGGTGAACCAGCCTTCTACTTCACCGTCGATGGAAATGCCGTTGTCGTCGTAGAAGCCGATCAGCTTGCCCAGGCCCAGGGTACCGGCCAGGGAGCAGGCTTCGTGAGAGATGCCTTCCATCAGGCAGCCGTCGCCGAAGAAGCAGTAGGTGAAGTGGTCCACCAGCTCATAGCCATCGCGGTTGAACTGAGCTGCCATCACTTTCTCGGCCAGCGCCATGCCCACCGCGTTGGTGATGCCCTGGCCAAGCGGGCCGGTGGTGGTTTCTACGCCCGGGGCGTAGCCGTATTCCGGGTGCCCCGGAGTCTTGGCGTGCAGCTGACGGAAGTTCTGCAACTCATGGATAGACAGGTCATAGCCTGCCAGATGCAGCAAGGAATACAGCAGCATGGAACCGTGGCCATTGGACAGCACGAAGCGGTCGCGGTCCGCCCACTCGGGGTTAGCCGGATTGTGTTTCAGATAGTCGTTCCACAGCACTTCAGCGATATCTGCCATACCCATGGGGGCGCCAGGGTGGCCACTGTTGGCTTTTTGGACCGCATCCATAGACAGGGCGCGGATGGCGTTAGCCTTTTCTGTGCGAGACGGAGTAGAAGACATAGGGATCTCTCGGTTTGGGATCTTCGGTTCATCAGATGCGCTGCGGTTCCGGCTCTGACGGCCAGTATGCCGCGGTCCCTCTCTGCCGGCGCATATCGCGGCCCGGCAAAACGGGGGGCGTATTTTCCCGTACTACCCGGTGGGGCGTAAAGTCTAAGGGTTCGTTTCTTCCTTCAGCACAGCAACATTTTCCTAACAAATAGCAATCCTGCTGTACCCGCGGGATTCTCCATGGAATTCACCTCACCTGCATCAATTTTTTTAAATACAGCTAAATCAAAAATTTTTGATATAGATCAAAAGCACTGCTAGACTCCCCGCCATGCTTGAGTCCAATAGTGCCTCCAGCCAACCGGCCGGGGATGACAAACAACATGCCAGCGACCAGATTCCGCAACTGGCAGCGACCCTCAAGGCCGCCGGCGATCCGTTGCGTCTGGAGATCTTGCGCCTGCTGGCGCAGGACTCCTACAGCGTGCTGGAGCTGTGCCACATCTTCGACCTGCGCCAACCAGCGCTTTCGCACCACCTTAAGGTGCTCTCTCAGGCTGGCCTGGTGAGCAAACGCCGCGAGGGCAACAACCTGTTCTACCGGCGCACCGCCAACAGTGACTTGCTCCAGCAACTGTTCAGTGGCCTCGACCAGCTGCCGCTGGGCGCTGACCGCGCCGCCACCGTGGCCCAGGTTGCCGCCGAGCGTGCCGAGGCCTCGCGGCGCTTCTTCGCCGACTACGGCAATCGCTTCCGCGAGCAGCAGGAGTTGATCGCCAGTTATAGCGTCTACGGCCCGCAGGTAGCACAGCTGCTAAAACCCGGCCGTCACGCACTCGAGGTGGGCCCTGGTGAGGGTGAGTTTCTGGAGGAGCTGGCCAGCCGATTTGGCACGGTAACCGCGCTGGATCTGTCCCAGACCATGCTCGAACGCGCGCAGGCGTTTTCCGATGACAAGGGCCTGCAGAATATCGAGTTCGTGTGTGATGACACGCGTGCCGCCGCAGCCCGCCCGGAAAGCGCGGACTGCATTGTGGTGAATATGGTGTTGCACCACACGCCAGATCCCGCGCAGATTTTTCACGATCTGCAAAAGTCTTTAAGGGCCGGCGGGCAGCTGCTGATTACCGACCTGCACGACCACGCGCAGGACTGGGCAAGGGATGCCTGCGGCGATCTGTGGTTAGGTTTTACGCCGCAGCAACTGGTCGAGTGGGCAGCGGACGCAGGCCTGGGCAAAGGGCGCAGTGTGCACAGCGCGCTGCGCAACGGCTTCCAAATTCAGATTCAGGAATTTGTTAAACCCTGACAATTCCAAAAAACGCCTTCAAGCAGCAAACCATTTACGTATTAGCCAAGTACTAGGCAGTGTCGGCGGGAGAAACCGTAGTTCCCCGCGCCAGCATAGGAATAACTGAAGCGCGACAAGCGCATAGGAGAACTCAGCATGAGTGAATACAGCATTTTTACTTCGGAATCAGTCTCCGAAGGCCACCCAGACAAAATCGCCGACCAGATTTCCGATGCGGTACTGGACGCCCTGCTGGCACGCGACAAAAACGCCCGTGTTGCCTGTGAAACGCTGGTAAAAACCGGTATCGCGGTTATTGCCGGCGAAATCAGCACCAATGCCTGGGTCGACCTGGAAGATCTCGTGCGCAAGGTCATTACCGACATCGGTTACACCTCTTCTGCGGTAGGTTACGACGGCGAAACCTGTGGCGTGATCAATGTCATCGGCAAGCAGTCCGTGGATATCGCGCAGGGCGTGGACCGGGTAAAACCGGAAGACCAGGGCGCCGGTGACCAGGGCCTGATGTTCGGCTATGCCACCGATGAAACCCCGACGTTCATGCCGTCACCGGTGTACTACGCACACCGTCTGGTGGAGCGTCAGGCAGAAGCACGCAAGTCCGGCCTGCTGCCGTGGCTCCGCCCGGATGCGAAGAGCCAGGTTACCTTCCGCTACAACGAGCAGGGCGAGCCCTGTGCGATCGATGCGGTCGTACTTTCTACCCAACACAATGAAGAAGTGTCTCAGGAAGACCTGCGCGAAGCAGTGATGGAGCTGATCGTGCACCACGTGCTGCCAGCCGACCTGCTGCATGAAAACACCAAGTACCACATCAACCCGACCGGCAAATTTGTGATCGGTGGGCCTGTGGGCGACTGCGGTCTGACCGGCCGTAAAATTATCGTGGACACCTATGGCGGTTCCGCCCGTCACGGCGGCGGCGCTTTCTCCGGTAAGGATCCATCCAAGGTTGACCGTTCCGCAGCTTATGCGGGCCGCTACGTAGCGAAAAATATCGTCGCCGCTGGTCTCGCCAAGCGCTGTGAGATTCAGGTGTCCTATGCGATTGGCGTCGCCGAGCCGACCTCTGTTTCTATTAACACCTTCGGCACCGGCAACATCAGCGACGAAAAGCTGATCGAACTGGTACGGGAAAACTTCGACCTGCGCCCCTACGCAATCTCCAATGCGCTGGACCTGCTGCACCCCATGTATCAGCTGACTGCTGCCTATGGCCACTTCGGCCGCGAGCCGTTCGAGCACAGCTACAAGTGGATCGACAGCAACGGTAAGGAACAGGTAGAGACCTTCACCGCTTTCCCGTGGGAAAAAACCGACAAGGCGGAAACCCTGCGCGCTCAAGCGGGCTTCTAATCAAAAAACACCGAATACAGAGGCCCGCACGGGCCTCCAAGAAAATTCTCAAGGATCTAACTAGTGAACCAAATGAGCACCGAATTCAAAGACTTCAAGGTTGCAGATATCAACCTGGCCGACTGGGGCCGCAAGGAAATTGAAATTGCCGAAGGCGAAATGCCGGCGCTGATCACCCTGCGTGAAAAGTACCGTGCGGAGCAGCCGCTGGCAGGCGCCCGCATCATGGGCTGCATCCACATGACCATCCAGACCGCGGTGCTGATTGAAACCCTGGTGGCGCTTGGCGCAGAGGTACGCTGGTCTTCGTGCAACATTTTCTCCACCCAGGACCACGCCGCTGCGGCCATCGCCGCGCGCGGAATCCCGGTATTTGCCTGGAAAGGTGAGACCGAAGAGGAATACGAGTGGTGCCTGGAACGCACCATCGGCGCAGACGCCGCTGGCTGGCAGCCAAACATGATTCTCGATGACGGCGGTGACCTCACCGAACTGCTGCACCGCAAGTACCCAGAGCTGCTGGACAACTGTCACGGTATCAGTGAAGAAACCACCACCGGCGTACACCGCCTGCAGGACATGCTAAAGGCAGGTACCCTCAAGGTGCCGGCGATCAACGTGAACGACGCCGTAACCAAGAGTAAAAACGACAACAAGTACGGTTGTCGCCACAGCCTGAACGATGCCATTAAGCGCGGCACCGACCACCTGCTGTCCGGCAAAAAAGCGCTGGTTATCGGTTACGGTGATGTGGGCAAAGGCTCTGCGGCGTCCCTGCGCCAGGAAGGCATGATCGTAAAAGTGACCGAGGTTGACCCCATCTGTGCCATGCAGGCCTGTATGGACGGTTTCGAACTGGTTTCCCCGTATATCAACGGCGAAAACAACGGCACCGCAGATTGCATCGACCGCAGCCTGCTCGCCAATACTGACCTGATCGTGACGACTACCGGCAACGTGAATGTGTGCGACGCGCACATGCTGGCGGCACTGAAGTCCGGTGCAGTGGTGTGCAACATCGGCCACTTCGACAACGAAATCGACACCGCGTTTATGCGCGAAAACTGGGAGTGGCAGGAAGTGAAACCGCAGGTGCACAAGATTGTGCGCGATGCGGCGACCAACGATCACCTGCTGCTGTTGTCCGAAGGTCGCCTGGTAAACCTGGGCAACGCCACCGGCCACCCCAGCCGCATCATGGACGGCTCCTTCGCCAACCAGGTACTGGCTCAGATCCACCTGTACAAGGAAAAGTTTGCCGACCTGCCCGCAGACCAGAAAGTATCCGCGCTGTACGTAAAAGTACTGCCGAAGCACCTGGACGAAGAAGTGGCCAAGTACATGGTCGAGGGCTTTGGCGGCGTAATTACACGCATGACCGAAGACCAGGCCAAATATATCGGCGTATCTGTTGACGGCCCGTACAAGCCAGAAAGCTACAAGTATTAAGATGCCTCAGGACCGGTCGTGAGTCACCATCGCGACCGGTATCCGAGGGAACGGAAAAGAACAATGAGTGATTTACGTATTAGTTTTGAGTTTTTCCCACCCAAGACCGAAGAGGGTCGGGAAAAACTGAAGAGCACCCGCGAGCAGCTGCAAGCATTTAACCCGGAGTTTTTCTCCGTTACCTACGGTGCCGGCGGCACCACCCGCGATACCACCGCCAATATTGTGTGCGGCCTGCGGGAAAAGGGGGTTTCCATTGCACCGCACCTGTCATTTGGCGGCGACAACGAAGAGATCGTGCTGGGCCTGCTGAACCGCTACAAGGAAGCCGGCGTCGACCGCATCGTGGCCCTGCGCGGTGACATGCCTTCCGGTATGGGTGCCGTTGCGCAGCTGGTGTACGCCAACGAATTGGTAGCCTTTATCCGCCGCCATACCGGTGACCACTTTCACCTGGAAGTCGCGGCCTACCCGGAAATTCATCCGGAAGCCGGCAGTTACGATGACGATATCCGCTATCTGAAAGGCAAGTTTGATGCAGGTGCCAACAGCGCCCTGACGCAATACTTCTATAACCCGGATGCGTATTTCTATTTCCTGGATCAGTGCGCCAAGGCCGGTATCGATGCGCCGATTTACCCCGGCATCATGCCGATCACCAACTTCACCAACCTGGCGCGCTTCTCCCGCAACTGCGGCGCAGAAATCCCGCGCTGGCTTAAGTACCGCATGGAAAGCTTCAGCAATCCGGATGATGTAAAAAAGCTGGGTTTGGAAATCGTCACCGACCTGTGCGAAACCCTGCTCGAGGGCGGCGCGCCCGGACTGCATTTCTACACCATGAATCAGGTGGGGCCGACGGCCAGTATTCTGGATGCACTGCAGCTGACGCGGGAAGCCTGACCCCTTACTTTGACGGCGCCGTGATCGGCGCCGTCAATTTTCAATTCGCTGGCGGCCCGCTGGCACCATCTCGCCCTGCTTTCTTCGGCGACCCCAAACGCACGTTCAGCGGCTTGCCATCGAAGTCGATCACCCGCACCACCAAACGTCGATTTTTCTCACGCCCGCGTTGAGTGGCATTGTCTGCGATTGGGTCGGAATCTCCGAGCCCTGCAGCTTCCACACGGCCGGAATCAATTCCTCGCTCCAGTAAAAACTGACGCACCCAGTCAGCCCGCCACTGCGATAGCTTGCGATTTTTATCGGGATCACCGGCGTTGTCCGTATGTCCTTCCACCACAATCTTGAGTGCTGGAAAATCGCGCATGATAACCAGCAGAGCCTCGACATCCCCCAACGTATCCATCTTGGGAGCAAAGCCGCCGGGAAGAAAATCCACCGCCAACACAAAGCTATCTCCCAGCTCCCGTGTCTGCCCCATCAAGTAGCGCACCATATCGTCGCCAAACGGGGCCGCTTCGCGGGCAGTTTTTTCGCTTAAGCCATTGCTCACAAGTTCCCGTGGATCGAGAGCGTATTTCTTGGTGGGATCGGTACAGCCCGTCGCAAGCAGGATAGCAAGCGTTAAAGGAGGCATTGCGAAGATGTAGCTACGACGGGTACGCAGTGAAGACTTTGAACATGCGTTGGGCATGGGGTCAGCTCCTCAACGAGAATCTATGGGCGCCCGCGACGTACACGAGCACCTGCGTTTTAACGATTCTAGAGTCAGGGAAAAGTATTCCCTAGGTGAACCCAAGCATCATCCTTCACCGCCACCAGCCTAACCGGCACAGCCTTCAACAAAACCTCTGAGTACGCGTATTTCTGAAAAGACCAACGGGACTCTAACCTTCACAAATTGCCCAAAGCCCTCTGGGAGATGGCTATGAACAAACAGCTCCTGCTTACCATTCTCGGCATCGCCGCCATTGCCTGGGCGCTGGTGTTTAACGCCAAGGTCACTGCACAGCAAATCGTCACCGTGGATCCGGGGGATGCCTGGCTGAATGCCAGTGAAGGCTATCAGGAGAAAGTAACCTGGCGCATTGCCAGTAGGGGCGGTGCCGCCTCACCGCGCGGGGTGTTTGTAAATCTGGATAACAACGAAGAGCTCGCGGTAGTTGACCAAATTCTCGAATTCAGTGGCGACAGCGGTCAGCTGACAGAGATCGTACAAATTTCTCCGGTGCAGGCACGAAGCTGGCACCAGAAAGGGGTCAGAAGAGTTGGCTACCGACGCGTGTTTGCCGGCCCCTCAGGCAGCCTTTCCAACCATATCCTGTTTGATCTGGACTCCAGCGGTCGCCTGGCACAAGTAAAGGCCTCACCACCCTCACAGACCGTAAGCGGCAAATCCCGTCAAATGATGATGGCATGGAACCTGGATAGCGACCTGGGCAACATCAGCGCGACATCCACCAGCGGACAATTTCTGGTGGGAGACACGGTAATTTACGAGGTCGCTGAAGCGGTAACCGCGCAGGCCGGCAAGCCATTGCGAGAAACTGTTGAATTACCGCCCGGCCTGGTGCGGTCATTACTGGCGCAGGGTATTAATGAGGTGCGCTACACCCGGACTTTTGTGGATGAAAAGGACACGCGGCGCAGCGCTTCAGTAGAGGTTCAATTGACGGAGTAGCAGCACAATACGTTAAATACGTTAGACCCGCTTGCGACGGGTAAGCTGGAACCAGAAAAGTCCTTCTAGCAGTATGCCAAACACAAGGAAGATGGCACCGCCGGCCGGGATGCCGAATACGTAACAGGCGATCGCTGCAAACAGACACGCGAAGGCGATTAATATCCTTTTTAAGGTACTCATGGCTTTGCTTCCTTTCTGCTTAGTTACTTTTTTATTTAGCTACTTTCTGTTTAGTTGCTTGCTGTATGTTAGTTTGCCAGTGCTTCTCAAAAATAATCCAGCAGTAACTGCATATCATTAATCACCCGTGCACCCTCCGCCTCCAGCTGGCGCGTGCGGGGTGCATGCTGACTATATCCAATAACGGGCATGCCTGCCGATACCGCAGCCTGCACCCCGGCAATGGAATCCTCAACCACGAGACAGTGCTCAGGGGCCACATTAAACTGCGCCGCACTGTGCAGAAACAGATCCGGCCAGGGCTTACCGCGACCAACATCGTCAGCGCTGTAAATACGCCCGGCAAAGTAATCCCACAGACCGGTCTTGTTTAGCGTGATCTGCATTTTCGCATGCGGACCGGATGAGGCCACGCAGGTTTTCAGGTCGGTGGCCTGTAACTTATCCAGCACCTCATGAATACCAGTTACCGCCTCCAGCTCTGAATGAAACGCGGCGCGAATACGGCTCTCCGTTGCATTGAAGTAAGACTGCGGCAGCGGACCACCGTAACGGGTTTCGATATCCAAAAGGCAGTCCTGGGTAGAACGGCCGCTGAACTCCTCATCCAACTGCTCTGCGGTGGCCGGCATACCGAGTTTCGTCATTTCTTCGGCAACCACGCGACACACGATGGACTCACTGTCTACCAGCACGCCATCGCAATCGAAGATAACCAAACGGGTTTGGGTGGCAAAGCTATCCATGTTACTTCCAGTGTTGCTGATATCAGGTCGCGGAGATTAACAGGATACCGATCAATACACCTGCAGCACCCGCGACACGGACAATATTTTCATTGCCATGGGCGATACCCAGGACAAATTCTCGGGTGCGCTCGTAACCGCACTGCAGCGCATAAGCACCGATCACCACCAGTAATATACCGAGCACAGTGAACAATGTGTCCCAACTGCGGGTATCGGAAATCGACAGGAAAATAATACCGATAACAATCCGCGCCCAGGCACCAAAGTAAAACATCTGCGGGTTCATGCGATCGCCAATGTCGCGCGCAATCTGCGGCTTGAGGATAATCAGAATCGACATGGCGGTAATGGCAACGCCAATCAACCAAACGAGAGCTTTCATAGTGTATTCCCTGTTAGATATCGCCCCATTGATATTGCAGCACCGATAGAGCTGCAACCGGCGCCGTCTCGGTGCGTAAAACCCGCGGCCCCAACCGCAGCGGATGGAAGTCCTTTCGCAGAGCCAGCTCAATTTCCTCCGCCGACAAGCCACCCTCCGGCCCCACCAATAATAGCGCGGCATGCGGGCGCCCGGATTGCTGCTCCAACTCAGCCAGAGTCGCATCGGTGCGATGGTGCAACACCAGCTTCAGAGCCTCGCTGTCCTTGGCCTGATCGAGCAATTGCGGCAATTTGAGTGGCGGCAAAATCTCCGGGACTAGATTGCGCGCGCACTGTTCACAGGCACTGATGGCAATCTGTTGCCACTGGCCCAGCTTTTTCTGCAGGCGATCGCCGGAGAGTTTTACTTCGCAGCGTTCGGTAAACAGCGGCTGAATCTGCGCCACCCCCAACTCGGTGGCCTTCTGGATCACCCAGTCAAAACGATCACCGCGGGAAACACCGATCGCCAAAGTGATGGCCAGCGGCGACTGCCTGTCACCCTCGCTAAAAGCACCAATTTTCACCCGCGCCTTTTTTCCCGCCTCAATCAGCTCCGCCGCGTACTCACCGCCGCTCCCATCAAACAAAACAAGCGGACGCCCCGGCCCCAGGCGCAACACCTTAACCAGATGACGCGAAGCCGCCTCATCCAGCTGAAACTCTGTTTGGTTAGCCAATGGCTGCGAAGAAAAAATACGAGGAATACGCAAAGGGACTTCCAGATCCAGGAAAACATTGCGTGAAGGGTAATACAGGCAGAAAGGAAGTTGTAGTTAGAACCCCGCGGCCACGGGATAAGGCCGCTTGGTGGCCTTGCAAGGAACAGTTGCCGCTCAGGTTGTGGAGTGCAGGGCCACCAAGCGGCCGCCACTGCACCCACAAAGTGCTCGAGTTATGCCCGCTCAATATCCAGCGGCAGTTCTTCAGCAGGCTTGTCGCCCTTCACCTTAACCCGCATCGTCTCAATAACTTTGTACAGGTTAGGTACCAGCACCAGCGTCACAAAGGTCGCACACAGTACGCCAAACGCCAGACTGACCACCATCGGAATCAGGAACTGCGCCTGGATCGAACGCTCGAACATAATCGGCACCAGACCGATAAACGTGGTGATAGAAGTCAGGATGATCGGACGGAAGCGATCGCGCCCCGCCTGTACCACCGCATCCATCACCGCCATGCCCTGAGCACGCAGCTGATTAATGCGATCCATCAATACCAGGTTATCGTTCACCACCACGCCCGCAGCCGCCAGGAAGCCCAGCATGGACATGATACTGATATCGTACCCCATGATCAGGTGGCCCAATACCGCGCCGAAGAAGCCAAACGGTACCGCCGTCAGGATCAACAAGGGCTGCGAATAAGAACGGAACGCAATCGCCAGCAGCGCGTAGATGGTGAACAGGGACAGCACGAAGAAGGCACCAATGGCACTGCCGAACTCTTCCTCTTCCTGCATCTCGCCCGCCGTCTTCAAACTGAAGCCCGGGAAGTCGTTTTCCCATTTCTTCAGATGTTTTTCACGCACCTGTTTCAGGATCTCGTGCGCCGGCGAGGTACCCGGGATCAACTCCGCAGTAATCTGCACCGTGCGCTCGCGATCGCTGCGACGAATGGTGGTGTAGCCGGGGACGTATACCGCATCGGCCACCGCACTGAACGGGATTTCACCGTCGGTGGTGCGGACACGGATACGATCGATCTGCTCCTCACTGGCACGCTCTTCCTGTGGATAACGCACCATCACCCGCACGTCTTCACGACCACGGGGGATACGCTGCACTTCTTCACCATAGAAACCCTGGCGCACCTGCCTGGCCACATCGGCGAGGCCAATGCCCATATTGGTGGCATGGGGCTTCAGCTGGATCTCAATGTCCTGTCGCGCCGCGATCAGGTTATCGCGCACATCGTAAACGCCGGCAAAGTTATTCAGTGCCTCTTTCACCGCATCGGCCGCACGGCGCATTTCCGCCATGTCGCCGGAAGCGGTGCTTAGGTTGAGGGACATACCCTTACCACCATCGTTGATGGTGTGCTGGATATTCATCTCTTCAACACTGGCCGGCAACTTGCCCACATAGTCGCGCCATTTCAGCGCCAGTTGCTCGGAAGTAACGTCGCGCTCTTCACCATCGGTAAGCTGCAGCAGCACAGTGACGTTGCCGCGCCACAGGAATACCATGGTGTTATCGACAAATTCCTTGCCGCCATTCAGCGCCAGCATGTCCGGGTCTTTCGCCAACTGCATACCGGCGCGCTCGAACTGTTCCAGTACCCGCTTGGCCTCTTCAAAGGACTCGCCTTGGGCCATGGTGGTTCTGAGCTCCAGCAGGTCCGAAGGTACCGACGGCGAGAACGCCTTGCCCACGTAACCTTTGCCGAACAACACGAAGGACAGGATCAGGGCCAGGAAGAAAATCATCACCGTGGTGCGGCTGTTGCTGAGGGACTTCTCCAGCAGCGGCAAGTAGTACTTGTCGCCAGCGATTTTCATGGCGCCGGCGAACTTGCCGCGCACGTCCTGAAGTTTGCGGCCAACACTCGACGTAGCCTTCTTTTCAGGCTTTAGACCAACCAAGTGCGCGGGCAGAATCAGTAAAGATTCAACCAGCGAGAACACCAGACACAGCAATACCACGACCGGCAGTGCCATCATCATCTGTGAGGTGTAACCCGGCAGGAACAGCATGGGCACGAAGAACACCATGGTGGACACGACCGCAAAGATCACCGGTGCAGATACGGTTTTCACCCCAGCCTCGGCGGCTTTTAGTCCGGTCTCGCCGCGGTCGTGGGCGGCGTGCACCGCCTCGCCGACAATAATTGCATCGTCCACCACGATACCGAGGATCATCAGGAAGGCGAACAGTGACAGCATGTTCAGGGTGATGCCGGTAACCGGCAGCAACCAGAAGGCGCCCATAAATGCGGTAAAGATGCCCACGGTTACCCACACCGCCAGCGCCGGGCGCAGGAACAGCATCAGCAACACAAACACCAGAGCCAGACCAGTCACCGCGTTCCAGAACAGCATGCTCATGCGGCTTTCATAGGCCTCGGAGAAGTCGAACCAGGTCTCGAATTCCATACCCGGCGGCAGCGTCTCCCGCGCCTCTTTCATAAACTCGCGAATGCCTTCGGCGGTCGCCACCACGTCCAGCGGCTCACCCTGCATGACCCGCAGGTTCATCGCCGGCTTGCCGTTGAAGCGGATGATCGAACCCTCTTCCTCAAAGCCGTCGTTGATCGAGGCCACGTCACGCAGCAACAGTTGGGTACCGTCGGCGCGGCTGATCACCGGAATACGCGCGAAATCTTCCGCGGTGTAGGCCTGTCCGCGGGTCTGTACCTGGATATCACCGCGGTCGGAACGCACGCGACCGGCCGGTAAGTCCAGAGAGGAGCGACGCACCGCATTGGCGACATCGTCGAAGGACAGGTTGAAGCGACGCAGGTTCACTTCCGAGACTTCGATGGAAACCTCATCCGCACGATCACCCCACACATCCACACGGCGCACGCCGGGGATCAGCATCAGCTTGTCGCGCAGGTCCAGCGCAGTTTCCTTGAGCTGGCGCGGGGAGACGGGACCGCCGATGGCGATCATCATCATCTGCTGTTCCCACTCCTCCAGCGCGATCACCGGGCGCTCGATATCTGCGGGGAAGGTGTTGATGGAATCCACCTGCACCTTGATGTCGTTCAGCAGGCGCAGCTCGTCGTAGCCGTCGATGGCCTGGATACGCACGGTGCTGTTACTGCGCGAGGACCAGGAGTTCACCTCCTTGATGCCCTTCACTTCGGAAATAGCCTGCTCGACCCGCTGGGTTACCTGCTGTTCCACCTCCGCGGGGCCGGCACCGGGGAAGCTGATGTTGATCCGCACTACGCCGGGGTTAATCGCCGGGAACACCTCGCGCCCGACGTGGGAAATACCAAAAATACCGCCGATGATGATCATCACCATCAGCAGGTTGGCCGCCTTACTGTTGCGGACGAACCATCCAATAATGCCCTGCATAATTAATAGGCTCCCTGCGCGGATGCAGAGCTGCCACTGGCAGTTTCCGCACTCTCACTCTGCGGTTCATCGGACGGCTTCTCGGACTGCTCACCCAGATAAATGCCGGACGGCTTTTCATTCAGTGGATTTGGGCTCAGTACCATGCCCTCGCGGGAATAGCCGAGACTGGAAATGACTACCTTGTCCCCGGCATTGATGTCGCCGCGCAACCAAACCTGGTCGCCGGCGGCCTGCAGCAGCTGCACATCCTTAAAGCCCAGCTGATTCTCTTCGTTCAGCACCAGAACATGGTCACCTTCGTGCAGGGCCTGACGCGGCAGCAGGGTGATGTCGTCGTAGGTTTTACCGGCAATGTGCGCTTCCACGAACAGACCGTTGATCAGCGGTGCATCGCCCTGATACGGGTTCGGCACCTGGGCCACGGCGTACACGAAGCGGCTGTTGGGATCGATCGCCGCCTCGGTGCGCACGATCTGACCTCGCCACTCGCGGGGCTGACCGGCGAGGTTGGCACTCAGGCGCACCGCCGGGCCATTCTCAATAGCGCGACCAAGGGGCAGCTCGAGGAGCGACAATTGGTGGTCGGTCAAAGGCAGGCGCACTTCGGCGATGCCCACACTGTGGATACGGGCGAGCTTGGTGCCCGCAGTCACGTACTGGCCGATGTCTACCAAAGTTTCCACCACACGGCCGGCAAACGGCGCTTTGACCGCGGTGCGCTCCAGGTTCAGCTTGGCCTGGTCGCGATCGGCCTTGGCGGCTGCAAGCTCCGCCTTGGCCGCAGCCAGCTGTGGCTTGCGCAGGAACAGATTGTTGGCGGCCTCACTGCCCAGGTCGCGCCATTCGCGCTTGGCCTGCTTGGCACGCCCTTCTTCCTGGGCCAGGGCCGCCGCGGCATTGGCGACCTGCGACTGGGAGCGGGTCAGCTGATGACGGTAGTCAGCGGGCTCGATTTGCAGCAGGGAATCGCTTTTTTGGAAGAAGCCACCGGCAACAAAGCCGTCACTGACACTTTCGATGACACCACCCACACGGGCCACAACTTCAATCTCGTGGCGGGCATGTACCGAGCCCTGACTCGGTACCAGCAGGGTGTGGCGGCCGGGCTCGGCATACAGGATATCCGCCACCGGCGGCACCGCAGCTTCGGCAACTTTTTCCTCTGGCTTCGGGGCAAGGGCGATGACTGCAGCTACCGCAGCGCCACCAATTAGAACCACAAGACCCAAAACTTTATTCTTGCTAGAGCGTTTGTTCGAAGGATTCACAGCTGTCCCATTGATCAAAATTTAACTAGTTGCGCATTCTACAGGGCTGACAGCGTATTGGAACCAGTGCCAGCTTCAGAACACCGCAGCAAAATTCCAGTTGATCGCAAACCGTCAGCAGGCGGCTTCCGCACTGAGAAATCGAACCACTTTCCACCTTGGTGACCGCCGCCGCATGGCCCATAATGGCCGCCGATTTTTTTGGTCGGGCACGAGCTGTCAGCTCTCGATTTCCCCACCGCAAAACACCTGATGTGACATTGAGGAAGTAGATAACAAGATGTTGGATATCAACGCCCGTATCGCCGAAGAACTGAACGTGCGCCCACAACAGGTGGCTGCCGCCGTGGGACTGCTGGATGAAGGCGCGACCGTGCCCTTTATTGCCCGCTACCGGAAAGAGGTGACCGGGGAGCTGGATGACACCCAGTTGCGCACCCTGGAAGAGCGCCTGCGCTATCTGCGCGAGATGGAAGAGCGCCGCGCGGCCATCCTGAAAAGCATCGACGAGCAGGGCAAACTTACGCCCGAACTGGCCCAGCAGATCAACGCGGCCGATACCAAGAACCGCCTTGAAGACCTCTACCTGCCTTACAAGCCCAAGCGCCGCACCAAGGGCCAGATCGCCATCGAAGCGGGCCTCGAACCACTGGCCGACGACCTGTACGGCAACCCGGCACTGAACCCGGAAGAAGAGGCGCAAAAATACCTCAATACCGATAACGAAGACGCCGCCCTGCATGTGAAAGACATCAAGGCCGCGCTTGACGGTGCCAAGTTCATCCTCATGGAGCGTTTCGCCGAAGACGCCGAGCTGCTGGGCAAGCTGCGTGACTTCCTGAGTCGTGATGGTCAGGTAAAGTCCAAGCTGCTGGATGGCAAGGAAGAGGAAGGCGCCAAGTTCCGCGACTACTTCGAATACGGCGAAGACTGGTCCAGGGTACCGAGCCACCGCGCGCTGGCAATCTTCCGCGGCCGCAACGAAGGCATCCTGGCCATCAATCTGGGACTGGAGGGCGACGAAGAGCGCCCGGCCACCGCCGGACATCCCTGCGAAACCGTGATTGCGCGCCATGTGGACATCGAAGACCAGGGCCGCCCCGCCGACAAATGGCTGGGTGAAGTGGTGCGCTGGACCTGGCGCATCAAGCTGCTCACCAGCCTGGAAACCGACCTGCTGGGTCAGCTGCGCGAAAAAGCCGAAGAGGAAGCCATCAAGGTCTTCTCCCGCAACCTCAAGGATCTGCTACTGGCCGCCCCCGCTGGCCAAAAGGCCACTATCGGCCTGGACCCGGGCCTGCGTACTGGGGTGAAAGTGGCCGTGGTAGACGCCACCGGCAAGGTGCTTGACCACACCGCGATTTACCCCAACCCGCCGCAGAACAAACTGGCCGAGTCCGCCGCGGTCATCGCCGCGCTGTGCAAGAAATACGACGTGGGCCTGATCGCCATCGGCAACGGCACCGCCAGCCGCGAGACCGACAAGTTTGTCGGCGAGACCATCAAGCAGTTCAAACTGACCGCACAGAAGGTAATGGTGAACGAGGCCGGTGCATCCGTGTACTCCGCCTCCGAGTTTGCCGCCAAGGAATTCCCGGATCTGGACGTAACCATCCGCGGGGCAATTTCTATCGCCCGCCGCCTGCAGGACCCGCTGGCGGAGCTGGTGAAGATCGAGCCCAAGTCCATCGGTGTGGGCCAGTACCAGCACGACGTGTCCCAATCCCAGCTGGCCCGCTCCCTGGACGCGGTAGTAGAGGACTGTGTGAACGGCGTGGGTGCCGAACTGAACTCCGCCTCCGCTCCGTTGCTGACCCGTGTGTCTGGCCTGAGTGCATCCATTGCCGCAAACATCGTCACCTATCGCGATATGAACGGTGCCTTCAAAAACCGCGACCAGCTGAAAGAAGTCCCGCGCCTTGGGCCCAAGGCTTTCGAGCAGGCCGCGGGCTTCCTGCGCATCAATAACGGCGAGAATCCGCTGGACCGTTCCGGGGTACACCCGGAGTCCTACATCGTGGTCAAGCGTATCGCCGAGAAGAACGGCCGCGAGATCAACGGCCTGGTCGGCGACTCCGCCTTCCTGCGCCGCCTGAACCCGGCGGACTACACCGATGAGAAGTTCGGTGTACCGACGGTGAAAGACATTATCAGTGAACTGGAAAAACCCGGCCGCGACCCGCGCCCGGAATTCCGCACGGCCAAGTTCGAGGACGGTGTCGAGGAAATCAAAGACCTGCGCCCGGGCATGGTACTGGAAGGCACCGTCACCAACGTCACCAACTTCGGTGCCTTTGTGGATATCGGTGTGCACCAGGATGGCCTGGTACATATCTCTGCGCTGTCGGAGAAGTTCGTCAAAGACCCACACGAAGTGGTCAAGGCGAACGACATCGTCAAGGTGAAGGTGATGGAAGTGGACGTGGCGCGCAAGCGTATCGGCCTGTCCATGCGCATGTCTGACGAGCCCGGCGAACAGGGCAGCGGCGGCGTGAAGCGTGGTGATCACCGTGAAAGCCGCCAAGCCCAGCGGCACAATAACCGCAGCCGCCAGCAACAGGGCGGCGGCAACGGTGGACGCGGCAGTATGGGCGACCTGCTGGCGGCGGCAATGAAGGGTAAGAAGTAGTTACCCAGGTAATAAGTACGGGTAATAATCCCGAGCAATAAAAAAGGGCGATCCACTGGATCGCCCTTTTTCGTTTGGGTATCTGTAAACCTAGGGACCGAGCTCGAGAAAATCTTCTCCGGGGTTACACAAAAAGTGCACCTCCTTTTCCAGTACCGGGTGTTCGAAGCCCAGCTCCTGTGCATGCAACAAAAGCCTCGATGCCGCGGCGCGTGCCTCGGGTTGTGCGTAAAACGGATCGCCGAGTATTGGATACCCAAGGGCCTGCATGTGCACCCGCAATTGATGTGAGCGACCGGTTACCGGGGTCAGCTTTATTAAACTGGTGCGCCCGTCGCTGTCGAGTTTTTCCCAGCGGGTCAGGGACCGCTTGCCAGATTCAAAACAGACCTTCTGCCGCGGCCGATTTGGCCAGTCGCAAATAAGCGGCAGATCGACTTCGCCCTCATGCTGCGCGGGCTCGCCCCAGACCCGCGCCAGGTAACTTTTCTCTACCTTTCGATTCTGAAACAGGGTGCTCAACTGTCGGTGCACCTCAGCCCCCAGCGCCATCACCACCAGACCCGAGGTATCCATATCCAGCCGGTGCACAATCAATGCCTGTGGATATTCTTCCTGCGCGCGCAGCGCCAGACTGTCTTTGTGCGCAGGATCGCGGCCGGGCACGGTGAGCAAGCCGCTGGGCTTATCCAGCACCAACAGGTGGGCATCGCTGTATACGACATCCAGAAGGGGATCAGAGGGAGGATTGTAGGGGCGCAAAACTCGGGCTCGGCTATCAGTCAACAATCAGTCGGCTATCAATCGGGAATGGGCCGCAAGCTTACGCAATTTTGCGCGGCCGCGCATTTGGCGGCCGGACTAGGTATTCAGAAACAGCGGGTCAGACTAGTTAGACGAGTTAAACTAGAAAGCCGCGCAGCATACGCACCAGCACGTCGCGGCTGGACTGCCCCTTGATACCGACGCTGGTGACTTGCGAGAACTCCAGGCTCTGGATCATCCACAGGAACATCTGTGCATCCAAATCGGGAGAGCGGGTTGCCAGCGGCGCAATAAATTCGCGGGCGTGGCCAGTGAGCTCGTCGTTGTAAGACTGGATCTCTTTGGCCAATGCAGGGGACGGGTGCTGCTCGTACAGGTATTGGCACTCAATCTGTAACTGGCGCAAACGGGTAGTAGGGCCGGTATCGATGAGCTGGGCAAAAATATCCGCGAGTCCCTCAATATAAGCATCGCGATCCGCCAGCTCGTTCTGGTCGTCCACACATCTCGCCAGCAATTCAGAATAGGACACCACGATACCCATATTCACGGGTTCCATGGACTTTCTGTACTCCCGGAAAGCCTCGACCAGGATATTGTCGATGGTTCCGAAGTAATAGGTGGTCATCGCCAGCTGCACACCCGCTTCACTGGCAATCGACCGGTGAGACAGGGCTGCCAGCCCCTTGCGCGCGATGAGATCCAGAGTGGCATTGAGAATTTTCGCCATGGCGACTTCACGCTTCTCTGCCTTCTTGTTCACAGAGGAGGGCTTAGCGCTGGGGGCTGTGGGCGTGTTCTCGCCAGCTCCGCTGCTGGAAACCATGTCGAAACCTCAAGAGAGTAAAATCAGGGCACTAAATGCACGGAATACGAACCCTATACAATGGTCAATTATTGGTCAATCGTACAAGGTTTATGCTAGCTTGGCGCCGTATACAGCGCAATGCTGTGAATTGCGCCAAACCTCGCAGAAATAACCGCCCTTTAGTAATTTCTACGCATTATCTGCGTCTGCAGATTCATTTTGCTGCGCTTTGCGAAAAGCGCATTATTGCGGGTTAGCGACACGCCCCAGCGTCAGGGTTTCTATCCCGACTGACAAGACACGGAAGGAAACCAAATAATCTCTCTGCAATTGGTACCTTCGTGCAAAATCGTCGCGCAATTGCAGCACCAGATTGCGTTTATCCATATCGACGGATACCAGCCTCGCGCAGTCGAATCCAAAGTAACACTGCACAGTCGGGTACAGCGCCTTGAACAGGCTCTCCTTGGCCGAAAAGATCAGGGTCGCCGCCTGCGCGGAGGGCAGGTGCACGTCGGCGAGTCGCGTCAGCTCGTCCGCATCCAGAATGGAACACGCTACCTCTTCGTACACGTTCTGGGTCATCCAGTTTTCACGGTCGATGCCCAGGTAGTGCAGGCGCGTCTTACTTGCCAGCACACAGGCGGCCTCGCTACCGCAGTGAGTGATACTGCCCACCACCCCTTTCGGCCACACCGGATCGCGCCGTTCGCCGATGCCTATGTGCGGCGCTTCCCGATTCGGCGAGTGGAGTTCGCCAAGTATGCTGTGGGCGAGATAACGACCCGCAAGGAATTCTGCCTGACGCTGCGGCACCGCCCGCGCAATCTGAGCGGGCAACAGGATGCCGGCTTCTGCAAAGAGTGAGGGCTGGTATCGATCGACATCGAAACCACAACCGGCTTGATAGAAGCCCGCGGAGTCGTGATGCTCACAGGTTGGATCCAGAATAAACCCACTGCGCACCAGCGCGCTGGCAGACGACTTCGCTGGTGCTTGCTGTTCTGATGTAAGGCTCATCCGTTCATTCTGCGGCAGATCCGGCCGCACGTAAAAGGTGCTACCGATTATTCTGTAGCATCAGCGGGTTCTGCCACAACCGCGGGCAGCAGCGACTGCAACAGGGCATACAGCATCTCGACGCGTGCCTGATTGGGAAAGTATTTATTCGCCAGCATCACAAAACCAAACCGCTGCTGGGGAATAAACGCAACATAGGTGGAAAAGCCCCCGGTGGACCCCGTCTTGTTAATCAGCACATTTTGCTGTGGCGCCATGGGCGGCTGGATTGCATCTACCGGCCGGTCGCCGTTGATGTTCTTCCAGTTGTTGCCCGCGAGCAGCCGGGTTCGTTCCAGCGGCAGGGCATACTGCTCCCAAACCATATCCTGCACGTAATACTTGGTGCTGAAATAACCGCTGCGCGTTTTTTCCAGTGCCCGTTGCAGGTCTTCATCGACCTTCACCAGTTGCATCTGCGCGGCAATATAGCGGGTCAAATCTGCGGCACTGGCGCGCACGCCATAGGCCTCTTCACCGAGCAGGCCCATATTTACCCGCACCGGCTCGTGTCGCCGATTGTGCCCCTCGGCGTAATCCAGCATTTTTTCAGCAGGGACCTGCACGTAGGTCTCAGACAAACCCAGGCCACGAAAAATATGCTGATCCATTGCCTCGGCAAACGGCTGGTTCAGGCTGCGTGCGGCAACCAGGCCCAGCAGGCCGCTACCCGGATTGGAATACGTCCGTTTGCTGCCGGGGCTGTACTGCGGTTGCCAGTCGCGAAAATAACTGAGCAACTGTTCCTCGTCCTGCACCTCCGATGGAACCTGTAGCGGGAAGTGCCCAGCGGTGTGGGTGGCGAGATTGAGTACCGATACGCGATCCATGGCACTGCCGCGCAGCGGCGGCAGGTAAGTGCTCACAGGCTTGGCAAAATCCAGTGCCCCTTTGACTTCTGCGTATGCTGCCAGTGTGGCGGTAAAGGTCTTGCTGACCGACCCCACCTCGAACAGTGTGTGCTCGGTTATTGGCGCGCCATCCTCCAGCGCGGTTTCTCCCAAGTTGAAAAAGTGCGCTTCGCCATCGATGGTGAGGGCCAGCGCCATACCTGGCACCTGATATTTCTCCACCACGGGCTGAATCGCTTCGACCACTGCGGCTTCCAGCTGATCCGCGCTAATTTTCACGCCAGACTCTGCGTTCGCCATACCTCCCAGGATAACGCCGGCACCGGCAACCAGACTCTTCAGCGAGCGTGAAGTAAACAGAGAGAGCGACATCTTGTCTTCCTTATTGTGCAGACTACCTGGCGACGGAAACTCGTGGGCGTGTTTTTTGTCTGACCATATACCCGGGATAAAGTGCAGTTTAGCCGGAATAACTTCCCGCCTTAGTGCCTGCACCTTAAATGTGCATACAAACTAGCGCTCGAAACATGCCACCACTGTCGGATACACTTTACCCACTGTGCACTCAGCCTCAGAACCTCCGCAATGCAACGGGCTCTGGCGCTTGGTTTTGAGTCATTAATGACCGCGAGATAAGCCGTACCGGACCCATGCGATCTTTCGTCTTAAAAAGCTTTCTCTTTCTGCTGGTACTCGGTGTACTGGCGGCAGGGGCATTCGTGGCTTTTCCGGGACTGAAGTACGAGCTGTACCGCAAACTTCCCCCCAAGATCCGCTGGAATATTTCCTACGCCCTGACAGACAAGTTTGTGGTGGGGATGGTGTATTTCGTCGAGCGCAATAATCAACTGCTGCTGGTGCGCCACACCTATCAGGACAAGTGGTCCCTGCCCGGTGGCTGGGTGGAGCGCAATGAATCGTTTGAAGAATCGGCGCGCCGCGAACTGCGCGAAGAGCTGGATATCAAGATCGACGATTTCGAGGTGCTCGAAGTCGACAAGGTACCGCGCTCGGGGATTATCAATATCGCCATTCGCGGGCGCTTGAAAGACAAGCAGGTGGCGATCCGCGACGGTGAAATCTATGGCTACCGCTTCTTTGACCTACACCGCCTGCCGGAAGATGTGATTTACACCCACAAGCCCTATATCAAGCGCTACCTGGATGCGCGGAGGCCACCGCGGCAATTGCCGGTGGAAGAGCCGGCACCGCCCTCGCCACCGGAACGGCAGTTACCGTCACCCTGATGCTACCGCGGGCGGTATCCGCATCAGCCCTTTATGCCATTGGCAATCTGAAACACTACCCGTGCGGCGGTGCGCGCTGCGTGATCTTCAATGTCGAAGTAAGGGTTAAACTCGGCGATGTCCGCCAGACAGACCTTCTTCGATTCCAGCACCGTATCCAGCAGCGGCTCGAACAACTCGAAGGCCACACCGCGACCGGCGGGAGCACTCACCGCAGGCATGACCGCCGCGGGCAGGAAGTCCAGGTCGATGGTCAGGTACACGAAATCCACGCGGTCGATAAAGTCGGCGATCTGCCGCTGTACCAGCTCGATACGCCAGGGCACGATCTCCCGATCAGAAATGACCTGCGCACCCAGCTCTTCTGCACGCTGATACAGCGCCGGGGTATTTGCGGTTGCCGCAGCGCCGACGCAGAGGTAATTGAATGGGCGGCCATTCAGGTCGCACTGTTCCGCGATCTGATAAAACGGGGTACCGGATGAACCCTGCGGGGCCGGCAGTCGGATATCCAGATGGGCGTCGAAATTGATAATACCCAGGGTTTTGTCCCGGTGCTGCTCACGCATCCAGCGCGCGATACCCTGGTAACTGCCGTAGGCGATCTCGTGGCCACCACCAAGCACCATGGGAAAGTGCCCGGCACTCATAAGTTCGGTAATCCGCGCGCCAAGCATCGCCTGCCCGGATTCCAGATCGTCCTTTTCCACGCGCACATTGCCCGCATCGTACAACGGCGGACTGAAGGTCTTGGGCAAGTTGGCCAGCGCCAGACGCAGGATGCGCGGGCCCTTGGCGGCACCGATACGCCCCTTGTTGCGGCGCACACCTTCGTCACTGGCAAAGCCAAGAATCGAGAATCCCGGCGGACTGTCCAGATGCAGCGGCACTATGTCCTGGTGCCAGCGCTTACCCGCCTGGCCGTCTTCACCATCAACGCGGCCACTCCACAGGCGCATATCAGCCAGCTGTAACATGTTGTCCCCCTAAAAACATTTCCGCGGGTTTCAGCGCACCCACCTCATAGGCAAGCTGGTCCGGCGTTTCCATCGGCCACAGCGCCATATCTGCGCGCAGCCCCGGGCGTAACACGCCCCGCGAGCAACAAATCCCCAGTGCGCGCGCCGCGGAACGCGTCACGCCGGCGAGCGCTTCTGCCGGGGTCAGCCCGAACAGGTTACAGCCCATATTCATCATCAAACGCAGCGAGGCGATCGGACAGCTACCCGGATTTAAATCGGTGGAAATCGCCATGGGCACGCCGGCCGCACGCAACTTGTCCACCGGTGGTACGCGGGTTTCCTTCAGTGTGTAAAAGGCCCCGGGCAGCAATACCGCAGCGGTACCACTCTCCGCCATCGCCGCGACATCCTCGTCGGTAATGTATTCAATATGCTCCACCGACAACGCGCCGGCACAGGCTGCCATCTTGGTGGCGCCGGTGGAGGCGAGCTGTTCCGCGTGCACTTTGACCGGCAAATCGAGCTTGCGTGCCGCGCTGATTACGCGCTGGCACTGCTCCACTGAGAAGGCGATGTTTTCACAAAACATGTCCACCGCATCGGCCAACTGTTCCCGGACGACCGCAGGCAAAATTTCGTTGCACACCAGGTCGATGTATTCGTCGGCGCGACCATCGTACTCCGGTGGCAGGGCATGGGCGGCGAGGCAAGTGGTGAGGATGTTCACCGGGTAGTGCTGGGCGAGGCGGCGCGCCACGCGCAGCTGCTTCAATTCATTGTCGAGGTCGAGGCCATAGCCGGATTTGATTTCCAGGGTGGTGACCCCTTCGCTCATCAGGGCTTTCAGACGCGGCTCAGCGGCGTGGTAAAGCTCTTCGGCACTGGCGGCGCGAGTAGCGCGCACGGTAGACAGGATGCCGCCGCCGGCGCGGGCGACATCTTCGTAACTTTCACCACCCAAACGCCGGGCGAATTCGCTGGCACGGTGGCCACCGTATACCAGATGGGTGTGGCAGTCGATCAGTCCCGGGGTCAGCCACTGCCCCTCACCATCAATCACCAGGTCCGCCGCAGTTTCCGGCAGTTCCCGGCGCGGGCCGATCCAGACAATTTTGTTGCCCGTGACCGCCACCGCGGCGTCTTCCACCGCACCATAGGCGCCGGGCAGAGACGGATCCATCGTGGCCGCGTGGACATTAGTAATCAGAAGATCACAGCGTTCAGTCATAGTCGCTCACTGAATTGGCGTTATTTGTAACCATAGCCCTGTTGGGGGGATTTGGCGCGGATTCTCACTTGGAGCACTGGCCTCGCATTGTGGCGGGCAGTCACTGGGGTGGGGCTTTCGGGACCGCTGTAAACCCATCCCTGGGCGCTGCGGCACAAACATCCTGTTTGTGACGCTCCCGAAAACCCCACCCCAGCGCCAGCCCTTCAGAATAAGCACCTGCACTCCGCTCAGTTTTTCAGATTCGAGCAGCTGAGAGCCCTGCCCTCTAGGCCAACTATTGACAGCCAGCCTCACCGAATCCATAGTTGGCCCCAACCGAGCTTGTATATACAAGAATGTACAAGATGGTAGCCACTTTAACCGAGCAGGCAAAGACCACACAAGTATGAGCAGTCAGATTTCTATCACGACCACCGGAGCCAGCAGCCAACCGCGCTATGCCGCAATCAAGGCACACATCCGCGCGCAGATCGAATCCGGTGAGTGGCCGGCTCACTTTCGTGTGCCCTCGGAGAACCAGCTCGCCCAAGACTTCAACGTCAGCCGCATGACCGCCCGTCGCGCCCTGTCAGAGCTCACCGACGAAGGCGTGCTCATCCGCTCCCAAGGCCTCGGTACCTTCGTGGCAGAACCGGTACCGGCCGGTTCTCTGTTGGAAGTCCGCAATATCGCCGACGAAGTTGCCGCACGTGGTCACAGCTACGGTAATCGCATTCTGAAATTAGAACAGACCACCGCCAGCACGGAAGTGGCCGTTGCCCTGGGGCTCGCCGAAGGCGCGGCGGTGTATCACTCGATCATCGTGCACTTGGATAACGGCCTGCCAATTCAGTTCGAAGAACGCTATACCAACCCCACACTGGTGCCGGAATACCTGCAACAGGACTTCAGTGCGGCCACACCAAATGAATACCTGACCCGCGTGGCCCCTTTGACCGAAGCCGATACCACGGTAGAAGCCATTGGCGCTGACGTCACTGTGGCAGAGGCTTTGGAAATCACTAGCGGAAACGCCTGCCTGCAGATCTGGCGGCGCACCATGAGCCGTGCGGGCACTGTGAGTTTTGCACGGCTGGTACACCCGGGAAATCGATACCGACTCGGGGCACAGCTGAGGTTTTAGAGGGCCTGCCACTACGCAGTACAGAAGCCGAATTGAAGGCAGGCTGCCGGGTAAGAGTTTTCAGGATCGTCGTCGCCATGGATGGCGGCGCCGAAGCGTACATGGATGTACTCGCTGGGGGGCGCCTAGCCCGGTCCTGAAAACTCTTACCCGGTGGCCTGCCGCCACAAGACACACAAATGAACCCCGGGGCCAAAAGCCCCAAGAAACTCCAATTCAAACTATCCAGAGAATTTGGAACAGACGAGGCAACCATGACCGACAAACGTCACGACCCTAGCCGCAAGATTGCCGCACCCACCGGCACCAAACTAAATGCAAAAAGCTGGCTCACCGAAGCCCCGCTGCGCATGCTTATGAACAACCTGCACCCCGACGTTGCCGAACGCCCAGAAGACCTCGTGGTATACGGCGGTATCGGCCGCGCCGCGCGCGACTGGGAGTGCTACGACAAAATCGTCGAAGTGCTGCAACGCCTCGAAGATGACGAAACCCTGTTGGTGCAATCCGGCAAACCCGTCGGCGTATTCAAAACCCACGCCGACGCGCCTCGTGTACTGATCGCCAACTCCAACCTTGTACCCCACTGGGCCAACTGGGAACACTTCAACGAGCTGGATAAAAAAGGCCTCGCCATGTACGGCCAGATGACCGCTGGCTCGTGGATTTACATTGGTTCCCAAGGCATTGTTCAGGGCACCTACGAAACTTTCGCCGCGGTAGCGCGCAAACATTTCGACGGCGGAGCTACAAGCGGAAGCGGGGCAAGAGGCAAATGGGTTCTCACCGGTGGCCTCGGCGGCATGGGCGGTGCCCAGCCACTCGCCGCCACCATGGCCGGCTTCTGCATGATCGCCGTCGAGTGCGACGAAACCCGCATCGACTTCCGCCTGCGCACCGGTTATGTGGATAAAAAAGCCACCAGCCTCGACGAAGCCCTGGCGATGATCAACGACGCCATGGAAAAAGGCGAAGCCATTTCCGTGGGCCTGCTCGGCAACGCCGCCGACGTCTTCCCGGAAATTGTCGAGCGCGGCATCCTCCCCGATTGCGTTACCGACCAGACCTCTGCCCACGACCCGCTGAACGGCTACCTGCCGAAAGGCTGGAGCATGGAACACGCCGCCGAGATGCGTCAGAAAGACGAAGCGGCCGTGGTAAAGGCTGCGAAAAAATCCATGGGCATTCAGGTCGAAGCCATGCTCGCTCTACAGGAACGCGGTGCGGCCACACTCGACTACGGCAACAACATCCGCCAGATGGCCTTCGAAGTAGGTGTGGAAAACGCCTTCGACTTCCCGGGCTTTGTACCCGCCTATATCCGCCCACTGTTCTGTGAAGGCATCGGCCCGTTCCGCTGGGCAGCCCTGTCCGGCAACCCGGAAGATATTTACAAAACCGACGCCAAGGTAAAGGAACTAATCCCGGACAATCCGCAACTGCACAACTGGCTGGATATGGCGCGCGAGCGCATTCAGTTCCAGGGACTGCCGGCACGTATCTGCTGGGTAGGCCTGAAAGACCGTGCGCGCTTGGCGCTCGCCTTTAACGAAATGGTGGCCAACGGCGAACTGGAAGCCCCGGTAGTAATCGGTCGCGATCACCTGGACAGCGGCTCCGTTGCCAGCCCCAACCGCGAAACCGAATCCATGATGGACGGCAGCGACGCCGTCTCCGACTGGCCCCTGCTGAACGCACTGCTGAATACCGCCAGCGGCGCCACCTGGGTCAGCCTGCACCACGGTGGTGGTGTGGGCATGGGCTTCTCCCAGCACTCCGGTGTGGTGATTGTGTGTGACGGAACCGAAGCCGCGCGCAAACGCATCGAACGTGTGCTGTGGAATGACCCGGCCACCGGTGTTATGCGCCACGCCGACGCGGGCTATGACATCGCCAAGAACTGCGCACGGGAGCAGGGCCTCGACCTGCCGATGCTCAAAGACTAAAAAATTTTGCGAAGAGATTTGCGGTAGAAAGATTATGTATCAACTGGAAATTATCCCGGGCCAATTGAGCCTGGAACAACTGCGCCGCGTTGCACGGGAACCGGTGCAGCTGTCGCTACACAAAGACGCCCACGCGGCCATCAAGGCCTCGGCAAAAACCGTGGCGGATGTGATCGAACAGGGCCGCACCGTATACGGCATCAATACCGGATTTGGCCTGCTGGCCAACACCCGTATCGAAAAGAAAGACCTGGAAACCCTGCAGCGCGCCATCGTACTGTCGCACGCGGCCGGTACCGGCAACTTTATGGATCCCAACACCGTGCGCCTGCTGATGGTATTGAAGATCAACTCCCTCGCGCGCGGTTTTTCCGGCATCCGCCTGGAAGTGATCGAGGCTCTGATCAAGCTGGTAAACGCCGGCGTTTACCCGGCAATTCCGGAAAAAGGTTCCGTGGGTGCCTCCGGCGACCTGGCGCCGCTGTCGCATATGAGCGTGGTACTGCTTGGCGAAGGTGAGTGCTTTATCAATGGCGAACGCAAGTCTGCCGCCGAGGGCCTGAACTTTGCCGGCATGACGCCGCTGGTACTGGCGCCGAAGGAAGGGCTGGCACTGCTGAACGGTACCCAGGCCTCCACTGCCTTCACACTGGAAGGCATGTTTGCTGCGGAAGATCTGTTTGCCAGCGCGGTGGTAACCGGCGCACTGACCCTGGAAGCGGCCAAGGGCTCACGTCGCCCGTTCGACGACCGCATTCACGCAGCGCGCGGACAGGTTGCCCAGCGCGACGTCGCCGCCAGCTACCGCGACCTGCTCGGCACGGCCAGTGACATCGGCGACTCCCATGAAAACTGTGAAAAGGTGCAAGACCCCTACTCCCTGCGCTGTCAGCCACAGGTAATGGGCGCGTGCCTGCAGCAGATCCGCTTTGCCGCCGAGGTATTGCTGGCGGAAGCCAACGGTGTTTCCGATAACCCGCTAGTGTTTACCGACGAGGAAAACCCGGAAAACTCCGACATCATTTCCGGTGGTAACTTCCACGCGGAGCCGGTAGCCATGGTTGCCGACAATTTGGCCCTGGCCATTGCCGAAATCGGTTCCCTGTCCGAGCGCCGCATGGCGCTGCTGATTGATTCCAACCTCTCCGGCTTGCCACCCTTCCTGGTGGACAACGGCGGGGTGAACTCCGGCTTTATGATTGCCCAGGTGACCTCTGCAGCGCTGGCCAGTGAAAACAAAACCTTCGCCCATCCAGCGAGCGTCGATTCACTGCCTACCTCCGCCAACCAGGAAGACCATGTTTCCATGGCCACCTTCGCCGGTCGTCGCCTGCGCGATATGGCCGACAACACTTGCGGGATTCTCGCGGTGGAATTGCTGGCCGCTTGTCAGGGCCTCGACTTCCGCGCGCCACTGAAAACCACCGACAAACTAGAAAATGCCAAGGCCGCCCTGCGCGAGCGCGTACCTTTCTATGACAAGGACCGCTACTTCGCGCCGGACATCGAAGAGGCCAAGCAACTACTGGCGAGCGCCTATTACCGCGATTATCTGGCCACAGAAATGTTGCCCAGCAATCAGTAATTAGTCTGCCGCCGAGCTTCGCTTATACGCAGTGTTCATTTGCGTATGAGCGAAGGCCTTACTACTTATGCCTTAGCCTGCAAAGGTTAGCTGGCGGATACCTGCTGGGACTCGTACTTCTTCGCCAGCTTGCCGCTGAGCTTTCCCGTCACCGCCCACACCAGTAACGCTACCCAGGCAATCCACGACAGTCCTGCGGGCACATTGGCGAGAAAGATTTTCCCCAAATGCTTGCGATTGAAAAAGATCGCCAGCAGGCTCGGCAAAAACCACACCGCAAAGAAAAACACCACAAAGATCGCGGTCTGCACTGGGTCCAGTCCCGACAGTAGCTCGAGGAAATCCTGGGTTTTTTGTTCAAGGTTCGACAACATAAGCAAGGTCTCTATATCTGATGGAAAATTGAATCAGGTTGTTCGATCGACGTTTGCTTTAGTACCGGTGAACAAAACTTTCTTACAACTTATTTTCTGATTTTTTTACTTTTCGTTGATCGCCTTATTTTCTCGCTGCCAGCGATCAATCTGCTGTGCGCTGCGCTGTATACGGCGCCAATACCACAGGCTCCACACAGCCATCGCCAGGGTAAAAACACCGAGCAGGCCAATGCTGGCTGCACTGTCTTGCCCGAAGATGGGCTCCAGCCAACCAAATTGCGACAGCCACTGCCACAGCGCAAGAATCACCAGCTCTGCTATAAACAGCAGCCATGCGAATTGCAGGGTGCGACGCTTGCGCACCAACCGCAGCCGCGCGCGCTCCAGATACGCCTGCGTGGTTTCTTCCAGCGGCGCCGACAAGCCTCGACGATTGGAGACCGAGAACGCCATTGCCCCGATCAACAACACCAGTACCAGCAGCGCACGCCACGGTGCGTCGCGCACCTCACTGGTCAGCATCAGGTAAATTCCGAAAAACCCGACCACTATTGCCGCGCCCCATTCGAGCAGCGCGTACAAGCGCATCTTCCGCTCCTCGCGACGAATCCTGCTGCGAATAACGTCTGGTACCGGCGGCGCAACTGTCGTCTGTTGCCACACTTCCGCGAGGGCCTGCAGCTCGTCATTTTCTGCCGTATCGTTTGTCAGCTTGTTGTTTGCGTCGCCACTCATACCGTCTTACCCAATTTTGTATTCAAGCGCTCGCGGGCACGATTCAGGCGCACCGCCACATTGGATTCACTAATACCCAACACTTCGGATATCTCGCTGTAGCTGAGCCCCTCAAAGCGCAGGCTCAGTACCTGGCGCATGCCCAGTGGCAGCTGCGCCACCGCGCGCATCAGCCTCTCTGCATCCCGCGCCTGAATCAGACTGCCCTCCGGTCCCGGCCGCTCGTCACACACACTTTCCAGCAGGTCGCTGTCACCAGTGTCACGTCGTCGGACCAACTGGGTCACGCTGCGGTTGTGGGCAATGCGGTAGACAAAGGTGCGCAAGCTCGAATCGCCGCGGAAATTCGGCAGTGCCCGCCAGATGGCCATCCAGATCTCTTGCACGAGATCTTCCTGCTCCGACCGATTGCGCACGTAGCTACCCGCGACACGGGCAATACCGCCGCCGCATTCATCCACCAGCTGCTGAAAGATCTGTTCCCGAGTGTCCAAGTTATCGTTATCTATCCGTTGAAATGGGCCGCTGGGCCATCACTGGCAGCGGTTGATACGGGCTACTGTACCCAGCGGGACGAAAACCTTACATAAAATTTCCCGCTTTCAGCGAAAACATTACCTCCGCTACAGGTCCCGCAGTCTCTGCACCCTGGCGCCCAAATCACCCCCACCTGCGCCCCATGAAGACGACAAAGACTATTTCGGTCACATTCCGGCCCATATTGACGTTTACGTTAACGTAAACGTCAACTAGACTTCGGGAAGATCAGAGGACCGCAAATGAACGCCACCGCCACCAATAGCGCCGACAGTTTCAGCATTTCTGAGCTGGCCCAGGAGTTCGGGATTACCACCCGTACCATCCGCTTTTATGAAGACAAGGGGCTGATCAGCCCGGAGCGGCGTGGGCAGACACGGGTTTATTCCCCGGAAGACCGGGTGCGCCTGAAGCTAATCCTGCGCGGCAAGCGTCTGGGATTCTCTCTGGATGAGAGCCGGGAAATCATCGATATGTACGACCCGGCCCACGGCAATGTAGAGCAGCTCAGCCGCCTGCTGGAGCGTATCGAAAGCAAGCGCGAGCAACTGCGCCAGCAGCAGCGCGATATCGAGAAGATGCTCGCGCAGCTGGATGACGCCACCGCCCGCACCCAGGCGGCCCTCAAAGAACACAGTAACTAATTTCAACCTAATAACACTCTGACTGAGTCATCGCGGAGCAACCCATGAATACGCCTTACCCAACTCTCAACTTCGGCCTCGGCGAAGACATCGAAATGCTGCGGGATATGGTCTACAAGTTCTGTCAGGCAGAACTGGCCCCGCGCGCAGCACAGATCGACGAAGACAACCTGTTTCCCGCGGATATGTGGAAGAAGTTTGGGGAACTCGGCCTGCTGGGCATGACCGTGGAGGAAGAATACGGCGGCTCGAATATGGGTTATCTGGCCCACGCGGTGGCGATGGAAGAAATCTCGCGCGCGTCGGCCTCTGTCGGCCTGTCCTACGGCGCGCACTCCAACCTGTGTGTAAACCAGATTCGCAAGAACGGTACCCCGGAGCAGAAAGCCAAGTACCTGCCGAAGCTGTGTTCCGGTGAGCATATCGGTGCGCTGGCCATGAGTGAACCGAACTCGGGCTCCGATGTGGTGAGCCTGCAGTTGAAGGCGGAAAAAAAGGGGGACCGTTTCATCCTGAACGGCAACAAGATGTGGATCACCAATGGTCCGGATGCGCACACCTATGTGATCTATGCGCGTACCGAACCGGGCATCAGCTCCGGTGGTATCACGGCATTTATCGTGGAACGCGGGTTTAAAGGTTTCTCCCAGGCGCAGAAGCTGGACAAGCTCGGCATGCGCGGCTCCAACACTTGTGAGCTGGTGTTCGAGGACTGTGAGGTGCCGGAAGAGAATATTCTGGGTCAGCTAAACGGTGGCGTGCGCGTGCTGATGAGCGGCTTGGATTACGAGCGCACCATCCTCTCTGGTGGCCCGGTCGGTATTATGCAGGCGTGCATGGATGTTGTTGTGCCGTACATTCACGAGCGCAAGCAATTTGGCAAGGCGATCGGTGAGTTCCAGCTGATGCAGGGCAAGATTGCGGATATGTATGCGGACCTGAATGCGAGCCGCGCGTATCTGTACGCGGTGGCTCAGGCTTGTGATCGCGGTGAGGATTCGCGCAAGGATTCTGCGGCAGTAATCCTGTTTACTGCGGAACGTGCCACGCAGATGGCACTGCAGGCGATTCAGACCCTGGGCGGCAATGGCTATATCAACGAATACGCCACCGGCCGTCTGCTGCGCGATGCCAAGCTGTATGAGATTGGCGCGGGTACTTCTGAGATTCGTCGCATGTTGATCGGGCGCGAGTTGTTTAACGAGACCCGATAACTTTTTGAAATTCCGTGGCGGTGCTGCCGCCGTAGCCGCTTTTCCAGACACGCCGTGAACCCATCCATGGGGGCTCTTCTAAAACATCCCTGTTTTAGAAGGTCTGGAAAAGCGGCTACGGCGACAACACCTTCGCATCCAGGTTCTGACTACGAATTGGCCTCGTATTTTTTATGAATCAGATTCAGACCAAGATTAATTCCCGCGACCCCGCGTTTGCGGAAAACCGCGAACAGATGCAAAGCATCGTCGACGACCTGCGGGAGAAACTGGAAACCATCGCCAAGGGCGGTAGTGAGCGCGCGCGCGAGAAGCATGTATCGCGTGGCAAACTGCTCCCGCGTGATCGTATTGATGCACTGCTGGATCCCGGCAGCCCTTTCCTGGAGTTCTCACAGCTCGCCGCCTTCGATGTGTACGGTGAAGACGTGCCAGCGGCAGGAATTCTGACCGGTATCGGTACCGTATCCGGCCAGCCCTGTGTGATTGTGGCCAACGATGCAACGGTGAAGGGTGGTACCTATTATCCGCTTACCGTGAAGAAGCACCTGCGTGCACAAGCCATTGCCGACGAGAACAATCTTCCGTGTATTTATCTGGTGGATTCTGGTGGCGCCAACCTGCCGCGGCAGGATGAGGTGTTCCCGGATCGCGAACATTTCGGGCGCATCTTCTTTAATCAGGCGAACTTGTCGGCAAAAAACATCCCGCAAATCGCGGTGGTGATGGGCAGCTGTACCGCCGGTGGTGCCTATGTGCCGGCCATGGCGGATGAGTCCATTATGGTGAAGGAACAGGCCACCATATTCCTCGCTGGCCCGCCGCTGGTAAAAGCCGCTACCGGCGAAGAGGTTACTGCCGAAGAGCTGGGTGGTGCCGAGGTACACTGTAAGACTTCCGGGGTTTCCGATCACTTCGCCAACAACGATACCCATGCGCTGCAGATCGCGCGCAATTCTGTGGCCAAGTTGAACCGAGTCAAGAGTCCGGGTCTGGACATCAAGAAACCGATCGAGCCGATATACCCGCCAGAAGATATCTACGGAATTGTGCCGACGGATTCACGCCAGCCTTTCGACGTGCGCGAGATTATCGCGCGCGTGGTGGACGGTTCTGAGTTTGACGAATTCAAAGCGATGTACGGCACCACTCTGGTGACCGGCTTTGCGCGTATTCACGGTTACCCGGTGGGCATCGTCGCCAACAACGGCATCCTGTTTGCCGAGAGCGCACAAAAAGGGGCGCACTTTATTGAGTTGTGTGCACAGCGCAACATTCCGCTGGTATTCCTGCAGAACATCACCGGCTTTATGGTGGGCAAGCAATATGAAGCCGGCGGTATCGCCAAGCACGGCGCCAAGATGGTGACCGCTGTGGCCACCGCCAAGGTACCCAAGATCACGATTTTGATCGGCGGCTCTTTCGGTGCCGGCAACTATGGCATGTGCGGCCGAGCCTACGACCCCAACTTCCTGTTTATGTGGCCCAACGCGCGTATCTCCGTAATGGGCGGTGAACAGGCAGCCGGCGTACTCGCGCAGGTCAAGAACGACCAGATGGCGGCAAAAGGCGAGAGCTGGAGCGAGGAAGAAATCGCCAAGTTCAAGCAGCCGATCATCGACGATTACGAACACCAGGGGCACCCTTACTACGCGTCGGCACGCCTGTGGGACGACGGTGTGATCGACCCCAAAGATACCCGCACGGTACTGGGTTTGTGCTTGGCCGCGGCCACCCACAAAGAACCCGAGGAAACCAAGTTCGGCGTTTTCCGCATGTAGAATGTTGGCTGCGCTGGCTAACCCTCTACCTATACGAATTAAGGAAAGAACATGACCGATAAAATGCTGTGCGAGATCGATAACGAAGGCGTCGCGACGGTAACCCTGAACCGTCCCGAGATTCACAATGCCTTTGACGACGATCTGATTCGCCAGCTGGGCGAGACCTTCGACAAGCTCGCCAATAGCGGCGGCGTACGCGCGCTGATTCTCGCCTCCAACGGCAAAAGCTTCTCCGCTGGCGCCGACCTGAACTGGATGAAGCGCATGGCGGAGTACAGCGAAGAGCAAAACCGCGAAGACGCAGCGGCGCTCGCGGCCATGCTGCACAAACTGGATCAATTCCCCGCACCGACCATCGCGCGCGTGCAGGGTGCAGCTTTTGGTGGCGCCGTTGGATTGGTGAGCTGCTGCGATATCGCCATTGCCACCGAACGTGCCAGCTTCTGCCTGAGCGAAGTGAAAATCGGCCTGCTGCCCGCCACCATCAGCCCCTATGTGATCAACGCTATCGGCGCGCGTCAGGCACGCCGCTACTTCGTCACCGCCGAGCGCTTTTCCGCAGCGCGTGCCCAGGAAATCGGGCTGGTTTCGGAAGTGGTTGCAGAAGGCGATCTGGACCTGACCGTACAGAAACTGGTGAACAGTATTACCGACAACGGTCCCAACGCCGTCACCATGGCCAAGCAGCTGGCCATGTCCATGTCCAACCGGGTAATCAATTCGGAACTCCAGGGCCAGACCAGTGCACTGATTGCCGCCGTGCGGGTTTCCCCGGAAGGCCAGGAAGGATTGAGTGCGTTCTTGGAAAAACGCGCACCCAGTTGGATGAACACCAGCGAAGACTGAAAAGCACAGCAAAGCTTACGCAGTACAGAAGCCTAAATTGAAGGCCGGGTAGCGGAGGCGAGTTTTCAGGATCGTCGCAAACAGGAAGTTTGCGACGAAGCGCCCAGGGATGGGTTCACAGCGCTCCTGAAAACTCGCCTCCGCTACACGGCCGCCAGAAAAGCCGGAACAGAGCTCCACCAAGAGCGCGAAAAACCAAACAGAGCCAGCCATGATTCGCAAACTGCTGATCGCCAACCGCGGCGAAATTGCCTGTCGCATTATCCGTACCGCACGCCGTCTCGGCATTGCCACTGTCGCGGTCTATTCCGATGCAGACGCCAATGCCCTGCACGTACAGCAAGCCGACGAAGCCGTGCACCTAGGCCCCGCGCCCGCAAAAGAATCCTATCTGGACATCGACAAGGTCCTCGACGCAGCCAAACGCACCGGCGCCGACGCCATTCATCCGGGCTACGGCTTCCTGTCAGAGAATGCGCACTTCTGCCGCGCCTGTGAAGAAGCCGGCATTATCTTTGTCGGTCCTCCCGCCGGCGCCATCGAAGCCATGGGCTCCAAGTCCGCCGCCAAGCGCATTATGGAAGAGGCCAATGTGCCACTGGTCCCGGGCTACCACGGCCAGAGCCAGGACCCAGGTATTCTCGAAGGTCACGCCAACCGCATTGGCTATCCCGTTCTGTTGAAGGCAGCCGCCGGCGGCGGCGGCAAAGGCATGCGCCGTGTAGACAAGCCAGACGAGTTCCACGCCGCACTCGAAGCCGCCAAGCGCGAAGCGCAGAACGCCTTCAGTGATGACATCATGCTCATCGAACGCTACGTGGTGAATCCGCGCCATGTGGAAATTCAGGTGTTCTGCGACAAACAGGGCAAAGGGGTTTACCTGTTTGAACGCGACTGCTCCGTACAGCGCCGCCATCAGAAAGTGGTGGAAGAAGCCCCAGCGCCAGGCCTGCCAACAGAAACCCGCAAAAAAATGGGCGAGGCCGCGCTGCGCGCCGCGCACGCAATCGGCTATGTCGGTGCCGGCACCGTGGAATTCCTGTTGGATGCCGGTGGCTCTTTCTACTTTATGGAAATGAATACCCGCCTGCAGGTAGAGCACCCCGTCACCGAGATGATTACCGGGCAGGACCTGGTGGCATGGCAGCTCGCCGTCGCCGCCGGCGATCCCCTGCCACTTGCACAGGACGACCTGCATATCGTCGGCCACGCATTTGAAGTGCGCATTTACGCGGAAGATCCGGACAACGATTTCCTGCCGGCCACCGGCAAGCTGTTACGCCACCAGCCGCCGCCGGAAACCCAATCCGTGCGCGTGGATACCGGCGTGCAGACCGGCGATGAAATCAGCGTGCACTACGACCCGATGATCTCCAAGCTCATCGTGCATGGCAGTAACCGCCGCGAAGCGCTGGCAAAACTCGATCGCGCGCTGCAGCACTACCAGATTGCCGGCCTGCGCCACAATATTGAATTTTTGCGCAGGGTGATCAATCACACCGCGTTTGTGAACGGCCGCGTGAACACCCATTTTATTGAGGATCACGAACAGGAAATCCTGCAACAGGAGCAGCAACTGCGTTCGCAGCAGTGTGCTGCCATTGCCGTGTTTCTTGCCCATCGCGAAACCCGCGATCAGCACCGCTCCGCCCCCAAGGCAGACACGCACTCACCGTGGCACAGCGGTAACAACTGGCGCAACGGCCTGACGGTGTGGCGCAACCAGACGGTGGAAGTACACGGGCGCGAAATCGAGATTCATTTTTCCGGCGGTGAGCAAAACCTGCACTGGCGATGCAACTCGGCCGTCGACAATCAGAGCGGTACCGTTTCCGCGCTGCACGGCCAGGGAGTCGCCGTACTGGACGGACGCCGGGTGAATTATTCCAGCGTATCCCACGATAATGAAGGCACGGTATTCGTCAGCGGCGAGCAGGTCGACTTCAAAATCCTGCCACCGGATATCGGCGAAGGAACCGATGCGGCACACGGACTGGAAGCGCCGATGAACGGCACCATTGTCACCCTACTGGTGGAGCCCGGCGCACAAGTCGCACAGGACGAACCGCTGCTGGTAATGGAAGCGATGAAGATGGAACACACCTTGCGCGCACCGGCGGACGGCACCGTGACCCAATTCTTTTGCGCACCGGGCGAACTAGTCGACGGTGGCAGCCTGCTGATCGATTTCAGCAGTGAGACAGTCGAGACCTAACAGCCCACGTACAGCGAGCCAGGCACAGCAAGCCATGTACAGCAAGCCATGTACAGCAGGTGGGGCGACCCGCCAAGCGCAACCAGTGAAGAATACCCAACGAGGTTCAAGGCAATGTCACTGCCCGACAAGGTAAAAATGGTCGAAGTCGGTCCACGCGACGGACTGCAAAATGAAAAGCAGCCGATTTCGGTAGCGACCCGCGTGCAGTTGATCGACCTGCTGAGCGACAGCGGCCTGCAGGTCATCGAGGCAGGCAGCTTTGTCAGCCCAAAGTGGGTGCCGCAAATGGCCGCCAGCGAAGAAGTCCTTGCTGGTATCCGGCGCGCCCCCGGCATTACCTACAGTGCGCTCACCCCCAACATGGTCGGGTACGAGCGCGCCCGGGACGCCCAGGCCGATGAAGTCGCGGTATTCGGTGCAGCCTCAGAAAGCTTTACCCGCAAAAACATCAACTGCTCAATCGAAGAAAGCCTCGAACGCTTCCGCCCGCTGGCCGAGCAAGCTCGCATAGATGGCATCCCGGTGCGCGGCTATGTGTCCTGTGTGCTTGGCTGCCCTTACGAGGGCGATATTCCCGCGGCAAAAGTTGCCGAGGTCAGTCGCGCCCTGCTGGATATGGGCTGCTACGAAATCAGCCTCGGCGACACCATCGGCGTCGGCACCCCGGAGAAAGCGCGCCACATGATCGAGACGGTCGCCCGGCAGGTACCGCTGGAAAAACTCGCGGTGCACTTCCACGACACGTATGGTCAGGCGCTGGCAAATATCTATGCAGCGTTGCAGGCCGGTGTGAGCGTGGTGGATTCCGCGGTCGCCGGCCTCGGTGGCTGCCCCTATGCGCGCGGCGCCTCGGGCAATGTAGCCAGCGAAGATGTGCTCTATATGCTCGACGGACTGGGTATCCACACCGGTGTGGACCTGGCGCGACTGGCCAAGGCGGGCAATTTTATTTCCCGCGCATTAGAGCGCGAGAGCAACTCGAAAGTAGCGCGCGCCATCTCCGGTGAGAGCGGCTGTATCGAAGGGGATTAAAAGGGGATTAAGTTGCCCCGCAAATACCCCCTGCGCGGATCACGGGGTCACTAGATTCATCTTGATCTGCTACTATCGGGCGCTCTTATCCAATCGCCTGAAATTTGTCCGCATGAAAGTCTTACGTTTTGGCCTTGTCGCCGTCACCGCCCTGCTGTTACTGGCTGCCCTGATCGCCCCCCGCCTGATCGGGCCCCAAGTGGAAACTGTGCTGCAACAGCAACTCAACCAGCAAGACAATATCGAACTGACCGGCTATCAGCGCGGCTGGTTTGGCGCCGAGGCGGTGACCCTGCTCACCGGCAAGGACGGCAAGACCGAAACCCAGAGCGAGATCCAGCACGGCCCAGTACTGTTCACCCGCAGCGGCCTCAAGGTCGGCGCCCTGTACGCGGAAACCCGCCTGACCGGCAAGCAGCTGGAGCCCTCCCTGCGCCACCAACTGGAGGCCTACTACGGCCCGATAAGCCAAGTGCTCGATGACAGTCCAGTGGTGGTCGAAACCCTCGTTGCCACCAACAATCGTGTGATCAACACCCTGCACCTGCAACCCATCGATCGCAACGTGGCCGATCAGCAAATCCAGTTTGCCGGGGGCAAGATTCGCCTGGTGACCGATTACATGGGTCAGCAGCAAGATAGCCGCTTCGAACTGGGTGAGTTTGTGCGCATGGACGGCCACCGCGAGGCGCTGTACCTGCAATCCGCCAGTGGCGACTTTACTCTGGCGCCAACCGGCGCAGGCACCCTGCAGGTCAAATTGCCACTGGTGCGGACCAACAACGATTCCGGCCCTCTGGAACTGCGCGATGTTGTACTGGACTATACCGGTGAGCTGGTTGCACCGCAGACCCTCAAGGTGCAAACCGCCTTAAACCTACCGGACATTCAGTCCGCCACACCGGCCAGCAGCCTGACGCAGCAGCTTCACCTGCCTGCAGTCACCTATGACGATCTGCACCACTTTCTGTACAGCCTGCTGCTAAAGCCCTCCGCCGAGCGCAGCTGGCCGCAGGTGTTCGAGCGCCCACTCCAGGCGCAACAGCAACTGGATATCGCCACCGCGAATGGGCCCATGCAACTGCAATTGGATGTGGACTGGAAAGGGGTTCCGCGCAATCAGCGAGTACAGAACGACAAACTGTTCTGGCTGGACAGTCTGGAGGGCAGTGCGAACATTTCTGCGTCCGAGCAGGCGCTGATGCAATCGCCGCTGATCATGCAGGCAAGCGCGCTAAAGCAGTACGGCTTTTTGCTGGAAGAGAACGGCCAGCTGACCATGCACCTGCAACTGAATAAAGGTGTTCTGGCGGTTAACGGCCAGCAGCTGCCCGCGGACCTGTTTGTACTTGCGCTGATGGGCGGGCTCTAAACCACACTCTGCTGTATTTTGCAGACAAAAAAAGAGCGGCCAATTGGCCGCTCAACGGTTTTCTCTCACCGTTTATCATTACAACTTCAATTCATTTACCAATCGACGCTGCGACTTAAGACTCTATGACTTAAGAGTAAGCAGGGCGATTGTCTGCCAGATTTAACCAGCCCCGCACTACGCGATAGACCACCCAAATCCAACTGATTCCCCAGACCACAAAACCGATCAGAATCCATACTGTCGCCCAGCCGATCACAAACCACAGCAAGCTGTACCAGAAGGTGCGGATTTGCCAGCGGAAATGGGACTCGGCCAAGGTACCGCGCACATCACCGCGCTTCACATAGTTGATAATTACACCAACAAAGAAGGGGACCGCGGTGAAAATACTGATCGCCTGAATCAGGTACACCAGAGTGGCGATGTCGCGGGCAGAGCGCTCGCGTTCCGTTTGTTGCTCGACAGGGTACTGCTCGGACATGGCTCGACTTCCATTTATTCGCATTCATTAAACCAGCGCTAAGTGTAAGCGCTATTGCCACTCAGGATAACCACTGCCCGCGGCTACCCATCGCGGCAATCACCGGGTTTATCTCAGCGCCCACTCGGTATGGACGTTTTTCTCGCGCCAGGATTTCAGCTGTTGAATGGAAGAGCGCATCAACCCGAGGATCTCGGTGCGCTGGTGGCGGCAGTAATCGCGTTCGCTGTCGATGGAAAGACGAGCAGACAAGGCCTTCAAGCGCCCGGCGACAACCTCGAGCCCTATGCTTTCCGCTTCGGCGGCAATCGCCTGTGCCTGATGTTGGGCGTCGAGCCAGTGCCGGCCAGTGAGAGCACTGGTAAAGGCGGTAATCTTCTTGGGCAGGCTGGCAAGGCGCTCCCCAAGTAACTCGGCAAACGCCAGATGTCCGAGGGTATCCCGCTGCCGCTCGAGCGTGCTTGAATTCAGTACTTTGTTGGCGCGAGACGTTTTACTCGTGGCCGGCTTGCCCTGGGCTTTTTGCTCCACCCAGCTCAGCAACTGCGCCAGCTGCGCCTCGGAAGGCTCGCTCGGCAACACGCCGGTCAAGCCCTTCGCCATATAGTGCTCGCGATCACCCTTATTCAGGCTGTCGAGCATGCCGAAAATAAGCAGGTTGTCATTGGAATAGTCACCACGCATTTTCCGCGCGGTTTCCACACCATCAATCAGCGGCAGGCGCACATCAATTAGCACCAAGTCGTATTTCGCCTTGAGGGCTGCCTCGGCGCCATCAATGCCATTGCTCTCGCAGCGTACCTCATGACCGCCGGCCTCTAGCCGCCGGCGTAGGCTGGCGTGCCCATCATTCTCCACCAACAAAATATTCAGTGGCTGATGCGCCTCCTCAACACTCTGTGCCGCAACGGCGGGTACCTGGGCAGCGGCGCCTACGCCCTCGGGAGTCCCTTGGCCGGCTCGCTGAATCTCTTCGATATTACTTCGCAGGGTACGGCACTGCCCCAAGGCCGCATCCGCCAGGTGCCGGGTCTCATCATTACCGCCACGGGAGAGCAGGCTCATGGTACTGACCAGAGTTTCCAGGGGCTTGCGCATACGGTGCCCAGTCATGGACAGGAAATCCCGGTGCTCCTCTTCGGACTGGGCTACCGAGAGTTTGACCTCCTCCAGCAGCTTGTCCCGCTCCATCAGCTCATGAACCCGTGTCTGCACCTGGCGAAACAGCTTGGCGTTTTCTGCCTGCAAGTCAGAGACACGGACAGCAGCGGATTCCCCGGACGCCTGCAGCTGGGCACGCAACCGCATATAGAGCGTAACCACGCCGACGAATGCGGCTCCCACAAGCAATAACCAGAATAAGGGGACCCCGGTATCAAGCAATAGTGCCTGGCCGGGAAAGGCGTATGCAGCCGTCGGCGCGAGAGCGATCAGCGCAGCGGCGATACAGGTACGGGCGACGACAGGGCGAGCATTTATGGTGTTGGCACCGACAACGCGGCTACCCGCCGGGCGGCAGTAGGTCATGGTCATATTCATCCTTGAAACCATTGGTACGTACGGGTTAATCCTGCAACCCGATCAAAACCCACGTTGTATACCCGCTAAGGAGGCACTTATTGGAGGGTTTTGTGTGCGCCGGTGTTAACAGCCCCGGCGGATACTTCGCATCCTGCTGCGAATTCTTGGACGCTATTCCTACGTCCATCAACTCAGTGGAACAATTCGCTTAGCGGTGTTTTACACCAAACAAGCGTGCCACTTAAGCCAATTTTACGCCAATATTCCCGAACGTGCCGGAAATATTGCCAAGCGCATTGGAAGTCACCCGTCCCGGCAAGTCAACTTCACGCTATTACACCTACTTGAGGCCACAGGAGGCTGGATTCATGCCATCCGTGACATGTGCTGCCGCGCTCCGCCGCGCCCATATACGGCGCAGGAAATCGAGATAAATCCCGTACGGACGCCCAAGGACGCCGGCAATCATGGCAAAGGTAATACAGGCGGTCGCGATCTCTGCCATAGACGCACCACCGAGGATCATATTGACGGTATACAGCGGCAGCTGAAAACTCAGGAATACGAAAGTATCCACCGCGTAATTATGCAGCGCACCGCCGCGGCCAAAGCGTTTCACCACCCAGCCGCGGTAGATACTGAACGGGCGCGCGATCACCGAGTTAAACACCACTGCCAGCAGGCGAATCTTCAGGTGTTCACTCCAGCTCATACCCGCCAGTAGCAGCTCGATGGGAATGGCGATGGCCCAGGAAAAGCTGTTCATGGCGAACACATCCAGCAGCCACTCGTTCCAGCGCGTGCGACGGTTGCGGCGCTCGTTGACCTGCGAGTTTGTAGACTGAGTAGTTTCAACCGGCTGCTCGTCCTCCAGCACCATAACGGGAGGAGACACAGGAATAGCTTCGGTTGCCTGCGACAGAGACTGGGGCGACATAGTGATACTTAACCTGAACCGCGGTGGGCTTTTGGCCCCCACAGGCGAGAACTGAACATTATTTGGTCACTTTTGGTGACGACGGCGATTATATCCACCAATTTTTCAAAATCCAGCCTTTGCATATTAAATTTTGATTATTTGTAGTAATTACATCCTACATTACAACTTTCACACCCAAAGCCATCCTAAACTGCGTAACCTCAGAGCAAAGCAGGGCACTCGCAAGGCCATGTCGGCCGCGGTATCCGCCATCGATACAGGGAATCTCCCGGGGCTTGGCGCCGGGACACAGGGGCTCAGGACGCCCCGCAGCTCTATGCCCGGTGAGAGATTGGGAAGACTATTGCAGGTTGAACTGGTCGCGCAGATAGATGGCCGCCATCAATAGCAGCAGGGTACACACCCAAACGGCGATATAGATCTTCATGGCTTTGTTGGCGGACTTCTTCTGCCACCAGGTGCGCGGCTCAATCCCCTTCATCAGGAACACCAGCTTGCAGGCGAGATTGACGCACACGATATTCACCGCCAGCAATAGGCCGGCACCAAGCGCCAATTGCCACTTGCCCGAGCCCAGCATCATGCCGAAGGTCGCTGCCGGCGGCAGCAGGGCGACGGCTACCATCACCCCTACCAAGACGCTGGACAGCCCGGAGGTCATCGACAGCGCGGCGGCCGCGCCAGAAGCCAGCGCCAACACCACCGAGTCCCACCCCACATAGGTGCGCGACAACAGTTCATTGCTGAGCGTCCCCCACGGCCAGATCAGGCCAATCACTACCGACAGGCCCACGGCTACCGAAAGACCTACCACCAGTGTTTTCAACGCGCTGCGCATCAACGCTGTGTCGGCCAGCGCGGTGCCCAAGCCAAACGCCATATTGGGCCCCAGCAGCGGTGCGATCACCATGGCACCGATGACTGCGGCCACGTTGTTTTCCAGCATGCCGATAGCGGCAACCAGCGTGGAGAGCACCACCAGGATCACGTAATCCCGATCCAGACGGGCACTTTTTTCAGCACTGGCGTACAGCGCCTCGCGCGCCGCCAGCGCAGTGTCTTCCTTCTTGCGCTGCGCATCACTCGGTTTGGGGAGGGACAACTCTACCGGGATGACCAGTACGCGTGCGCCCGCCACGCCATCCACCAGCGGCGCGAGATCGTCAAGAAACGCCTGTACCTTGTCGTCACTGGTAAGCAGCCGCATGGCCTGATGGCCACTCTGTACCGGCCCCTCGATGCGAAACTCCTCGGCCTTGCGCGCTTCGGCAATCGCGGCGACACGGTCGGTATCGCGGGGGTCGGTGAGTATGGCTAGCAGTTTCACGCTGTTTTCCGCAGGCGATCAGAATTGGTAGCGCAGCGACGCACGCAGGGTACGCGGTTCGAAGATATGGTAGTGGAGGTCCTCCACCCCCTCGGGGTCCTCGCCCGGCAGACGCGATGCGTAGAAGTAATCCACATCGTGGTCATTCGAATTCAACGCGTTCAGCAAATCCAACTGCAACCGCCAGCGACGCAGGTCGCGCCCGAAGCGAAGATTTACCAGCGAGGAGCCCGCCGACTCCACCGCGCCATCCTCCAACAAGGGATAGGCGCCAAAGTGGCGCAGATGCAGCGACGCAAACCAGCCGCTGTCACCGCTATAGTTGATGGCCGCACTGGCCACGAGGGGAATGGCACCGGGGATTTCATTCCCCGCTGGATCGGAACCGGCAAATTGCGCATCCGTGTAGGAGAACTCCAGCTCGGCACTAATCTGCTCCGAAGCAAACCAGTAGAGTCCGGCCTCCGCCCCCTGTCGATCCGTGGGGCGGCTGGCCTCGGTATTGCCCGCATCGCCCACAAACAGCAGCTCTGAATCCAGCACCAACTGCCACAGGGCAAGGGTTGCATGCAGCTGGTCGGTGACAAACAGCCGCGAGCCGAGCTCTAGCCCACGGGACCCAACCAGCGGGTCCACCGCATCTACCGTCTCCGCCGAAACCGGGTCTACCTGAATGACCGTACCGCGGGCGTCATTGGAATGCAGCCCCTGACCATAGCTTAAATAGAATTCAGACACGGGCCATGGCTGCCAGGCGAGGCTTGCCTTGAGCGATGCCTCGCCATCACTGCGTTGCCCGCTGTTTTGCGCAAGGCCGGCATTCACCGAAAAATCGTAGTGGTCGTAACGCAGCCCCAGGTAAGAGCGCAGCGTGTCGGTCCACTGGTACTGGTTAACCGCGAACAACCCCAGGCTATCCTCCACGACCTGATCTTCGCGCACCGTTCCCGTGACTTTGCGGGCAACGGTGCGATACAGGCCGATCTGGTCGATATCATCACGGCGGCCCTGCAAGCCCAGGGTCCAGCTGGCCGCTTTGCGCCGCCAAACTTGCGCAGCCTCAAACCCGTACACACGGCGATCATCACGCTGCTGGAATTGGTCGCCCTGGCCGGGGAAGTCCAGTGCATAGGTGAAATTCGACCAGAGAGTGAAGTCGTAGTCGATGGCATAGGCACTGACGGCAAGCTCGCCGGCAGCGACCGCACCCGTCCAGCCACCGGACAGGCTATAGCGCTGCGTATTGCCGCCGAGCGTGCTATCCAGGGAGCCATAGGCATCGATGATTCCCTGGGTCACTGCACGCGCGGGGATCTGGTCGGGTGAGTTCCAGCGGTTGTCGTATCCCATAAACGCCAGGTGCCCGCGACCGCCGGCGAGATCAGAGGAAACTTTGCCCAACAGATTCAGTTTATGTACCGACTCTTGAATATCGGTCCAGGGGCCGTCGTAGCCCTGCCACTCTGCCGCCAACATCACATCACTACTCGACACCGTCAGCGAATCTACAACCACCGCGCGACGATAGCCGTGCTCGCCGAAACTCAGTTCGGCGAGGCCCCTGGGCAAGGTGTCCGCCAGCATAAACTGCGCAGAACCCGCAGAAGAGAAATCCCCCACTTCCGCGTAATAGGGCCCCTTGCGATAACGCAGCCGTTGGACCGTTTCCGGGATAACGAAGTTGAGGTCGGTGTAGCCCTGCCCGTGGCCGTGGGTGCGCATGTTCACCGGCATGCCGTCGACAAAGGTGGCAAAGTCGGTGCCATGATCGAGGTTAAACCCGCGCAAGAAATACTGGTTGGCCTTGCCGCTGCCGGAGTGCTGTGTGGCCACCATGCCCGGCACAAACTCCATCAAGTCGCCGGTGCGGATCAGCGGCCAAGCGCCAATTTCTGTCGGCCCGACTTCACCCTGCGAAGCAGAGATCGCCTCACCGTTTAAGTTGATCTGCCGGCCGAGTACCGCCACTTCCTCCATGGCTTCTCGATCATCTTCGGCACTGGGACGTGGCTCGTTGGCTTCGGTGAATCCATTAACGGCGACGGTCAAAATGAAAGCTAGGGACATCGATGCCTCACTATTATTTTTAAGTAGCGGCGTTCTTGGATGAGGTGCACTGCCTTGGATGAAGTGCACTGCGCCATCGCACACACAATGCGACGGCACATCAAACTTATTGAATGCATTTCAAGATAGTTGAGGGCGCTTGCACTGCCAGAATCGCTGAAGGAATTACGGCGTCAAAAGGCATCTGCAGGGATATGACACACCACCTCCACCCGGTGCCCGTCGGGATCGCGCACATAGGCGCTGAAGTAATCTGCGTGGTATTCCGGACGCAAACTTGGCGCGCTCCCTTCTTCGCTAGCGCTATCTGCAGCACCTGCCTTCAGCGCGGCCTGGTAAAAGGCCTGCACGGTTTCCCGGTCCTCTGCGCTAAAGGCAATATTCACCGCAGGGACTGTGGTGGAGCCACCTTTGATCAATAGCTGTGGCTTACCACCCCAGCCAAATCCGGCCCAGTCACCCATCTCCATGGCCAGCTCGTAGCCAAGGGGCGCCAGTGCCGCCAAGTAAAATGCTTTGCTGCGCTCGTAGTCGTGCACAGTCAAACCAATATGGTCGAGCATGGAGGCCTCCCGCTAGAGAATTTTTCCGTTTGGGGAGATGAGTATAGATAGCGCAGGGTGAAATGATCCCCCACCCGCGACAATGGTAATGCCCGCTATGAAACGGGCAGGAAAAGGTCAGGCTGGAGCTGAAATACGATTGGGAGAGAGACGTATCAAATTACGTCGAAACAGGCGAGCAGTCCAAAGACCACCACAGCGGTACCGCAAATAAACTGCCCCAGGATCAGCGCACGGATAGCGAAGGTATAGCGAATACAGCGGCCCTGGTTATTCAGGTCACGGGTGAAAATTCGTGCCGGCTCTGGCAACTGCGCTTCAATAGCGCGCAAGCCAGGTACCGTCAGGTTCAACAGCTGGCGGCTGCGCATATCCATCACCCAGAATACCGCTGATACAATCACCACAAATCCGCCCAGCAGCACCAGGATGAGCGGGTGGAACCCTTTTTCCACAGCGGTAAAAATACCGCCATCGGCAAACATGGAAAGCACCACAAAAAAGTTAAAGGCTTTTAAGCGCTGTTCGGCGTTAAAACGATAATGGTCACACAGATACTGCTGTTCGTTCACGGAAGGACTCTGACTGCTTTAGATGAGACGATTACGGCGCTTGCTGAGACAGCTTGCCATGCAAATCATTAACGGCTTTTAATGCCGCGGAACCATACCAGGGGTGCAGCTCCATCACCAGACGTCCGGCCTGTATTGCCGGATCTGTTTCTGTCAATTTCCGCGCTTCTTCTACCGTATCCACATCAAATACATAAATTCCACGCAATGCACCGCCATCAAGAAATGGGCCGGCCAGCACCAGCACGCCCTCGTTCGCCAGGCGCTGGATATTTGCCATATGCGCACGTTGCAGCTCCGCCGCAGTCGCTTTGTCCTGATCGCGATTCGGCCCCGCCTTTAACAGCGCCAGCACATATTTGTGCATCCCATATTTATCGGCACCGAGTTCCGACGCTAACTGGGGATCGTAGGTGGACTTTTTGTTGACGGACTCCTCCGCCATGGCACCGGTCGATAGCAGAGCAGCCGTGAGAGTCGGAATAATCCAGTTGCGTAGTTTCATCATGTTATTACTTATTATTTTTTATCGGGTCTTGGGTCAAAAAAATCAGGGCACAATCAGCACATCGGTATTGGCACGGCCGAGGATACGCTCGGCGGTGTTGCCCAGCAAGAAACCTTTCGGCCCCTTACGCACACCACGCCCCACAAGAATTGCGCGCGCTTTATTGCGATCAACTACGCGGTTTACTTCGACCGCGGGCTTGCCGGTAACAAAGTGTGTTTTTTTGCATTCTACCCCGCTGTCGGCAATAACCGTATCGATCGCCTGCAGCAGAGCGCCAGCCTGCTCGCGGAATTCATCCAGGTCCGCCACTTCATTGTGTGTAGGCACACAGGCAACGGCCTCTAGCTCGGCCCCGACTAGCGCGCTCAATGTACCACCTACCGCGAGTACACGTTGGTTTAATTCCACGTGTAGGGGGTTGTCGATGGCGGGGTCCAGGGCGCCAACGATTCGATCGCGTTTCACCCAGTGAGTACTCACTGCGAGCCACAGTGGCGCGGGAACCGACTCAATCATGCGCCAGTCAATGGAGCCGAAGCCGCCACGGCCGAATTGTTTTTGTGCGGTTTTTACCACCAGGTCGCAGTCATTGGCGGCGAGATAGTCGAGGGTCCAGTAGGGGATATCGTGGTGCCAGATGACTTCGGCGGTGGAGCCTGCAGGAAGTGAGTGCTCGCTCTGCAGTTCTTGCAGCCATTTCTTGCGCTCGTTTTGAATCTGATCGCTGACGTTCAGCACTGAGCCGGACAGCAGCGGAATGGAGACCACGGGTTCGTAAACAAAGCTCACCAGATGCAGCTTCGCGCCCGACTTTTCCGCCAGCTCCAGTGCCCGCTCCAGGGCTATCTGTTCATGCTTGGGTTTGTCGAGGATGACGAGAATATTCTGCATGTGGCCTCCGTTGCTACAGGGAAATATTCAAATCCTTTAATTCATTAAATCACCGGATATCGATTTTGTCTTGGCTCAGAGCAAGACGACACAGCATGAGGCTCGTATTGATCGCGCCTTCTGGCGGTGAAGTACCGGGTATCGTTTTTCGAAACCGCTGTGAATACGTCCCTGTACGCTGCGTCGGCGACATCCCTGTCGCCGACGCTTTCGAAAAACGATACCCGGCACTCCACCTTCGCATTTAGCGAATATATTTCACATGTGACCTGGTAAAACTTGAACGTGGCAACGGGAATGGAAAGGAAAGTGCTGGGGCGGGTTCCCCCCACTGGGCGCCCAATAGAACGCCCAGGGACGGAGGGAAGTAATTACTTGTTCGCGCGATGATCCACCAGCTCATCAACCACAGAAGGATCGGCAAGCGTGGAGGTGTCACCCAGAGAATCCAACTCGTTACAGGCGATCTTGCGCAGAATACGGCGCATGATTTTGCCAGAGCGGGTTTTCGGCAGGCCCGGGGCCCACTGGATGATGTCAGGCTTGGCGATAGGACCGATCTCCTGCACACACAGGTTGATCAATTCCTTGCGCAGCTCTTCAGAGGGCTCGCGGCCATTTTTCAGGGTCACATAGCAGTAGATACCCTGGCCCTTGATGTCGTGTGGATAACCCACCACTGCGGCCTCGGCAGTATCTTCGTGCAGTACGATCGCACTTTCGATCTCTGCGGTGCCCAGACGGTGGCCGGAGACATTCAATACATCGTCGATACGGCCGGTAATCCAGTAGTAACCGTCGGCGTCGCGACGCGCGCCGTCACCGGTGAAGTAGTAGCCGGGGAAGGTGGAAAAGTAGGTGTCGATCATACGCTGGTGATCACCATAGACACTGCGGATCATGCTTGGCCAGCTGGCCTTCATCACCAGAGCGCCTTCACCTTCACCGTCAATTTCCTGGCCTTTCTCATCCAGCAGCGCCGGCTGCACGCCGAAGAACGGGCGTGTCGCGGAACCGGGTTTCATCGCGGTCGCGCCGGGCAGCGGGGTAATCATGTGCGCACCGGTTTCGGTCTGCCACCAAGTGTCCACAATCGGGCAGCGATTTTCGCCGACCACATTGTGGTACCACTCCCAGGCTTCGGGGTTGATCGGCTCACCCACAGTACCCAGCAGTTTCAGCGAACTGCGATCGCACTTGGTAACGAAATCGTCGCCGGCGCCCATTAATGCGCGAATCGCGGTGGGTGCAGTGTAGAAGGTGTTTACCTTGTGCTTTTCCACAACCTGCCAGCAACGGGAGGCATCCGGGTAGGTCGGTACACCTTCGAACATCAGTGAGACGGCACCGGCACATAGCGGGCCATAAACAATGTAGCTGTGGCCGGTGATCCAGCCCACGTCTGCGGTACACCAGAAGACGTCGCCTTCTTTGTAATCGAAGGTGTACTTGAACGTCATGGTCGAGGCCAGTAGGTAGCCAGCGGTGGTGTGCAGTACGCCCTTGGGTTTACCGGTAGAGCCGGAGGTGTACAGGATAAACAGCGGGTCTTCCGCGTTCATCGGTTCGGGGGCGCAGTCGGTGCTTTGCTCGGCGACGGATTCTGCGTACCAGATATCGCGCTTGCTGTCCCAGTCCACATTGGCGCCGGTACGCTTGACCACAACCGCGGTATGCACGTCGGGGCAGTTGGCCAGCGCCTTATCCACATTTGCTTTCAGTGGCACCTTGCGGCCACCGCGTACGCCTTCGTCGGCGGTGATCACCAGGCGGCAGTCGGAATCGAGAATACGGTCTTTAAGGGAGTCGGGGGAGAAGCCGCCGAACACCACGGAGTGCACTGCACCGATGCGGGTACAGGCGAGCATGGCGTAGGCCGCTTCCGGGATCATCGGCATGTAGATGCACACGCGATCACCCTTGTTGACGCCACGCGCCTTGAGCAGGTTGGCCAGGCGTCCTACGTTGTCGTGCAGCTCCTGATAGGTGATGTTCTTACTGTCGGCCGGATCATCACCTTCCCAGATCAATGCGGTCTGCGCTGCGCGGGTTGGCAGGTGGCGGTCGATACAGTTAACGGAAACATTCAGTTCGCCGTCGGCAAACCAGGCCGCGTGGCCCTTAGTCAGGTCTTCCTCGACCACATTGGTGAACGGCTTGCTCCACTGCAGGAAGTCATTGGCCTGCTGGGACCAGAACGCCTGCGGGTCCTCAACGGACTGGCGGTACATCCGCTGGTAGTCGTCATTGGTGACGAGGGTATTGGCGGCAAAGGTTTCGGGCACCGGGTAGGTGTGCACTTCAGACATCGTTTTCTCCCTTATTAGTATTATCGGGATGCTGCACGGCCTCATTCATTGAGACCTGTTGGCTGCAGACATCACAGCGATACGCCCGGCAATCGCTATACCCGGCGCGTTGTGTGGCACAGCCATCTATCACTAGAAATGTGCCATTGGCACTGTGTCACTGATATTCGAGTCGCTGCTATCCCGACAAGTTATACCACTGGCGGCGGCTGCATGACAACGCTGTCACCGATCCTGTCCTTCCATCATAGCCTGACGTCTTTGCGCTTTCCCACCGTCTGGCTGGAATCCCGTGCCTTTTTTGTCGCAAGCAGGCAAAATATGGCGACAATAAAAGTGATCACATTTTGATATTGCTGGAGGTAGGTATGACTGCGAAGTTAATGCGCGTTGCAGAGGGTAAGGTGGAGAGAGAGTCCGGGGTGGTGGCACCGGAGAAGGTTCTGGCGGGGAACCCGCAGCAGTGGACTGAGCACTTTTTCACCAACAAGAAGGAAAACTTCTTCTGTGGTATCTGGTCTTCCGACGCCGGCAAGTGGTCACTTACTTACAGCGAGGACGAGTTCTGTTACATCATTGATGGTGAGGCGATCATTACCGATGCCGACGGCGACAGTGAGCGGGTTACCACCGGGGATGCATTCTGTATTCCGGCCGGATTTGAGGGAACCTGGGAAACCATTGGTTCGGTTAAGAAGTTTTATGCGATTTATGAAGAATAAGTTGGGTTATCGGGTAGCCACCGACACCACTCAGTGACGGTGCAGCGGTGGGTTTGGGGTTCGAAACCTAATCCCGCCGCTTTACCTTCGCGCCTAGATTTGGGGGATCGCTCGCTTAGCCACCTATAAGCCCCTTGAGATGCGCCACCACACTGCGCCCCAGTGCAGATAACGCATAACCACCTTCCAGCGCGGAAACAATCCGCCCTTTACAGTTCTCGTCTGCATACTCCCGCAGCCTCTCGGTTACCCACAGGTAGTCGCCTTCCTTAAAACGCAGTTGCGCCATGGCATCTTCGACATGTCCGTCAAATCCGGCCGAGATAAACAACATCTGTGGCTGGAACTTTTCCAGGGCCGGCAGCCACTGCTCGGCAACGATCTCGCGCAGCGCGTCACCACCAGCGCCCGCTTCCAACGGAGAGTTGATGATATTAGCCGGCAATTCTCCGGTACCAGAAAACGGGTAGTACGGCGACTGGAAACTGGAGCAGAACAGGTAGCCATCGCGGCCGGCGGCAAAGTCTTCAGTACCATTGCCGTGATGCACATCAAAATCGAGGATGGCAACTCTTTCGAGACCATGCTGTGTTCGCGCGTGCTCGGCAGCAATCGCAATATTGTTAAACAGGCAGAAGCCCATGGCCTTGTCACGCTCGGCGTGATGGCCTGGTGGGCGTACGGCACAGAATCCGGAATTGATCTCGCCGCGCATAACGCGGTCCACTGCGTCCACGCCGCTGCCGGCTGCGTGTAATGCAGCAATCAGAGTGTGGGGGTTCATGCGGGTGTCTTCGTCGAGGACTTCAAAGCCTTCGCTGGGTGCGCGTGCAAAAATCGATTCCACATATTCCGCAGAGTGTACCCGCTCAATTTGTTCGCGCGTTGCCTGCGGGGCGTCGAAGAAACGCAGTACGTATTCAATACCGCTACTCAGTAACTGATCCTGAATCGCATCCAGACGCGCGGGACACTCGGGGTGATCGTCGCCCATATCGTGTTTATGGCAGGCGGGGTCAGAGAAGAATCCAACGGCGGACATAGTCAGTCCTTGCTCCCAGACAGAGTCAGTTCCAGATAGAGTTCATCCATGGAGTCACCGGGACGGGTAGTGAAGTCGTTCGCTTCAAATATTTTGAGCATCGGCTTGTTGTCGCGGCGCACACAGGCAAACATTTTCGCAATACCGCGCGCTCGTGCAACCTTTTCCATCTCTTTCAGCAGCGTGGTGGCAATACCCTTGCCGCGGCGGCTCTCCTTGATCACGAATGCCACTTCGCAGCTGTTGTCCGCCGGATAGTAGTAATAACGCCCCACTCCCTGAATCACTTCGCTTTCACCATCAAAGTCGGTAAAGCACAGTGCCAGGTCTCGTCCCTGATCCACACTCACCAGGCTACAGGACTTTTCCCGAGACATCTGCGTAACATGATGGTTGTAGCGCATCATCAGGGTTTCTTTATTGTGGGTGTAGAAGAACTCCTGTAGCCGTCGCTCATCCGATGGGCGCAGTGGACGCAAGGTATAGCGCATTCCGTCAAAGGTGTACTGTTTCTGGTCCACTGGGCCCAGCTCAGGCACGGTGGTGGGTGCCTGCTCCTGGTATTCCGGCACCCAGTAAAATTCGCGCACTCTTTCCAGAAGTTCCCGGCGAAACTCCGGGTGCGCGATGCGGATCATTTCCAGGGTGCGCTCGCGCACGCTTTTGCCGCGCAGGGAGGCAATACCGTATTCGGTTACCACATAGTGCACATGGGCACGTGAGGTGACCACACCACTACCCGGGGTAAGGGAAGCAACAATACGGGAGACCAGTTTGCCATCTTTATCTCGCGCCGTGGATGGCAGGGCGATAATGGGTTTGCCCCCCTTACTCAGTGCGGCGCCACGAATAAAATCCACCTGCCCGCCGATACCGCTATACAGCAGACGGCCAATCGAGTCCGATACTACCTGCCCGGTGAGGTCCACCTCGATGGCGCTGTTGATCGCCACCATTTTGTCATTACGCGCGATTTTTACCGGCGAGCTGACATGTTCGGCGGGATACAGCTCGACGTGAGGATTCCCATCGACAAAGTCGTAGAGTTCGCGCGATCCCATGCAGTAGGCGGTTATGGTTTTGCCTTTATGGAAGGTCTTTTTGCGATTATTGATCACCCCGCCTTTCATTAGCCGAGCGATGCCATCGGAAATCATTTCCGAATGCACACCCAGATCTTTGTGATTGCCCAAATAACGCAACACCGCATCGTGGATCTTGCCCATGCCAATCTGCAACGTGGCCCCATTCTCTACCAACAGGGATACATACTGTCCGATCTGCTCCACCGCCTGATCCATGTCCGGCGGCGGGGATTCCGGGATGGGAGCATCTTCGGTCATCCAGGCGTGTATCTGATCGCGATGAATAAATGTGTGGCCACAGGTACGCGGCATGCTCGGATTAATCTGGGCGATCACCGTAGTGGCATGCTTCACTGCGGATGACACTACATCCACACTCACACCGAGCGAACAGTAACCGAGTTCATCCGGCGGGCTTACCATAATCAGTGCGGCATCGAGCGGTAGTACATGATCGCTAAACAGCTTTGGTACTTCCGAGAGAAAGGTGGGCGTATAGTCCGCGCGCCCTTCGGCGACTGCATTGCGCACCGCGGTACCACCGATATACAAGGCATTGATGGTAAACAGCTCAGCGTGTTTACGTTCTGCCCAGACATTATCTGAAAGCGTAAATACCTGCGTGACCTCGATGTCATTCAACCCCCGACTATTGGCAATCAGATCAGCCATTAATGCATCGGGAACAGCGGCATGGGAACCAACGAAGATACGACAGCCGCTCTTTAGCAGCTGATCCCAGGCGAGGGGCTCGCTGGTTTTGGGGTTTGTCAGGGATGACATTGAGATGGGTGGAATCCTACCTTGAGTTTGGGAGTATGGTAGGCAGGTGGTTTAGTGGTCACAAGCGGCCAACAGCGCCCTTATGAAAGTTAGGTGGCGACAAAGCACTGGGGATACGTTTTCGAAACCGCTGTGAACCCATCCTTGGGCGCTGCGGCGGCGACGTCCCTGTCGCCGACGCTTTCGAAAACGTATCCCCAGCACTTTGTCTGCTCGTCGGACATGTGCCCTGATCAAACTCTAGAATCGAAGCAGAGATGCAAAAAGTGAAGGTAGAGTGACGGGTACTGGCTTTCAGGAGCGTCGCAAACAGGATGTTTGCGCCGCAGCGCCCAGGGATGGGTTCACAGCGGTCCTGAAAGCCAGTACCCGGCGCTCTGCCGCCACCGGGCTAGCTAAAGTGGACCACTGATTATCAGACAGGCTCAGACATCTGCACAGGAATAGTATTGGTACTACGCTCAACCCGATTCTGCTCATCCAAATAAACAAGCTTGGGTTTGAAAGAGACGGCCTCAGCCTCAGACATCTGTGCATAGGCGGCAATAATAATACGATCGCCAACCTGCACGCGGCGCGCTGCAGCACCATTCATCGAAATAATGCCAGAACCCCGCTCCGCCAGAATCACATAGGTGTGAAAGCGCTCACCATTGGAAACATTGTAGATATCGATTTTTTCAAATTCGCGCAGCCCGGCAAGTTCAACCAAATCTTCATCGATCGCACAGGAGCCGTCGTACCAGAGTTCCGCCTGGGTAACCGCCGCCATATGCAGCTTGCCTTTCAACATCTCAATTTGCATTAACGAACTCCTGACTTCACACACTCAAGGAAACATTGTCGATCAAGCGCGCACCGCTGGTGTACATGGCGCCGAGAATTGTGATCTCACTATCGTCGTGGGCTGCAGGCTGCAGGTCCTTGCTATTGCAGATGGAAAAGTAGTCCACCTTAAAACCCGCCTGCTCGATTTTCGCCCGCGCTTCATCTTCCAACGCTACGAAATCCTTGCGACCAGATTTGATCTCATCGCTCACCCAGTTCAGCGACCGATTGAGAATCGCCACACGCGGGCGTTCCTCTTCACTCAGGTAACCATTGCGCGAGCTCATCGCCAGACCGTCGTCTTCGCGGTGCACCGGTGCCGCAACAATCTCCACCGGCATACACAGGTCTTCCACCATACGGCGGATTACCGCCAGCTGCTGGAAGTCCTTGATACCGAACACCGCCTTGTTTGGCTGCACGATGTTAAACAGCTTTGCCACCACCGTAGTCACGCCTTCAAAGTGCCCCGGGCGGCTCGCGCCACACAGCACATCGGTCATCGCCGGGCAGATGACTTTGGTCTGCTCGTCCATCCCATTGGGGTAGATTTCGGCTTCATCCGGGTGGAACAGGTAATCACAGTTGGCCGCGCGTAGCTTGGCCATGTCCGCCTGCATGGTACGGGGGTAGGTGTCCCAATCTTCATTGAGCCCGAATTGCAGGCGATTAACGAAGATCGACACCACCACTACGTCACACTGCTTGCGGGCCAGATTGACCAGTTCGATGTGCGCGTCGTGCAGGTTGCCCATGGTAGGCACGAATCCGATGGTTTTGCCATCGCGACGGGCCTCTGCCAGCGCCTCGCGCAGGCTGGCCACGTGGTGAAAAACTTGCATTGCCGGGGTTCCGCCAAGTGGTTGGTTGCGCGGCATCTTACCTTCCGCGGGGACACCGAACAAATCGAGAAGCATTGGTCACATTCGGTTTTTGCCGCCAGGAGAAGTTTCTGCAACCGGTTCAGGAAGGATTCAGTGTACAGGGGGCACACTGACCCCCACGTTATCGAGAAGCCTTTGCATAAGGCCACAGAGTCAGCCACACGGATGGCTGAGGAGAACGACCATGAAAACACTGATCACTGCCGTTGCCACCGCCAGCTTGCTGCTGACCACAGCGCCCGCCCTGGCCGACCGGGACGACCGCCATCACCGCAACGACCACGGCCGCAAGCACATGCAGCAGCGCGACCACCAGGTGCGGCACGGCAACCGGGTCCGTGACATCGCCGACAAACGGCGTGACGAACAGAACCGTCGCCACGATCGCCACCAAGACAAAAAGCACTATCACAAGCAAGAAGCGCGCAAACACGAGCGCAAGGCGGATAGGCATGAACATCAAGCGCGCAAACATGAACGCAAGGCACGCAAGCACGACCGCAAATACTACAAGGACTATCAGTATGTGGACTACCGCGGACACAATAAGCCCCGTCACAAGCCACACTACAAGCCGCATCACCGCCCGCACCATCGGCCTTACCACCGCCCGCACAAGCATCGCTGGCGCCCGGCGCACTTTGGTTACGGCTACCGCTGGAAGCGTTTGCCCACGTCCTATGTCAGCCTGAGTTTTGGCGGCCTGGGCTACTACTTCAGCGACGGTATTTTTTACCGCCCTTACGGTGCCGGCTACGTGGTGGCCGAGGCCCCAGTAGGTGCCTTTGTTCGCACTCTGCCGGGTACCGCATTCAGCGTCAGCTTTAATGGCCTGAACTACTTTGTTGCCTACGACACCTATTACCAGTGGAACCACCATAGACACGGTTATGTGGTGGTGGCCAACCCGGGCTTCCTCTGATTTCCAACCCCAACAACCGAATATTTATTCGGTTACTTCCCCAGGCGACTCTCACGAGTCGCCTTTTTTATTTATAAATAACTCAAGGCTTTCGCCTAACCCGTTGCGACAAAAACAAGTCTTTGGCGATATACAAAAAACGAATAAAAAACCGAATAAAAATTTAGTTTTAACCTTGTTGATTTATCCGCAATTTCTTTTCATTCCTTATTGATTTCCACACAACCAAACCCCAAGATTCGCGCCCCGAATACGGCACCGGGTGCCATCCAATACTTGCCCAAATTTAACAGGCGCTATGAAGCAACAACAGATCGAAAACTGGACCTGCGAAGACTCCGCAGCGCTCTACGGTATCCGCAACTGGGGCGCCGATTACTTCAACCTGAACCAGAGCGGTGAAATCACGGTTGAGGTGAAAAATAACGCCGGCGAATTGCATGCAGTGTCGCTGCTGGATATTGCCCACGGTGCCACCGAGCGCGGACTGGGCATGCCGCTGCTGGTGCGCTTTGAAAACCTGCTCGACGCACAAATCGCACGTATCAACAATTCTTTCCACAGCGCGATCGACAGTTGCGGTTACAACAATGTGTTCCGCGGCGTTTTTCCAATCAAGGTCAACCAGCAGTGCCAGGTGATCGAGGAAATTGCCAAGGCCGGACGCAGCTTCGGACATGGGCTTGAAGCGGGCAGTAAGGCGGAGCTCATTGCCGCACTTTCGATCCTCGACAATACCGATGCGCTCATCGTCTGCAATGGTTACAAGGACGAGGAATTCATCAACTTGGGTTTGCAGGCACAGCGCCTCGGCGTACAGGTGTTTTTCGTGGTGGAAACACCGTCGGAAGTGGACACCATCATTCGCTGCGCCGAGCGCGAGCAGATCGAGCCCAATATTGGCGTGCGGGTAAAACTGGCCAGCAAGGTGGGCGGCTACTGGAACGCCACCAGCGGCGACCGCAGCATTTTCGGCCTCGGCAGTAACGACCTCATTGCGATGGTCGACAAACTGCGGGATCACAATATGCTGCATTGCCTGCGCTTATTGCACTACCACCTGGGTTCGCAGGTGCCGAATATCCGCGATATCCGCACCGGAGTGCTGGAAGCCTGTCGCTACTATGCGGACCTGGTGGAAGAGGGCGCGGCCATGGGTTACCTGGACCTCGGCGGCGGCCTGGCGGTGGACTACGATGGCTCCAAGACCAACTACACCCACTCCAAGAACTACTCTCTGGATGAGTACTGTGTGGATGTGGTGGAAGCCATTATGGAGACCCTCGACAGCGAGGGCGTTACCCACCCGGTCATCATTACCGAATCCGGGCGCGCAACCGTCGCCTACTCATCCGTCTTGTTGTTCAACATTCTGGATACCACCAGCTTCGAGCCCATCGAACTGGAAGACGACCGTATCGGCAGCGATGCGCATCCAATGCTGAAGAACCTGCAGGAAGCACTGGAGAGCGTAGCGCCGGAAAACCTGCAGGAAAGCTACAACGACGGGCTCTACTACCGCGACGAGATCCGCGCACTTTACTTACACGGTCAGGTGAGCCTGCGCGACCGCGCGCTGGCGGAAAACCTGTTCCTGCAGTGCGCACAAAAAATCCGCAAGCTACTCGATGAAGTCGACCAGATTCCGGCTGACTTGGAAGCACTACCGGAAGTACTGTCCGACATCTATTACGCGAACATGAGTGTGTTCCAGTCGCTGCCCGACATCTGGGCGATTGATCAACTGTTTCCACTATTACCCGTGCACCGTCTGGACGAGGCACCGACACGTTCGGCGATCATCGCGGATATCACCTGCGACTGTGACGGCAAGATCGATCGCTTTATCGATCGCCAGGGCGAGCGCAAAACGCTACCGCTGCACCCACTGAAAGAAGGCGAGGAATATATCCTCGGCACTTTTCTGGTCGGTGCCTACCAGGAGACTCTCGGCGATCTACACAACCTGTTCGGTGACACGAATGTGGTCAGTGTACGGATCGACGAGGATGGACATGTGGATTACAGCCGCGAAATCCACGGTGACAGCATTGCCGATGTGCTTAGTTACGTGGAGTACTCACCGCAGGATTTGTTCGAGCGTTTCCGCAAATTGGCGGAGCGCGCAGTGAAGGAAAAGCGCATTAGCCCGCAACAGCGCAAAGATATTTTGCACACCTATACCGCAAGCATGAGCGGATATACCTACTTCGAGAAGTAACTTTTGGTTTCCCCACTATCAGGAACAGGGAGAAAGAAATGGCCAACGTTCTGATTGTCGGCGCCGGTGGTGTCGGTCAGGTGGTCGCGCACAAGTGCGCGCAAGTTGAAGAAGTGTTCGAGAACATCACCCTCGCCAGTCGCACCAAATCCAAATGTGACAAGATTGCGGATATGCTGCCGCGCAAAATCGACACCGCGGAAGTAGATGCAGATAACGTTGGTGAAATGGTCGCGCTGATTGAAAAAGTGAAGCCGGACATGGTCATCAATGTGGCACTGCCCTACCAGGACCTGCACATCATGGATGCCTGCCTGGAAACCGGCGTGCACTACCTCGACACCGCCAACTACGAACCGCCAGAAGAGGCCAAGTTCGAATACAAGTGGCAGTGGGCCTATCAGGATCGTTTTGAAAAAGCCGGCCTGATGGCATTGCTCGGCAGCGGCTTTGACCCGGGTGTGACGAGCGTATTTACCGCCTATGCGAAAAAACACCACTTTGATCGCATCAAGACTCTAGATATTCTCGACTGTAACGCCGGCGACCACGGCCTGCCGTTTGCCACCAACTTCAACCCGGAAATCAACATTCGTGAAATCACCGCGAATGGCCGCTACTGGGAAGATGGCAAATGGGTTACCACTCAGCCGATGGAAGAAAAGCGGGTGTTCGAATTCCCCGAAGGCATCGGGGAAAAAGACCTGTATTTGCTGTACCACGAAGAGCTGGAGTCCCTGTCCACGCACTACCCGGAAATCGAGCGCGCCCGTTTCTGGATGACCTTCGGTGCCAGCTACCTGAAACACTTGGAAGTGTTGCAGAACGTCGGCATGACCAGCATCGAGCCAGTGGAATTCCAGGGCCAGCAGATCATACCCATTCAATTCCTCAAGGCGCTGCTACCCGACCCGGCAAGCCTCGGCCCACTGACCAAGGGTAAGACCTGTATTGGCAACATCATCAAGGGCACCCCGCAGGGTGGTGGTGACGACAAGATCTACTACGTCTACAACATTTGCGACCATCAGGAAGCGTATAAGGAAGTTAAGTCCCAGGCGATTTCCTACACCACCGGCGTACCGGCCATGATCGGCGCCAAAATGATGATGGAAGGCAAGTGGATGAAACCCGGCGTATGGAATATGGAACAGCTGGACCCGGATCCATTTATGGACGACCTGAATAAATACGGTTTGCCGTGGCAGGAAACCTGGCTCGACAAACCGTTCCTGTAATTCGAACACCGCTTACATCCCGGGCGCACTTTCACGTAGCCCGGGACTCTCGCACTCCAGCGGATGAATTGAAATATGGATCTGACACCCCGCAGAGACTACTTTGGCGAATTCGACCCCAGTAGGGTACCCACACCCTGCTTTGTGGTCGACGAAATTGCCCTGCGCGATAACCTCGAAGTGCTGGCCGATGTGCAACAGCGCAGCGGTGCCAAGGTGCTCGCCGCACTGAAAGCCTTCTCCATGTTCAGCGTCGGGCACATCGTCGTCGAATACCTGTCCGGCACCTGTGCCAGTGGTATCAACGAGGCAAAACTCGGCTTCGAGGAATACGGCGGCAAGGATCTCGGCAAGGAAGTACATGTCTTCAGTGCAGGCTACAAAGAGCAAGAACTGGAGGAAATTCTTCAGTTTGCGCACCACGTGATATTCAACTCATTTTCGCAGTGGCATCGCTACAAGCCCATGTGTCTTGCCGCACAAAAGAAGCGTTCGGAGTTGCGCTTTGGCCTGCGTATCAATCCCGAGCACTCGGAAGGCCACACGCCAATTTACGATCCATGTGCACCCTGCTCACATCTTGGCATAGTCCGTTCGCTGTTTGAAGATGAAGACCTGACCGGCATCAGCGGCCTGCACTTCCACACCTTGTGTGAACAGGATTTCGAGCCCCTGCAACGCACGATTGCGGCGGTGGAAAAGAAGTTTGGCGATCTGCTGCCACAGATTGAGTGGATCAACTTTGGCGGCGGCCACCATATTACCCGCCGGGATTATCAGGTTGAGGCGTTAATCGACGCGGTTAAGGGCTTCTCGAAAAAGCACAATGTGCAGGTTTATCTCGAACCCGGCGAAGCGGTGGCCCTGTTCTGTGGTGTGCTGGTAGGCGAAGTGATCGATCTAACCTGGAATGGCAAGCAACAGGCGATTCTGGATGTGTCCGCGACCTGCCATATGCCCGACGTGATCGAAATGCCCTACCGCCCGGAAATTACCGGTGCCAGCCTGCCGCAGGAATTGCCCCACGCCTATTTGCTGGGCGGACAGAGCTGCCTCGCGGGGGATCGAATTGGTGAATACAGCTTTGCCGAGCCATTGAATATCGGCGACCGTTTGGTGTTTGAAGAGATGGCGTATTACACCATGGTCAAAACCAACACGTTTAATGGGATTCCGCTGCCTTCGATTGCACTGTGGAATTCGGATACGGATGAACTCCGGATGATCAAAGAGTTTGGTTATGAAGATTTTAGGAACCGTCTGTCATGATCTAACTTTGCTTGGGTCCGTTTTTATGTACACCGTGGCGGGAAGGCACCGGGTACAGATATTCGGGACCGGGCTAGGCGCCCCCCTGTGAACCCATCCCTGGGCGCTGCGGCGCAAACATTCTGTTTGCGACGCTCCCAAATATCTGTACCCGGTACCTTCCCTTCAATTCCAACACTCGCACTGCGTAAGCTGATTTATTAATGAGTTACGGAGCACATGACCAAAATGCGAAGGCCGAGCGCCGGGTGTTTGTTTTCAAAAGCGTCGGCGCCATGGACGGCGCCGACGCAGCTTACAGGGACGTATTCACAGCGGTTTTGAAAACAAACACCCGGCGCTTGGCCGCCACATAAGGTACTAAAGAGCCTCAAGGTAAGCCCAAATGCACACAGAAGACCCAAACATTTTCCTCGGTTCCGAAATCGAACAGCCCAAACCCGAAGAGGCACTGTTCCATATCCTACCGATCCCCTATGAGGAGACCGTCTCCTACGGAGGCGGGACCGGTAAAGGACCAGCGGCGATCATTGAAGCGTCCCACCAGCTCGAGACCTTCGACAATTTTTCGTCTCCCTGCGACCTCGGGATCTACACACGCAAAGCGGTGGACGTTAACGGCCCAGCAGAGCAGGTTATGGAAAATATCGCCAAAGCCACAAGCGACATTTTGCAGCTCGGCAAAATGCCCGTTGGCATCGGCGGCGAACACTCGGTCACATGGGGCATTATCAAGGGCTATCTCGACGCAGGGATTAAAGACTTCGGCGTGGTGCAGATCGATGCCCATGCGGACCTGCGTGATCGATACGAAGGCCACAAGCACAGTCACGCCAGTGTGATGCGCCTGGTGTGTGAAGCGGGCATCCCACTGTATCAACTGGGTATCCGGGCGTACTGCGAAGAAGAAATTGAGGCGCGCAAACAGTATGGGGTTGGCTATATGGACGCCCACGAACTGGTGCCCACCAATATCCAATCGATCGAACTGCCTCAGAACTTCCCCAGCAAAGTGTTCTTCACCCTCGATATCGACGGCATGGACCCATCGGTCTTCCCTTCCACCGGCACCCCGGTACCGGGTGGTCTCGGCTGGTACCAGACCCTCAACCTGTTTGAATCCGTGGCCAAACAACGTGAGATCATCGGCTTCGACCTGCTGGAGTTCGCGCCCATCCGCGGTTTCCACGCCTACGAGTTCGGGGCGGCGCAGTTGCTGTACAAATTAATGGGCATAGTACAGCGCAACCTGAACGCCAGCTGAACTGACAATTCTTAACGATGACGCGCCGTCCTTCGCTAGAAAGAACCCCCAAAAGCGGTTATTATTTGCACAGATAGTAAGTACTCGCTCGCGGGGGAATTCATGAAAAAAGCGGCTAGATACCTCTTGCTGGGAGCAGGCTTCGCGGCACTGCTTTCCTTTGCATTTGCCGCACCTGCGGAGGCTCATCCCGGGCACCGCGGTCATCACCACGGCCACCTTCCGGCCTATGGTCCACGCTACCGTCCGGTCTATGGACGCGGCTACTGGGGCCCCCGTTATCGCGGCCCGCGTATCAGTGTTGGCGTGACGGTTCCGATACTGCCGGCAGGTTACGTGAACCTGGCCGTAGGCGGTGTGCCCTATTACTACTCCGGCGGTTACTACTACCGTCCGGCACCGCGAGGCTTTGTGGTGGTCAACGCGCCGCTGGGCGCAGCGGTACTCACCCTACCCGGCAGCGCAGTGCGTGTGCAGATTGGCGGGCTAACGTATTACCAGTACGGCGCCTCCTACTACCAGTGGCGCCCACATATGAATCGCTACGTAGTGGTTCCGGCACCGGTGGCGACCGTGGCAGCAGCCCCGGTAGTGGGTGTGACCCAGCAGGCCTACTCGCCGGGTCAGGTGGTTAACGAGCTGCCGGTTGGCTACACCGCAGAAGTGATCAACGGCATCCAGTACTACCGCTACGGCGGCCACTATTTTATGCCGACCCAGCGCGATGGCCGCGAGGTCTATGTCGTGGTTCAGGTGTAATCAACGGCGGCGAATAACTACATCAGTTTACAGGCCCTCGCAGGCGAGCCCGTGATAGCGGGCGAAGTCTGCGAGGGCCTTGTTGAATCCAGACATCAGTCCCGCCCGCGGTTGCTCACGCCAGTGCAACGCTTTTACGCGCAATAGCCTCGCACCCCGATCCGCCTTCAGGTCGACAACACCAGCAAACCCATCCCGGTACAAGATCGGCAGGCAGAAATAGCCAAACTTGCGCTTTGCCTCGGGTACGTAACACTCCAGCTGATAATCAAAACCAAACAACCGCTTCAGGCGTTTGCGCTGCAACACCAATGGGTCGAACGGGGACAGTAACCGCACCTTGCGCGGCACTCCCGGCGGCTCGCAGTCCAACTCTTCCGCGAGCATCAGCTCCGTACCCACTTCAACCAACTCCCCGGTTTTTTTCATCTGCACAACGGCCTCATTGATCAATGGCTTGTCGTGCTTGCGCAAATACGACATTTCGTTTGCCCGACCAAACGCCTGTGCATTTAGAAAACTGCGCACTAGATAGCGGCCATAGTCCGCATCAGTCGCCGCTGCCGTCTCGACCTGGGATGGCAGCAGGCGCTCAGGTAGATCAAACACCTTCTGAAAGCCCTCCCGGTGGCTCACCATCAACTCGCCCTCGTGGAAAAGCTGTTCGAGCGCCTTCTTCTCCTCGCTCCAACTCCACCAGCCACCCTTTGCTCGCACAAAATCGCTGGCCTTTAGTGGGCCCTCCGCACGAATCCGGTCCAATACAAAGCGGCACAGCTTTACGTTTTTTTCGAACCAGTGTTTCTGCCCTTCGCGAATACGATCCATACGCACACGGGCAAAGCGATAACTCTGCATGGGCAAATAGGCGGCAGCGTGGGACCAGTACTCAAATACCCGACGCTCGCGCTCCGCGGCCTCCAGCATCTGGATCAACTTGGCTTCACCGGGCCTGGGCAAGCGCACATGCAACTGGTGCAAATGGGCACGGGTGATTACCTGAATCGCATCCAGCTGCAAGGCGCCAAGATGGGCGATCAGGTCAGCGGCATCGCCGGGCCACGGTTGCTGAACAAATTGGCGCGCCAGCACCAGTGCACGGGCCCGATCCACTGGCAGAGGTGGAGCTTTGGTATAGGCTTTCAAAGGCTGTGCTATCCCTCAATACGTCGCATAACTGCACACCACTATCTGCGCAGCCGAGTGTAGATTCAAGACCAAGCCGTTCGAAAAATGACAACAAACGGAGAGAACATTGCGCAACAGGCTCACTTTTTTCGCCGCTTCATGGAACCGCATTAGTCATCTTAACTGGCGTCTCTTTTGGCGCTTTTCTTGGCGTTTTCTCTGGCGTTTTCTCTGGCCCAGCGCCTGCCACCTCACAGTGGTGGTGGCGCTCTGTTGGGCGAGCTTCGCGCTCGCAGAAGGATTCCCCAAGGGCCGCTGGGTGGACCTGTCCCACGATTTTGCCGATGACACCCTCTACTGGCCCACGGCCGACAAATTCCACAAAGACACGGTGTTCGCTGGGGAAACCGACAAGGGGTATTACTATTCCGCGTATAACCTGGCGGCAGCCGAACACGGCGGCACCCATGTCGATGCCCCGGTGCATTTCGGTCGCGGCCGGCAAAGTGTGGATCAGATACCCCTACAGCAACTGATCGGGCCGGCGGTGGTAATCCGGGTCGCCGGACAGATTCCGCAAGCGGGCAAGGGTGCCAATAGAAACTACCTGATCAGCGTTGCCGACATAGAACGCTGGGAGCAGCAACACGGCAAGCTCGAGAAAGACACGATCGTGTTGTTTGATACCGGCAGCGCGCAGTACTGGCCAGACCCGGTGAAATATCTGGGCACCGCAGAGCGCGGTCAGGCGGCGGTGGATAAACTGAACTTTCCCGGACTGTCACCCGAGGCGGCGATATTTTTGGCCGACGAGCGCGGTATAAAAGCGGTGGGGTTGGACACGCCGAGTATCGACTATGGCGCGTCGAAACTATTCAAGGCGCACCGCGAATTATTCAAGCGGAATGTTCCCGCACTGGAAAACGTAACCAACCTGCAGGCGCTACCGGAGAAAGGCTTCACGCTGATTGCACTACCGATGAAAATCCGCGGTGGCAGCGGTGGGCCTACACGCGTGGTGGGATTTATTCCGGAGGATTAGCAGAGTAATTGCGCCGACGCTTAACCCGGCGCGAGGGCATCAAGAGTATCGAGGGCTGAAGCGGCAGCGGCTGAATGCGCCAACTGTAAATACAACACTTCATAGGTCGCAGGCAGCCCAACCTCAGTGCGTTCGTTCTCATAGGCTTCGGTTAGCTTGCGCAATTTCGCCCGACTCAGCAGCCCCTTGCCCGCTTCGCGATTCACATTGTGGGCACCAATGCTTTTAAGTTCCCGCATCAGCGATTTCACATCATCAAAATGCAATACACGCTGCTCGACCGCAGTAGTTGTTTGCAGGTGATTGGCAACACAGGCACTGTGCCAGTCACTCTCGGGCAGGAAACGATTCACATGCACCGCGTCATCCACCGCCGCCCAACTGGCTTCCAGCTCACTGAGCGTTCCCGGTAGCAGCGTGGAAATTAATACGTCGCCGGCGGGCGCCAACACCCGGCGTATTTCCGCAAACAACTGCGGCAACCGGTAACACCACTGCAAGGCAAAGCTGGAAAAGACCAGATCGATACAACCATCCGCCAGCGGTAGCTGTTCTGCATCCGCCGCCACATAGGCGTTGCTCACCGGGCGATGCGCGCGGGCAAACTGCAACATCTGCGGAGCGATATCCAGCGCGATAATTTCCGCATCGGGGAAACGTTTGCGCAGCAGTTCACTGCCGTAGCCGGTGCCACTGCCCAGGTCGAGAATTCGTCTTGGTGCGCGGTGCTCCGGGGCGCGGCTAAGCAGCTCGCGACAGACTGCGCGCTGCAGGTGGGCGGCGGCATCATAACTCGCTGCCGCACGGCCAAAAGCCCGCGCCACGGAAGCCTTTTCCAGCGGAGCGGCAGAGTTAGAAGCAGAGCCGAAGGTAGAGTCACCAAGTGAATTACCGACAAAGTCGCGAATGATCTGCGCGACTTGCGCGGGACGGCTCCGATGCGGGCAGTGCCCGGATTGCGGGATCACCTTGCACGATGCACCTAACACTTCCAACGCACTCGCAGCCTGTACAGGTACCAGTGCATCACCTTCGCCAAACAGGTGCAGGGTTGGCACTGCAGGAGCTGCCAACAATACGCGGTTATCCAAGCTACCCAAGCACTCTAGGGCCTGCGACCAGCTTTGTGGAACCGCTGCGGGCACTTCGGCCTTCAGCGTTTTCAGCAAGCCACGCATCTCGGAATCACCGCGCGCCTGCAGGCCGGCAAAACGCTGCATATTTTTTGCCGGCGCCTCACGCTGGGCGCGACAGAAATCCGTGAATACCGTTTCCGGCATAGCCGCCGGCCAGCCATCGCTGGCGACAAAGCGCCCGTTCGCACCGATGGTCACCAGTGCCCGTACTTTGTTACTTCCAACCCGCTTGCTGCGTTCGGCAAGCTGCACTGCGAGCATGCCACCTAGGGACCAGCCCAGTAGCAGGCAATCTTCCGGTAGCTGCGCTTCCAGCTCGGCAAGCAGGGTTTCGGTTTGCGGCCAGGGCTCGTTGATGCGCGTACCAAAGCCCGGCAAATCCACAGTGACAATGGGGCCAGTGCCATTGAAAGTGCCGGCAACGGATTGCCACTGCTCCAACAACGGCTGCCAGCAACGGGAGTCACCGCCCCAACCATGAATCAGCGCCAGACTTTTAATTTTACCCATTGAGCGACTCACGCCGGTGCCTCCACTGCGCATAACGCCGGCACCAGCGCCTGCAACAAGCCATCAATTTGGGCCTCACTATGTGCAGCGGACAGGGTGATGCGCAAACGCGCGGTGCCCGCAGGTACCGTGGGCGGACGAATAGCGCCCACCAGAAAACCCGCTTCCTGTAAACGCTCGGCGACGGCGAGCACGGTTTGCTCACAGCCGAGTAGCACGGGCTGAATGGCGCTGGTGGAGTTTTCCAGTGGCAGCTGCAGCGCCGCGGCGCGCTGGCGGAAATAATCGATGCGCTGCTGCAAGGTCTCGCGCAATGGCTGTTGCTGCATCAGCTCGAGTGCGCGCAGACACCCGGCAGCCACCGCCGGCGGCATGCCGGTGGTGTAAATGTAGGTGCGGGCAAATTGGGTAAGGTATTCGATCAGCGCTCTTGAGCCCGCGACAAAGGCACCGGCATTGCCCGCCGCTTTACCGAGGGTACCCATAAGGATCGGCGCACTGTGCTGATCCAGCCCGGCGACGGCCGCACTGCCGGCGCTGGGGTTCTCAGCGCTTCCCGTCACACCAAAGCCGTGGGCTTCATCCACCATCAACCAGGTGTCGTAACGCTGACAAAGTTCGGCCATCTGCGCGAGCGGTGCGGAGTCGCCGTCCATGCTGTACACGCCATCCACGGCGAGCAGGATTTTTCCGCTGTTTTTTTCCCGCGCACGGCGCAGCTGAACTTCCAACGCTTCCAGGTCATTGTGGGCAAAGCGCAGGTACTGGGCACCAGAGATACGCCCGCCATCAATCAGCGAGGCGTGATTGAGTTTGTCCTGTACAACAAAATCGCCGCGGCCAACCAGCGCATTGATGACACCAACGTTGGCCATATAGCCACTGCCGAACAGCAGCGCGGCTTCGCGGCCGGTGACTTCGGCAATCTTGTTTTGCAGTTGCTGGTGGATATCGAAGTGGCCATTGACCAGATGCGAGGCCGTGGCCCCGGCACCCAGCGCGGCGCCGTGCTGCTGCGCGGCAATCACATCGGGATGGGTGGCGAGACCGAGATAATCATTACTGCTGAAGGTAACCAGGGTACGGCCATCCACCTCGGCCACAGGGCCCGGCGCAGCCGCGAGAACTTTGTGCTTGCGGTACAGCTGCTGCGCCCGGCGTTCCGCCAGGCGCGCATCGAGAAAGTCCTGCAGGCTATTTACAACAGCGGTCACAGCAATAACTGAACTTACGCCTTGGCGGCGTCGTAGAAGAAGGGGTCGGATTCCTGTTCGGAAATTTTTGCCTGCAGCTCGGCTTCCACTGCGGACTCATCCTCGTACTGCTGGTATTCCTCTGGCTTAATGCCCAGGCGCTTGAACAATTGCATGTCCTCGTTCGCTTCCGGGTTGCCAGTGGTCAGCAGTTTTTCGCCGTAGAAAATCGAGTTGGCGCCGGCGAGGAAGGCGAGGGACTGCATCTCGTCGTTCATCGATTCGCGACCGGCGGACAGGCGCACATGGGATTTCGGCATCATGATGCGCGCCACTGCGATACAACGGATAAATTCGAACGGATCCAGGTCTTTGTTGTTTTCCAGCGGAGTGCCGGCAACTTTTACCAGCATATTGATGGGCACCGACTCGGGGTGCTCAGACAGGTTGGCCAGCTGCATCAGCAGGCCGGCGCGGTCTTTTTCCTCTTCACCGAGGCCAATGATACCGCCGGCGCACACCTTCATACCCGCCGCACGCACATTCGCCAGAGTATTCAGGCGGTCTTCATAGGTGCGCGTGGTAATGATGTCGCCGTAGTATTCCGGCGAGGTGTCCAGATTGTGGTTGTAATAATCTAGGCCCGCGTCCGCCAGGCCCTTGGCCTGCTCGTCGCTCAGCATACCCAGAGTCATGCAGGTTTCCATGCCCAGGGCCTTCACTTCCTGCACCATCTGGGTGACGTAGGGCATGTCCTTGTTTTTCGGTGAGCGCCACGCAGCGCCCATGCAGAAGCGGGTCGCACCACTGGCCTTGGCTGCACGCGCCTCTTCCAGCACCTTCTCCACCTTCATCAGCTTTTCGCGCTCCAGGCCGGTATCGTAACGGGCGCTTTGCGGGCAGTAAGTGCAATCTTCCGGGCAGGCACCGGTTTTGATCGAACACAGCGTGCTCACCTGAACCCGGTTGGCGTCGAAGTGCTGGCGGTGCACCATTTGTGCAGTAAACAGCAGATCATTGAAAGGCAACGCGAACAGGTCGAGCACCTGCCGGCGGCTCCAGTCATGACGAATTTCGCCGTAGGTGGACGAAGCGGAAGACATTTGCGGGTTGGCGGTCACTGGGATTACTCTCCTCAGACGACGAGACTCAAAGGGGTTTCGCCGTCGATCGGCTGCGGGACAGGGCCCCGAGCCGCGTTGTTCTTGGTTTTTGCAGGTAAATCGTGCGCGAAAGGCTGTCAGTGTAGCGGTGGCCTTATCGCTGTCAACCAAGAGAACCGATTCCGGTTTACAAGTCTGCAGTCAGGGAGGATTGCGGTGCCGCTATTGCGATTACTGGGTCAGGTACTCACCCGGCCGCTGGATAAACACTTTGCCTGTTGCCTGCTGTGTGGCTCCGGCAGCGAGGTGCAGGCCGGAGTCTGCGCATCGTGCCAGTGCGATCTGCCTTCTCTGGGCCACGCCTGTATAGGCTGTGCGCTGCCGCTGGCAGCAACACAGGACAGTCATTGCGCCGCCTGTATTCAACGCCCACCACCCCAGGCCAGCAGCGTCGCCTGCTGGTCCTATGCCTACCCTGTCGCGCAGCTGGTGCAGCGCTTCAAGTACCAGCGGGACTTTGCCGCCGGGCGCACGCTCGCTGAGCTGGCGGCACAGGAACTCCACCCGCAAGTACAGCAAGCGTCACCTCCCGACATACTGGTGCCGGTTCCCATGCACTGGCGCAAGCAATTATTCGGCCGGGGCTACAACCAGGCGCAGCTAATCGCCGACATCTTCGGCGACTACTGGCGTATACCAGTGGCCGCTGGTGCATTGCGCAAAATAGCCGCCAGCGATAGCCAGCAAACACTTTCACGCGCCCAGCGACGCAAGAATCTCGCCCACAGTTTTGACGCTGGAGCGCAGGTAAAAGACCTGCACGTGGGCCTGGTCGATGATGTCATCACCACCGGTGCCACGCAGGAGGCGGCGGCCCAATCACTCCTTGCAGCTGGCGCATCGCGAGTCAGTGTTTACGCCCTGGCCAGAACCCCCTGACAGTCAGCCAATATCCCCCAATGACCCGTTAGACTCTCGCACCCATTCATAGACCAATGTGACTCTAGGCGCCAAAATAGTCGCCCTTTTCGCCGCCGCTGCGCAAAAATCCACCGGCTGCTAACGTTATAACTAGAGCGCGCTCGTTATTGCCCCTCACTAGCTGGGCCGGCGGGTGCGATGCACAGGATGATGGGACCCAGAAACATGAGTGAATTCCAACTGCCTCGCGGCATCGTGATCAGCGGTACCGGTCTGTGGACACCGCCTGAGGCCATCAGCAACGAAGAGCTGGTGGAGGCGCTGAATGCCCACGCGGAAAAATTTAATCGCGAACATGCCGATGCCATCGAATCTGGCCAGGTAAAAGCCAAGTCTTTCTCTTCCGCCGAGTTCATCGAGAAAGCATCCGGTATCAAGAACCGCTATGTGATCAGCAAAGAGGGCATCCTCGATCCGAACCGTATGCGCCCATACCTGCCAGAGCGCGCCGATGACGAGCTGTGCCTGCAGGCGGAGATGGGTTTGAACGCGGCCAAGCTGGCACTGGAAAAAGCCAACAAGAAACCGGAAGACATTGATGCGGTGATTGTGGGTGCGTCTTATATGCAACGCGCCTATCCGGCGATTGCCATTGAAATCCAATCTGCACTGGGTATCGACGGCTTTGCCTTCGATATGGAAGTGGCCTGCTCTTCCGCCACCTTCGCCCTGCAGCGCGCGGTGGATGCAATCTGTTCCGGCTCGGCCAAATCCGTACTGGTAATTAACCCGGAGTTGGCGTCACCGCAGATCGATTTTTCCGATCGCGACAGCCACTTTATTTTTGGCGATGTGGCGGTGGCCACCGTGGTGGAACGCAAGGAAAGCTGCAATACCGACAGCGCCTGGGAAATTCTCGGCACCAAAGCCAAAACTGTTTTCTCCAACAATATTCGCTCGAACTTCAGCTACACCGCGCGCGCCGCGGATGTGGATCCGTTTGGCGAGGGCAAGCTGTTCCGCCAGAACGGACGCAAGGTATTCAAGGAAGTTTGCCCAATGGCGGCCGCGCACCTGGAAAGTCAGGTGCAGGAGCTGGGTTTCGAACCCAATGAAGTCAACCGCTGGTGGCTGCACCAGGCGAACATCAACATGAACCTGTTGATTGCGAAAAAACTAATGGGTAATGACGCCTCCCCCGAGCGCGCACCCATCGTTTTGGATCAATACGCGAATACCGGCTGTGCGGGTTCTATCATCGCGTTCAATTTACATAACGACGATCTGCCGCTGGGCAGCAAAGGGGTGATCTGCTCCTTCGGTGCCGGCTACTCCATCGGCAGCCTGGCGCTGGAAAAAATTGCCGTTTAATTTTTACCGCGCCGCGTAATGTGACGTTAGTCCAACCTCTCTGGAATTAATTTCCGGAGAGGCTTGGAGCCCCTCCCTCGCTGCCCTTCTCCCCACCTTGTTCGATTTTTTCAACGCACTCTTGTTGTGCACTCGCGCCGTTGTTGGCACGTATTTACAGCAAAAATGCATATTTCACGAAATTACATTTTTTGGCGTGAAATTCGTGCAATTCACGTGATCAAGGTCTGGCACTCACGAACCAAGTTTCGCTTACAGTCATACACAGGCGTTTAAGCAACGCCGAACTTGCGGCTTTCCAATGCGCGCTGCCTCACCGGCTACTCGCTCTGGCGCAATCTCTTGCTGGGAAGAAGCCCTGCCAACAGCAGTCCGCTGCGACTCAGCACACCACCCAATCATAGATCCTTATACCGGGAGAAAAATAAGAATGAAATCCATTCTGAAGGGGTATTCTTTCGCCGCGATTTCGGCAATCACTACGCTGGGACTTCTCGGCAACCACTCACAGGCTGTTGCGCAGGTTTCTGCCGATGCAGACTTTTCCAATGTTCCGCAACGCCTGATCGTTCGCTACAAAGACACCCAAGCACGCAACGGGCTGTCACAAGCAAACACCCTATCTAACCGCGGCGGCGTGAAGATGGGGCACCTGCGCAAAATGGCACTGGCAGACCGCCAGGTATTTCGACTTGAGAAACGCATGGCCCCGGGCCAACTGAAAAAGCTGCGGGCAACACTAGAAGCGGACCCCAATGTAATCTCCGTCGAGGAAGATGCATTTATGGTGCCGCAGTACACGCCGAACGACACTTTCTACAACGTACAGTGGCACTATTTTGAAGCCACTGGCGGTATCAACCTGCCCGCCGCGTGGGACAAGCAAACCGGCGCGGGTGTGACCGTAGCAGTACTCGATACAGGCTACGTGTACCACTCGGACCTCGATGCGAACATTCTCCCCGGCTACGACTTTATCGATGACACCTTCGTATCCAACGATGGCGACGGTCGCGATGCAGACCCTTCAGACCCCGGTGATGCAGTAGCACGCAACGAGTGTGGTCTTTTTAACCCACCGCAAGACCAGACTAGTAGCTGGCACGGCACCCATGTGGCCGGTACCGTGGCCGCAGTTACCGATAACAACAAAGGCGTTGCCGGCGTTGCCTTCGATGCGAAAGTGGTCCCGGTACGTGTACTGGGCAAATGTGGTGGTTACCTGTCCGATATTGCGGACGGTATCGTGTGGGCTTCCGGTGGTAACGTTTCGGGCGTACCGGTTAACTCCAATCCGGCGCAGGTTATCAACATGAGTCTGGGCGGTAGCGGCGCCTGCGATTCCACATACCAGAGTGCGATTAACACAGCTGTCGCCAACGGTTCGACGGTAATCGTCAGTGCGGGTAACAGCGACGCCGACGCGTCCGGTTACCGTCCCGCCAGCTGCGACAACGTAATTTCCGTGGCCGCGACCGAGCGCTTTGGTGCTCGTGCCTATTACTCTAACTTCGGCGCAACCGTAGATGTGAGCGCTCCGGGTGGTGACGTCGCCTACGATGCAACGCACGGTGTCGCCTCTACCCTGAATGACGGCACAGCCGGCCCCGGCGCCGAAAGCTATGTGTACTACCAGGGCACTTCCATGGCTGCTCCCCATGTAGCGGGTGTTGCCGCGTTGATGTACGCGGCCAATGGCGGCGTTACCCCGGCTCAGGTTGAAAGCGCACTCAAATCGACCGCGCGTGCATTACCCGGCGCCTGCTCTGGCGGATGTGGTGCGGGAATTATTGATGCGAGCGCAGCGATTGATGCGGTCGGTGGCGGTGGCACCCCCACCAATCAGGCACCGAACGCGAGCTTTACCTTTAACGCTTCAGACCTGTTCGTGACCTTCACCGATGGCAGTAGCGATAGCGATGGCAGTGTTGTCAGCCACAGCTGGGACTTCGGTGACGGCGGCAGCTCAACCGATGCCAACCCGAGCTACAGCTACGGTGCTGCTGGCACTTACTCTGTCACCCTGACCGTGACCGACGACGATGGCGCTAGCGATAGCAGCACGCAATCAGTCACCGTCAGCGATGGCAGCGGCGGCCCGAGCAGCGATGGCTTTACCGAAAGCAATGTGAGCCTCGCTTCACGTGCGTGGGAGTACTACACCATTGACGTGCCCGCCGGCGCGACCAGCCTTGAGGTATCCACCTCTGGTGGCAGCGGCAACGTCAACCTGTACGTTCGCCTCGGCGCAAACCCGAGCAATGGGCAGTACGACTGTCGCGATACCGGTGGCGGCAACAATGAGTCCTGCACCATCGCCAACCCGGCGGCTGGCACCTGGCATATCGGCCTCAAGGCTACCCGCAACGGAGCTAGCGGCGTGACCTTGGATGCTTACTGGTACAGCAACTAAGGTGCGCTAACGCACCGCGCGGATTTCCTCAATTCGCAAGCAATAAGGGCGCCCTGTTTACAGGGTGCCCTTTTTTCTACCCGATAAAACACGGCTGCCGACTACGCTTTTGCTTGCGGCGGCGTTACCACCCACTCCGCTTCCTCGTAAGAGCCGAGCACCCGAATCTCGACAAAGGGCGCAGCACTGCGAATAATGTTGTCGATCTCCGGGTTGTGTTTTTCTTGCATCGCATCGCGCTGCGCTTTGGAATCCCAATGTGCAATAGCGATCAATTTGTCCGGCTCATCAATCTTGCGATGCAGTTCGGTTCCACGTGCGCCCGGGGCCCGCTGGATAAGCTCGGATGCACGCACCCAGGCATCGGCGTACTGCTCCGCGTGGGAGCCCGGTTTTATCTGCACCTCAAAGATGTATTTCATCGCTATCTCCTGTCGATTTCCCTACGTCCATGGACACCCGTGAATATCCACGAACGGTTGGTGCGCTAGTCCATCCGCGTTAGCATAGCGCCCCCATTTGATCCGAGCCCAACCGTGCTCAGCGGAGCCCCCATGACCGAATCGTCACACCCCTACGACGCGCTTACCCCCGACCGGGTAATCGACTGCGTGGAGAGCGTGGGCCTGCTGTCTGACGCGCGCATTTTCCCACTCAACAGTTATGAGAACCGCGTTTATCAGGTAGGGATCGACGAGGCGCAGCCGTTAATCGCCAAGTTCTACCGCCCTGGGCGCTGGAGCGACGAGCAGATCCTGGAGGAACACGCATTCTCGCTGGAGCTGGCGGCGGCGGAGATTCCGGTGGTGGCACCGCTGGAATTTGACGGTACAACGCTGCTGGAAGCCCACGGGTTTCGCTTCGCACTGTTTCCGCGCCGCGGTGGTCACCAGATTGAGCTGGATAATTTTGACCACCTGGAACAGGTGGGCACCATGCTCGGGCGGATTCACGCCATTGGTGCGGCGCGCCCCTTCGCGCACCGCCCGCAGTTGAGTCTGCAGCGCTTCGCCCTCGACAGCCGCGAAACCATTCTCGCCGGGGACTTCCTCCCGTCAGAGAATGTAGAGGCCTACGCCACCACCACCGCCCACCTCATCGAACAGATTGCGCCGAAATTTGAGCAGGAATGGTCCACTCTGCGCCTGCACGGCGACTGCCACAGCGGCAACTTCCTGTGGCGGGACGATACCCCGTGGTTTGTGGATCTAGACGACTGCCTGCAGGGTCCGGCGATCCAGGATATCTGGATGCTGATTTCCGGTGACCGCGCGGAGGCAACCGCCTATCTGGATACCGTGGTCGAAGGCTACGAAACCTTCTACCCTTTTGATCCGGCTCAGTTGCAGCTGGTGGAACCGCTGCGCTGCCTGCGTCAGATGCATCATGCCGCCTGGCTGGCACGGCGCTGGGAAGACCCGGCATTTCCCAAGGCATTCCCGTGGTTCAATACGCCCCGCTACTGGGCGGAACATATTCTGGCCCTGCGCGAACAGCTTTTCGCCTTACAGGAGCCCCCCCTCACGCTTGGCGCCATATAAACAGGGCGTAAATCGTGGAGAGAAAAAAGGAGCTGTATCCGATGGAAAACGTAAAACCCAGCACTGACCAGGTCGACCAACTGGACCCGATCTGGGACGCTATTCGCCGTGATGTCGCGGTGCAGGTCGAACGGGAGCCGATCCTGGCGAGCTTCCTGCACGCCACCATTTTGAATCACGCCACGCTCGAGTCCGCCCTCAGTTTTCACCTGGCCAACAAGCTCGACAGCCCGGTGGCACAGGCCCTGCTGATTCGGGAAGTAATCGATGAAGCGCTGACTGCGGACCCGAGCATCGGTGCCGCCGCACGCGCGGACCTGGCCGCCATCGAACAGCGCGACAGCGCTTGCCACTCACTGTACGAACCCTTCCTGTTTTTTAAGGGATATCACGCCCTGCAGGCGTGGCGCGTGGCCCATTGGCTGTGGCAACAGCAGCGGCGCTCACTGTCCCTGTTTATCCAGCACCGTATCTCGGTGGTGTTCGGTGTGGATATCCATCCCGCGGCCGAACTGGGGCAGGGCATCCTGCTCGACCACGCCACCGGCATCGTCATCGGCGAAACCGCGGTGGTGGAAGACAATGTGTCGATTATGCAATCGGTAACCCTCGGCGGTACCGGTAAGGAAAGTGGCGACCGCCACCCGAAAGTGCGCTGCGGCGTGCTGATTGGTGCCGGCAGCAAGATTCTCGGCAATATCGAGATTGGCGCCTGCTCACAGATCGCCTCCGGCAGTGTGGTACTGAAGCCCGTACCAGAGAAATCTCTGGTAGCCGGGGTACCCGCCAAAGTGATTGGCACAGCAAGCTGCGACCAGCCCGCCATCAGCATGAATCAAACGGCAATATCGCAGGTGGATCAATTGCGCTGATTCTGCTGTCACAGGTTGCACACATTCATTCCAGCCGGGCACCGGCAAGACTATCCTGTAACCATGAAATACAGTCTCAGCGCTAAAAACCTCGTTTGCCGCAACCTGGAAACCAAAGCCGGGTACTTTGCCGGGCTCGCCAACCCCAATCAGACCAAAGAAATTACCGGCCTGCTGCGCACAGACAGCGGGCTCCTTTCTTCTCACTTCAACCAGGTCGTCAGTAACTCGGTGGTACAGCCGCGCATTTTGCAGCGCTTTGTCGTCGATTACTTTGCCGAGCGCCACAGCCCCTTTTCCCTGTGGCACTGTGCAAGCAAGCCTCTGGATGACATCGCGCTGGGGGAACTGCACCTGCTTCGCCAGCCGCCTTTAATTGCCATGGCTGCGGAGGTCAAACAACTGGCCCCGAACGACAAACCCGATGACAAGCTGAAGATTAAAAATGTCACACGCGCAGAGGACGTCATCGCCTATGGCGACCTGATTGCAGCAGCACAGAGCTGCAACCTAGAAGCCGCGCAAATTAAAAAATTTTACAATCACCTGTCCGAATTACCGGAGCACAAATACAGCCGCTTAAAGATGCATATAGGCGAGTACGAAGGAGAAGCCGTTGCCACCGGCTGCCTGTTTTCTTCCGCCGATGCGCTCGGTTTCTACGACCTGTGGACATTACCCGAGTACCGCGAACACGGAGTCGGCAGTGCCATGTTCCAGCAAATGGTTCGGGAAGTATTAAATAGCCATCACAAGCATGCAGTGGCCTTGGTAGGAGAGGACCAGCAGGACTTATGGCTGGATACCGGCTTTTACGCAGTGGGCGAAGTCACCAGCTACGAATTCACACCCGAGCGCGGAGCCAGCAGCATCCATCAAGATGCGCCCAATGACGATGCGAGTGACGATCGCGAAAGCGCGTGAAGGTTCTTAACGTCTGATCGCGACCAATCACGCGCGCTCAATTGGAAACGCAATCACCTCATCGATGCGCTCTGCCTCGCAGGCCAGCATCAATAACCGGTCCACCCCCAGCGCCACCCCCGCGCAGGTCGGCATGCCAGCGGCCAGCGCCTCGACCAGGCGCTCCTCATACGGATTTACCGGCTTGCCATGCTCTGCGCGGTATTTCTGATCCGCTTCAAAGCGGCGCTGCTGCTCCGCGGCATCGATCAACTCCCAGTACCCATTGGCCAGTTCCATCCCCGCCACATAGGCTTCAAACCGACGCGCCACCGGCGCACCCAGTTCGTCGTGCTCCACCCGCGCCAACGCCGCCTGGCTCGCAGGAAAATCGTAAACCAGCGTAATACCACGCTCACCTGACGAATCCATATTCGGCTCGATATGGTGGCTCATCAATAAGTCCAGACACTCATCGCGATCCGCCGGCTCAAACGACAACTCCAGCACCCGCGCCACAACCGCCTTCAACTCCTCCAGCGACGCCCGGTGCGGGTCGATATCGAGAAACTTCAAAAATAGCGCGCGATAGCTGTAGGAACAGACTCGGGAAATGTTCAGCACCCAAGACAGAAACTCACCCACCTCGATCATCAACCGATGATCGTCCCAGCCCACCCGGTACCACTCCAGCATGGTGAATTCCGGATTGTGGCGGCCACCGGCCTCGCCATTGCGAAACGCCTTGCCCAGGTAATAACAATCCCCCATTCCCGCCGCCAGCAAACGCTTCAGGCCAAATTCTGGACTGGTCGCCAGGAACGCCGGCACACCGCTGCAGTCCGCCGTAATTGAATCGATATGCGGATCGCTGGTGGCGCGACGGGACAGGATCGGCACCTCCATCTCCAGCACCTGACGCTCGCTGAAGAAGCGGCGGATATCCGCGAGCAGGGTGGCGCGGCGGCGGAGGTTATCGAGTGGGGCAGAGGGCTGCCAGAGGTAAATATCGGACATGAGATTGAGGATACTTTAGATTGAATTCAGTCTAGCCGGGCAACCGGAATTATCTGCGGGCGAAGGCAGAGTAGTGAGCAGAAGTTTTTAGGATCGTCGCAAACAGGATGTTTGCGCCGAAGCGCCCAGGGATGGGTTCACAGCGGTCCTAAAAACTTCTGGTCACTGCTTTGCCGCCACAAGTCCAAAGACCCGCGTACAGGCCAAAAGCAAAAAGGGCGAATACCAGAGTATTCGCCCTTCGGAATCGCTGAGCAAAGGAGGATTAGTCTTCCTTCGCACGACCCAGGTATTCCGCGGTACGGGTATCGACCTTGATGGTCTCACCGATCTCCAGGAACAGAGGTACCTTCACCACGGCACCGGTAGACAGGGTCGCTGGCTTGGTGCCGCCCTGCGCGGTGTCGCCACGTACACCCGGATCGGTGTCGGTGATTTCCAGAATCACGTGGTTTGGCGGAGTGACTGCCAGCGGAGAACCGTTGTACAGAGTGACCACACAGATGTCCTGCTCCTTCAGCCACTTCGCCGCGTCACCAACCGCCTTCGCGTCCGCCTGATGCTGCTCAAAGGTCTCCGGCTCCATGAAATGGAAGAACTCACCATCGTTGTAGAGGTATTCCATGTCGCGGTCCATCACGTCCGCACCTTCCAGGCTCTCACCGGAACGGAAAGTACGCTCCCACACGCGACCGGTCTTCAGGTTGCGCAGCTTCACGCGGTTGAAGGCCTGCCCCTTACCGGGCTTCACGAACTCATTGTCCACAATGGAACAGGGGTCGCCGTCCAGCATTACCTTCAGGCCGCCTTTGAATTCGTTAGTGGAATAATTAGCCATGAGCTCCTCGAAATATCAGCATTACGCCGTCAAATTGATTAAACTTCGCGCGCCCCATCCGGGGCAAACCAGCAGCCAATGGCCACCGCGCCAAAAAAACAGCCCGCTATGATACAGCACCGCCAGCCCGCACGTGAAATCAGCAGTATTGAAATCGCCGCCTCCGGCGAGGAAATCCTGCGCCCACGCCGCTGGCAGGAAGAAATGAGCGATCTGGTGCGTGACCCACAGGAACTGCTCGAACTGCTGCAACTGGATGCTGAGCAGCTACCCCAATTGAGCGCCGCCGCGAGCACCTTCGAACTGCGCGTACCGCGCCCGTTCCTCAGCCGCATCCGCCCCGGTGACCCCGAAGACCCACTGCTGTTGCAAGTATTGCCCACCGCAGCGGAACTGCAGCCCAGCCCCGGCTACAACGATGACCCACTGGAGGAAGCCAACGCCAACCCGGTGCCCGGTGTCGTGCATAAATACAAGGGCCGCCTCCTGTTAATTGCCGCCAGCCAGTGCGCCGTCAATTGCCGCTACTGCTTCCGCCGCGCCTTCCCCTACAGTGACAACCATCTGAACCGCCAGCAGTGGCAGCAGGCGCTGGACTATATCCGCGCACAACAGGACCTGCGCGAAGTGATTTTAAGCGGCGGTGACCCCCTGGTAATGAGCGACCGCCAGCTGGCCTGGCTAGCGGACCAGCTGCAGCAGATCCCGCAACTCGACAAGCTACGCATCCACACCCGCTTGCCCATCGTCGCACCATCCCGTGTCAACGACGAACTACTGAGCTGGTTTACCAACAGCCGCTTGCAGCCCGTACTCGTGCTGCACTGCAATCACGCCAACGAAATTGATGAGGAAGTCGCTGCGGCCCTCGGCCGCCTGCGCGCCGCCGGCGTTACCCTGCTCAACCAGGCCGTGCTACTGAAAAACGTCAACGACAGCGCCGACACGCTGGCCGAGCTATCCGAAAAACTGTTCGCCAACGGCGTGCTGCCCTATTACCTGCACCAGCTGGATCACGTGCAGGGTGCCGCACACTTCGAGGTGACAGACACCCACGCGCGAGCACTGGTGGAAAGTGTGCGCCAGCGACTGCCAGGTTACCTGGTTCCACGACTGGTACGAGAGATTCCCGCGGAAAAATCCAAAACGCCGGTGTGAATTGCGCTTGCCGGTAAGCGCTCCGCGCTGGCGTACCCATTGAGCCGCTACACACCACCCGCACGCACACCCCGCAAAAGAGCTAATAGGCGACCAGTTTGCCGTCTGCTCGACGATTTCTGGCGCTACAAGCATCTTTTTGGACATCTATTTCTTCTGACACATTTGTGCAAATTTCGCGGCCTCGTATACTGCAAGCACGCAATTCTCGGTTATCGCCATGCAGGACGCAGCAGATACAGAAGTCGGGCAGGATGTCCGTCGCGGAAATAATACCGCTCATAACGCCCACGCCGATTTTCCCTCGCCACAAACCACCTCGGCAGGGCCGTCGACATCCCCACTCAGGGACCTTTCCCAGCTCACCTGTGGATGCCGAAATCATCGCCAGCTGAAACAATGGCTGCGCGACTTTCTCAGCCATAACCCGCTGGATGAAAAAGCCCAACGCAACGCCGGCGCCCTGCGCAGCCTGCTCGCGGAAATTGCCCGCTGGGACGCACCGGTGCGCCTGCGTCTGGCAAGCCTGGAAGTGCTGCGCCCGGCCATCGTTCAGCACTGCGGCACCCTCGCGCTCGCGCCACTGGCGAATTTCAGCCACGCTCAGGGCGGTCAAAACCAGCGGCAGCGTCGCGAACAACTCACCGCGGTCATCCTCTACCAGCACCTGGCGCAAGCCTATGCCAGTGTGAGTGCCCAGCTTCTGGAGCAGACCCACACGCTGTTTTTCCGCCGCCGGCTTGCCCGCGCGCTGCATCGCGGATGCGATAGCTATCGCCGGCTGATACAAATCTGCAACCTCGCCTACCAGGCCCCACCAAAGGGCAGCTGGTCGCGCTTGCAGCAACTGGTGCAAACCGCGCGCGAGCACGGTTTAGAACAACGCCGGGTAGTGGACCCGCTGGCGACGGGTGCAGCAGATGTACCGCTGCTTGCCACTCGTCGACTCAACCGTTGGGAAAAGCTGACGCAGCCCTATCTGCAAACCGCGCTGTTTGCCAGCGCCAATCCGCTACAGCTGACCCTGGATGAACAGCTGCAGCTGTGGCTGTGCTGCGGCCACTGGGCCGGCAAAGCGGCACTGCTGGAACGCGCAGACAAGTCCGCGCAAACCCTGCTGTGCAGCCTGAACCTGGACCAGCCACCGATTCCCGCAGTGCGCCTGCGCCGCAGCGCGGTGGACCTGAAGCATTTCTCCTCGCCACTAGGCTGGCCCGTATACCTGACTGGCCCACTGCGACTACTGCAAAAACGGTTGCGACGTCCCGGTGCCCTGTCGGTGGATATGCTGGAGCGGGTGCAGGCCATCTGGGCAGGCGCCAAGAGCCGCGGCGAACAACGCACGCCGGCGGAAATGCGCTGTCAGGTAACGATTGGCATTAGTGCCATCGCCTACCACCTCAAGCGGGACGGCGATGAAGGCCCGGAGCTGGCGGCAAGTTTTAATGCAAGAAATTCGGCTGACCTGGTTATGGAAGTGGACTCCATCGACTTCAACACCGGTCACGCACTCAAGGATTATGAAGTGGCCAGGCCACTGCCCACCGCGCCCTCGGTATCGCACCGCTCCAGCGAAGGTGCGCGCACTGCCCAAAAACGCTACTCGCCAACACCCGCCACACTGCTCAACACCAGCGACAACGGCGCGGGCCTACGCTTGCCGGCAGACGTGCAGGGGCGCCTGCACAGCGGCAATTTAATCGCGCTCAAAGTCGGCGAGCAGTGGGAAGTGGGGCTAGTGCGCTGGCAGTTCGGCCTACCCGACCAGTGTCGCGTAGGGCTGGAGCTACTCGGCGGCCATACCAGCTCGGTGCGCGTGCGCCGTCATACCAAGGACGGGCGACGCACAGACGCCATGGCCGGTCTGCTCAATGGCGTCGCGGGGCAGCCGCCCGAGCTGCTGCTACCCACGCCCCTGTTCCAGCAGGGCGATACCATCGACATCGTCGCCGCCGGCCAATCCCACACGGTAACCCTGCGCCAGCAGAGCCTGAATACCGGCAGCATCGCCATCTTTGCCTTTTCCTGACGACTCCTCCGGGTACCGGAGCGGTGCCCGAGCATCCCTGCGGCGCAATTCTCGCCCACGATTGCGAACATTTTCCCCTGATACAGTGATAACGTGGAACCATATCCCATAGTGCCGACTGCGCACTTGTTCGCGGTATTTATAACAACCTAAACTAACGGGTTCGCGGTACTGGACCGCCCCAACAGGGTGCGGGCATCGGCAGGGAAGCGGTCGATCTGAAACCGATCAGAATGAACAATTAAAAATAACCGCCGCGACGCAGTACAACAGGAACACAATGAGCAGCGACAACACCATCCGCCTTCTTCTTATTCACGACGTCCCGGCCGAGGCCCAGCGACTGGTGAGCATGCTGCAGAATGCGGGCCGTCCGAACCGCGCCAAGCACGTTGCCAGCGAAGCGGCACTGACCAAGCTCCTGCAGGAACACACCTGGGATCTGCTGATTGCCGCAGAGCAGGGCAAACAGCTGGAAGCCGCGACCGCCATCCGCACCATCAGCAAACTGCAGAAGGACGTCCCCGCGATCTTACTCACCGAGCGCGAAGGCTCACAGCCGGTGGTGGAAGGCCTGAAGGCCGGGGCCCGCGATGTGATTACCATCGACGAAGATCAGCATCTGCTGCTGACCATCCAGCGCGAACTCACCGCGCTGGAGGAGCGTCGCCAGGCGCGTCAGCACCAGCGCCGCTACCACGCCACGCTCAACCGCGCCAAAGAGCTGCTGGACAGTTCCAAGGACGCCATCGCCTACATTTCCGACGGTCTCATCGTCTACGCCAATGAGTCTTTCGCCGAGCGCTTCGGCTATCAGGACCGCGACGATGTGGAATACCAGCCGCTGATCGATATGCTCACTGAAGGCGAGCAACCGGACGCGCGCGAATTCCTACGCAGCTGTGCCATCAACAACAATGAGGTGGAAGCCCAGGAGTGGCAGTTCACCGCGCGCACCGCCAATGGCACACCGCTCGCCACCAAGGCCGAAGTACTGTCGACGGTGTACGACGAGGAGCGTTGCCTGCAGGTGCGCATCGCCGCCAGCACGGGCAACACCGAAGAGCTCGAAGCCCAGCTCAGCGAAGCCAAGAACCGCGACTCCGCCACTGGCCTGTACAACCGCCAGCGCTTTGTGCAGCTGCTCGACAGCGCCATTCAGTCTGCGTCGGGTTCCCAGCGCACCGGCGGCCTCATGTTTATCGAGATCGACCGCTTCGAAGAATCCGTACAGCAGGTGGTGGGTGTCGCCGGCGCCGACCAGGTGCACAAAAAGTTTGCCGAACTTCTGCAGAGCAGCGTGCGCCGCGGTGACGTTGTGGCGCGCTATGGTGAGGAAAGTTACTGCCTGCTGGTACCGGAAACCACGCCCGACAGCGCCGAGTCACGCTCGAAAGAGTTGCTGCAAAAAGTGGCGGACACCATTTTCGAGGCCGCCGGTAAAACCGTGCACATCACCGCCTCCATCGGTATCTCCCTGCTGAGTGAAACCTCCGGCAATGCAGACAAGGTGCTGGAACAGGCCTCCAAGGCCCACGACCAGGCCCTGGCCAGAGACAACGGCAACGGTTTTGCCCTGTTTGAACCCGACAGCGAACAACAGGGTGGCGACGCCGATACTTATCTGCGCGCGCGGGTTGCACAGGCGCTGGAAGCGGGCAACTTCAAGCTGCTGTATCAGCCGATCCTCAGCCTGCAGGGCAGTGGTGAAAAGCTCTACGAGGTGCTGGTGCGTCTCGTAGACGGCAAGGAAGAACTCGCCCCCATGGCCTTCCTGGAAACACTCGGTGACGCAGGCCTGTCCTGCAAGATGGATCGCTGGGTAATTCTCAACGCGATGAAAACCGTCGCGGCAAAAAACAGTCAGGGCGATGCCGCATCCATTCTTATTCACCTGACCGCTGCGTCCCTCAAGGACAGCAGCCTGCCGGCCTGGCTGGGTGTGGCCTTCAAGGCATCCAAGGTGTCGCCTAGCACCGTGACCTTCCAGCTGCGCGCCGAGGACATCAGCAGCAACCTGCATGCCGCGCGGGACTTTGCCAAGCAAGTTCAGGACCTGGGTTGTCGCGTTGCCGTGTGCCGCTTTGGCACTGGCCTCAGCCCATTCAAGGCGCTGGAACACGTAAAGGTGGACCTGGCCAAGATCGATGCCTCTTTCGTGCGCGAAGTGCAGGATCAGGGCGAAGACAGCGAGACACTGGTCAAACTGGTCAGCCAGCTGAAAGAGATCGACATCAAGGTCATCGTCCCGCACATCGAACAGGCGAGCATGCTGCCGACCTTATGGCAGTCTAGTACCGACTACATCCAGGGCTACTATGTTCAGCCGCCCGCGGACGAAATGGACTTCGATTTCAGCCTCGACTAATCCCTCCCAACACGATCCGGGCGTCGCCTTTGCACAGTGGCTGAAGAGTGACGCCCGGGGTTCGGCGCGGCTCACTGCCAGCCCCTAACTGGGGCAAAACCTCCATATTCGGTCTAATCTAGGACCAAAACAGAAATCCAATTTCCCCGCCAAGCGGGTGATTGGGTATTCTGTCCCGCAAAGTATTCACCCAATTCTCACTCAAGAACTACAACAATCACGGAGCCCAACATGCTGCCCCAATTGTTTCACACCAGTCTCGGCCGCCTGATCGGTGCCGGACTGCTTACCGCCAGCCTGGTTACACTCAGTGCGTGCGGAAAACCCGCGGACACCGACGCGGCCAAGCAAGAAGCTGCCGCTGGCGAGGAGAGCGCCAGCGACATTCCAGAAAGCGCCACCAAATACACCCCGGAAGACCTGGAAAAATCCGCGCCGATGGCGCAGAAAGCGGGCCCCGAATCCGGCGTCGACTATCACTCCTTCGCCAATACCAACGACTACCTGATCAAGCATGTGGGTCTGGATCTCACCGCAGACTTTGACAACAAAGTACTGAAGGGCGAAGCGATCCTGGATATCCAGCGCCTCACCCGGAAGAACCCGGCGCTGATTCTCGATACCCGCGATCTCGACATAACCAATGTGCGTGCGGGCGTGGGCAACAGCCTGCAGGACGTGAAGTTCAGCCTCGGCAAAACCGACCCCAACCTGGGCACCCCACTGAAGATCAACCTGCCCAAGGGCGCTAGTCGGGTCGCGATCCAGTACCAGACCTCTCCGGGCGCGTCCGGTGTGCAATGGCTGGAGCCACAACAAACCGCCGGCAAGAAACACCCCTTCCTGTTTACCCAAGCACAGGCGATCCACGCGCGCAGCTTTATTCCGCTGCAGGATTCTCCCAAGGTGCGCGTGACCTACAAGGCCACCATCCGCACACCGGAAGAACTGCTGGCGGTGATGAGTGCCAACAACGACCCGGAGACGGAAAAAGACGGCGTTTACGAATTTGAAATGCCGCAACCAATCCCGTCTTACCTGATTGCCCTCGCGATCGGTAACCTAGAGTTCAAGCCCATGGGCGAGCGCACTGGCGTCTACGCCGAGCCGGAACTGCTGGACGCGGCGGCCGCCGAGTTCGAAGACACCGAAGATATGCTCGAGGTCACCGAGAAAAATTACGGGCCTTACCGCTGGGACCGCTACGACCTGCTGATCCTGCCCCCGAGCTTCCCGTTTGGCGGTATGGAAAACCCCCGCTTGAGCTTTATTACCCCCACGGTCATCGCCGGCGACAAGAGCCTGGTGGCACTGATCGCCCACGAACTGGCGCACTCTTGGTCCGGCAACCTGATTACCAACGCCAGCTGGCGCGACCTGTGGCTGAATGAAGGTTTCACCACCTACCTCACCAACCGCATCATGCAATTTGTGTACGGTGACGAGCGCTATCAGATGGAAATGGCCCTGGGTTACGACGACCTGAAGGCCGATCTGGATGACCGCGAAGATAAAGACGAGATCATGGCCATCGACCTACGTGGTCGCGATCCCGATGAAGTTTTTTCCAATATCCCTTACGAGAAGGGCTCCCTGTTCCTGTACGAACTGGAACAAAAAATCGGTCGAGCGAATTTCGACCAATTTCTGATGGATTACTTCAATCACTTCGCCTTCCAGAGCATCACCACCGAAGACTTCGTGAAGTATCTGGACGAAACGCTGTTAAAGCAGTACCCGGACAAGCTCGACCGCGCGCGTATCCAGCAGTGGATTTTCGAACCCGGTATTCCGGAAGGTGCACCGCAGCCGACCTCCGATGCGTTTACCAAGCTGGACCCGATACGCCAGCAGTGGCTGAACGGCGAGATCAAGGCGAGCGATATCGATACCGATGGCTGGACCTTCCACCAGTGGAAATATTTCCTCGATGGCATGCCGGAGAAACTGAGTGAAGACCAACTGGCCGAGCTGGACAGTACATTTGATCTCACCCAGTCGAAAAACAACGAAATCGCATTCAGCTGGTTGATGATTGCGGTGCGCAATCAGTACAAGCCCGCCGAGCCACGCCTGGAAGATTTCCTGGTGACCATCGGTCGCAACAAGTTCCTGCGTCCGCTGTACCGCAACATGATGGTGCACGGCCAGAGCGATAGCGCCAAGCGGATTTTTGAAAAAGCCAAACCCGGTTACCACCCGCTCACCGTCAAGGTAAACAGCAAAATTATCTACGGCGATTGAGCCGTCCTGCCACACTCCGTGTCGGATAATCCCGCGCAGTAAAACGTTCGTCGATTTACCGCCCGCCGCCTGCTCGGCGGGAGGTAAATTTTTGTAAACTCCCCTCTCTTTGTGATCTCCGCCGGTTACTCTGGCGTAATTGTTGCTGCGGCAACCGCTATGATCCAACGCAAGATTTCCACTCGGCGGAGGTTTTCGACCAATCGCCGACCATAACCACAAATACAGATCGCCCCACACAACATGAAATCCATTGGTGTATTCAATTTAAGCGCCCTGCAGCCGGCCTGTGCCAGGCTCGCCCTCGTTGCCACATTACTTCTGCCGAGCGCCGCCCTGGCGCAACCGGGCAAGGCACCGGTACCCGTGCGTGCAGCGCCGGTCGAGCTGGAACAGATCTCCAACCCGGTGGAAGCCCTCGGCACCGCCAAGGCGTGGGAGTTTGTCTCCATTCGCGCGGGGGTCACGGAACATATCAGCCGCGTCAATTTTGAGAGCGGCCAGCGGGTGAAGGCCGGCGATGTGCTGGTGGAACTGAGCCACGGCGAGGAAAAAGCGGAGCTGGCGCGGGCCCGCGCCACCTTGGAACGCTACGAGCGCGATGCCAAACGCCTGCGCGGCCTGGTGACCAAAAACCTCACCACCCGCGAACAACTGGAGGCCGCAGAGACGCAGGTGGCGGAAACCCGCGCGCTGGTAGATGGCCTGCAGGCACGCATCGACGATCGCATCATCCGCGCCCCGTTTGACGGCCAGCTGGGCCTGCGCAATATCAGCGTCGGCAGCCTGGTTACCCCGACCACCGAAATCACCACCATTCAGGACAGCGCGCGCCTGAAGCTGGACTTCACCGTACCCGAGCGCCAGCTGTCCGCGATCAGCGGCGGTATGGCCATTGAAGCGGCAAGCCAGGCCTATCCAAATCGCGTGTTCAATGGCGAAGTGATGATCGTTGAGGCGCGTGTAGACCCGCAGACCCGCGCGTTTACCGTACGCGGCCGTCTCGACAATCGCGACGGGGAGCTCAAGCCCGGCATGCTGTTGCGCGTCCGGGTTGTCGCCAACCCGCGTCGGGCACTGACGATTCCGGAAGCCGCGCTGGTACCGCTGGCCGGTGAACAGTCCGTGTACGTGGTGAAGAAAACCGAAGGCGGGCATATGGTGCAGCGCCGCGAGGTACAGATCGGTCAGCGCTATGAAGGCAAGGTAGAGGTGCTCACCGGACTGTCCCAGGGCGATCAGGTAGTTACGCGTGGCACCCTGCATATTCGCGACGGTCAGCCCGTTGCCGTGGAAGTTGAGAACGGGGCCCACAAGCAATGATCATCAGTGATACGGCGGTCAAACGCCCGGTTTTTGCACTGGTACTGTCGCTGCTACTGGTGGTGTTCGGCCTGATCAGCTTCGACCGCCTGGCGCTGCGCGAGTACCCGGATATCGACCCGCCGATTGTCTCCATCGACACCAACTATCCCGGTGCCTCCGCGGAGATTGTCGAGACCCGCATCACCCGCCTGATCGAGGACCGCATCGCCGGTATTGAGGGCATCAAGACGGTCACCTCGTCCAGTAGCGACGGGCGCTCGCGCATTTCCATCGAGTTCAATATCAACCGCGACGTGGATGGCGCCACCAACGATGTCCGCGACCGCGTCTCCGGGGTGCTGAATAACCTGCCGGTGGAAGCGGATCCGCCCGAGATCGAAAAGGTCGACAGCAGCGACGACGTGGTGATCTGGCTGAACCTGACCTCCGACCGCATGACCGTGCCGGAACTGACCGATTACGCCAACCGCTACCTGGTGGACCGCTTCTCGGTACTCGACGGCGTGGCGCGGGTTCGGGTTGGTGGCGCCAAGGACTTCGCCATGCGTATCTGGCTGGACCGCGGCGCAATGACCGCGCACAACGTCACCAGCGCGGATATCGAACAGGCGCTGCGTGCGGAAAACCGCGAGTTGCCCGCGGGCTATCTCGAGTCCAGCGATCGCCAGTTCACCCTGCGCCTGCAGCGCCAGTTCCAGAGTGCCGAAGACTTTGCCCGCCTCGCCATCACCACCGGTGACAGCGGACACGTGGTGCGCCTGGGCGATGTCGCGCGGGTCGAACTGGGTTCCGCGGAAGACCGCTCTACCTTCCGCGGCAATGGCGAGCCCATGGTGGGCATTGGTATTACCCGCCAGTCCACCGGCAACATCGTCGCCGTGGCAGAAGCGGCCAAGGCGGAGATGGTTGAGGTCAACCAATCCCTGCCGGACGGCATGCGCCTCAGCCAGAGTTACGACGCGTCGGTTTTCGTATCCGAGGCGATCAAGGAGGTGTACACCACCCTGGCCATCGCGGTAATTCTGGTAACCATGGTGATCTACCTGTTCCTGGGTAACTGGCGCGCCACCCTGGTGCCGGCGGTGACCGTACCGGTATCCCTGATCGCCACCTCGATCCTGCTGTATGCCTTCGGTTTCAGTATCAATCTGCTCACTCTGTTGGCGCTGGTGCTGGCCATCGGCCTGGTGGTGGACGACGCCATCGTGGTACTGGAAAACATTTTCCGACGCATGGATGAATACGGCGAGCCGCCATTGCTGGCCGCCTATCGCGGTGCGCGTGAGGTGGGCTTTGCGGTGGTGGCCACCACCTTAGTGCTGGTGGCGGTATTCGTACCCATTACCTTCCTCGAAGGGGATATCGGCCGACTGTTTTCGGAGTTTGCGCTGACCATGTCGGCGGCGGTGATCTTCTCTTCCATCACCGCACTCACCCTGTCGCCGATGCTCGCCGCCAAACTGATCCGCCCCAGCGATTCCCACAATGCGGCCACCCGTTTTATGGACAAAGCGCTGACCCGCGTGCAGCACCGCTATAGCCGCGGGCTGGATGTGTTACTGCGCAAGCACTGGATTGCCGGTGTGGTGTTTGTCGGGGTAATGGCGTTCGCCGCGCTGGCGTTTCGTCTGATTCCCACCGAGTACGCCCCGCGGGAAGATCGCGGTTCCTTCTTCCTGCTGGTCAACGGCCCCGAGGGCGCCAGTTACCAGTACATGCAGGAATACATGGATACCATTGAAGAGCGCCTGATGCCGCTGGTGGACAAGGGTTACGTCAACCGCCTGCTGGTGCGCTCACCGCGTTCCTTCGGCACTTCGGCCACCTTCAATACCGGCATGGTGATCTTCACCCTGGCGCCCTGGGGTGAACGCCCCTCCGCGTTCGAGCTGATGAACCAGGTGCGCGCGGCGGTGAAAGACTTGAGCGGCGTGCGCGCCTTCCCGGTAATGCGCCAGAGTTTCGGCGGCGGCCTCGGCAAGCCGGTGCAGTTTGTACTGGGCGGCAGCAGCTACGGCCAGCTCACCGAGTGGCGCGACCAGCTGAACCAAGCGCTGGCGGAATCCAACCCGGGGCTGCTCGGTGTCGACTGGGACTACAAGGAAACCCAGCCACAGCTGCGCATCAATGTCGATTACGAACGCGCCGCAGACTTGGGAGTGCAAGTGAGCGATGTGGGCACCACTCTGCAGACCATGTTCGGCTCCCTGCGCGCCACCACGTTTATCAACAATGGCGAGGAGTACGACGTCATTCTTGAGGGCGAGCGGGAGCTGCAACGCACCCCGGACAGTCTCGAGAACCTTTACGTGCGCTCCAAAACCAGCGGCGCCCTGATTCCGCTGCAAAGCCTGGTGGAAGTCAGTGAGTACGCGGATTCACCGCAGCTGCAACGCTACAACCGGGTGCGCGCAATCACCCTGGATGCCAACCTGACCGATGGCCTGGTACTGGGAGAGGCGCTGGCCTACCTGAACCAGCTGGTGGCTGACAATCTGGAAGGCACCCCGGTGATTGACTACAAGGGGCAGTCCAAGAACTTCCAGGATTCCGGTAACACCATTCTGTTCGCGATCCTGCTCGGCGCGCTGGTGGTATTCCTGGTGCTCGCCGCCCAGTTCGAAAGCTTTGTGCACCCGCTGGTGATCATGTTCACGGTACCACTGGCCATGGCCGGTGCCCTGCTGGGCCTGCTGCTGACCAATCAATCGTTGAACATCTACAGCCAGGTGGGATTGATCATGCTGGTGGGGCTTGCCGCCAAAAACGGCATTCTGATCGTGGAATTTGCAAACCAGTTGCGCGATCGCGGCGTAGAGTTTGGCCAGGCACTGCGCCAGGCTGCGGAAACCCGCCTGCGTCCGATCCTGATGACCGGCATCACCACCGCAGCGGGCTCGCTGCCGCTGCTGCTGTCATCCGGTGCGGGTTCCGAGACCCGCGCGGTGATCGGCACCGTAGTGTTATTCGGGGTACTCGCGGCCACACTGTTCACTATTTACATCGTGCCCACGGCCTACGATGTACTCGCTCGCCGCACCGCTTCTCCGGGGCAGGTGGCGCGTAAAATTGGTGAGCTGGACGCGGAGTATCCGGCGCAAAAACCGGATTGAGTGGCGGCTAATTCTGCGCCGGGCTATCTAAGCTGGCGCAGATCTCTTAACCTCTGCCAGTCTTTTGTGAGACGACCGCAACTTTTTTCGCGTTGAGGTCGTCTAACTCGCACTATTGGAAAGAAACAGAACATCGTAAACAGGGAAACGACCATGTTCATGGGCAAGCGACTTCTCGCCGCCACGGCTTTGATCTCACTGCTAATGATGATGAGCGCCTGCACCAAGCAGGTGTGCTATCGGGATGGGGAGCGCAAGCCACGCATGCCATTTGCCAGCACCGTGCACGAGCTGGCGCCAGCGGTAGGTCTCGCCGCCAGCTACGCGGCGGCTTACCACGCCTTCGATTAAGACATTTCCGCTAGGCGGCCCAGCCCCTAATCAGGCGACTGCGTCTCCACTCAAACGGCTTCGCCCCTAATCAAGCAGCTTCGCCCACCAAGTCGGCAATCTGACGGTCGTTCAGGCCAAACAGGTACAGCGCCGCATCCAAACCAAATCCGTCAATCGCCTGCGGCGCCTCAGCCCGCACCTTCGGCTTGGCATGGAACGCAATTCCCAGTGCACCCAGCGACAGCATCGGCAAGTCGTTAGCACCATCGCCCACTGCAATCACCTGATCCAGTGACAAATCCAGTTGCTGGGCAATTTCCTGCAACAGCAGCGCCTTGCGCGCGCCATCCACAATCGGGTCAATCACCTCGCCGGTGAGGGCACCCTCGGCAAAAGCCAGCTGGTTGGCATGCACGAAGTCCACCGCCAGGTGGTTATCCTTCAGATAATTCGCGAAGTAGGTGAAGCCTCCAGACAGAATCGCGGTTTTGCACCCCAGTGCGCGCAGCGCCAGTAGCAGGCGCTGGGCACCGGGCATAATCGGAATACGCGGGGCAATTTCTGCCAGGCTCACTTCGGTAAAGCCCTTCAGCAAGCCCATGCGCTTGCGGAAGCTCTGCTGGAAATCCAGCTCACCGCGCATTGCCGACAGGGTAATCTCCGCCACCTGATCGCCGACACCGGCAATTTTTGCCAGCTCATCGATCACTTCCGCCTGGATCAGGGTGGAATCCATATCGAAACAGGCAAGCTTCGGCGCACGCTGGGTGCCTCCCGCCTGCAGTACCAGCTCAAGGCCGAGGGTTTGCGCCAGCTCCAGCAGGGCCAAGCGCGCCGCGGCAAACGCAATATCCCCTTCCAACTGGATACGCAGCACACGGCAATCTTCCCGCGCAGCCAGAATATCCAGCGCCACCGGGCGCCATTCATTCGCCTCGATAAACTCCGCCAGTCGCTGCAGCTGCACCGCCTCGATGTCCTCCGCCAGCACCGTCAGGCACCAGGCAGCAGTGACCGCCGCGGGGGCCTCTGGCAGAGTGCCGGCAACAGGCAGCGAGAAGGCTGCATGACTGGCGTCGGCGATGGAAGTGTAGAGAGCGGATGGGGAGCTGGCGTCCATGACTGAATCTCGTTGGCTGGCTGCTATATATGCGCGTTATTGAGCGCGAATTGTCCGGCCCAGGCGTACATGACCGCTGGGCCGCAGGTGAATTGGCCGCGCATTATAGCCCGGCGCCTTTTTTCACTGAAGAAGTGGGATAGAATCGGGCGGACTTCTGTTCGCACAGTAAAAACAAGATGAAAACACTCCTCACCCGCCTGTCCGAACTTTCCAGATCGCTGCCCCAGTGGCTGGAAGCACTGAGCCCCAAGCGCCAGCGCCAGCTCATTGCCGCCACTATCTGGTTGACCCTTCTAGGTTTTTGCCTGGCGACTCTGGGGCACGCCTACAGTCAGCAGTTATCCACAGCGCAAAATCGCGACCGTGAGACCGCTGCGGCGGCCGCAAAACTGCTCGCAAGCCAGAGCCTGCAGCAGATTGTTGCCGGCGACCGCATCAGCCTGCAGCTATTGGCCCAACAAACCCTGGCACTGCCCGCCGTGCATGGGGTGACTATTCAGGACGTAGACTCCAGCCCACTGGCACAAACCGGTGTGCGCGACCGCGGAGAAATGCTTACCGAGCCGGTGGTGCTGCACGATAGCTTTGCCGGCAGCGTGGCACTGAACATTCAGCCCGGTGTGCAGGTGGGCTACCCCTGGGCGAGCTTGTTGTTGTGCATGATCTTCGCCCTGCCGTTCAGCGCCGCCTGTGCCCTGGGGATTTCCCAACTGCGTTCCAGCAAACCGAAACAGCGCAAACCGCTACTGGTGCCCAAGGCCCAGCCCAAACCCCAGCCGCAAGTCACCTCCGGGCTCTACCTGCGCCCACTTAACTGGGCACAACTCGGCAACCAACTCTCGCGCAGCGCGCTGGAAAATCTGCAGGGCGAACTGGAACAGCGCCTGCAACTGCTCACCCGCATTTACGACGCGCAGGCGCTGCCGAGCGCCGGCCCTGCTGTAGGGCTTGGCTTTGCCGGCGAGGATGCCGCTTTCCGCGCGGTGTGTGCCGGCCTGTTGCTGCGCGGACTGCAACAATCCAACCGCGCCACCGGCCTGCAGCTGGCCCTCGCGGTGCTGCCAGCCAAGCCCGATCAGTTCGACTTCAATGGCGAACAACTGCTAAGCCAGTCGCGCGGCCTGACCCTACATCCACAATTACTCGATGACGAATCTCTGGCGGACCGCATCCAGTGCCACACTACCGACTGGGGCGCCGAGGTCACGGGGCTCAATCCCAAGCTGCAGCAATTGCTGGATAACCAGTTACAGCAGTTGGTTTCGGCATAACCTGCCAACTTGGCATTTTCTTAGTACGTCATCTTTCCCAGCCGCGGTGGCGGCAACGCTACCGGGCATATCGTTTCGAGACACGCCGTGAACCCATCCATGGGGGCTCTTCCGCGAGGTCCCTCTCGCGGAAGGTCACGAAACGATATGCCCGGTATCGCCGCCTTCTCCCCAAGTCTCGTGTAGCAACAACCTCGACTTATATACACCTCGCCTTTCATAACTTTTTAGTTGTTGATATTCATCGCAATGGGTAGTGATCGCCCTTCCGCGACCTTTAAATAACTTTCACTTGGGTTTCGAGGCTGTTTCACCTGTTGTCAAGCAGCGAACAGATCGAAAGGAAGTAAAAAAGTTACCCGCCTACGGGCGCGGAGGTTTTCATGAAGCGTTCACCAGAACGGTTCGCCGGGCGATTCGCCGGAGCAGTGGGGGCCGCAGCAATGCTGCTTGCCACCGGTTGTACCACCATGGAAGACATGACCGACACCACCACGGCAATCAACCGTACCAACGAAGGGCCCGGCTACTACCGAGTCCAGAGCCGCTACTACCACTGCCATCAGAACCAGCGCTGCCACAATGTTCGGCATCCGAACTACTACACCCGTGGTGACGGTGACTACCGCCGGGAACCGCCCAGTAGCCGCGTCAATCAGCCGCGCTGATTCATCACTCCCGTAATTTCAATTTTTTTGGTGTACCGCACTGTCAACCATTCCGGTTTGTACAGAGCCACACCCTTACTCTGCAACGCGGAGGTCACGCATGAAGAGTATTATCAAAAAGGGCCTATTGGCCATAACGGTGTTCGGCACCCTCACGTTAGGGGCCTGTGTCTCTGACGGATATTATTCGTCGAGTAGCGTCGGCTATTCGAGCTATCCGTACTCACGGCCCTACGTCTATCCGTCGAGTAGCGTGTCCTTCTATTACTCTTCGCCACGCTATTACCGTTATGGCAATCCGCGCTATCGCGGCGGCTACTATCGTCACGGTCGCGGTTACTACAACCGTCACCACCGTTATCATGGTCGCCACTACTACAATCGTGGCCGTTACCATCGTGGCGGCTCCCATCGTTACCATCGCGGTGGAGCGCATCGTAGTCATCGCGGCGGCGCACATCGCAGCCATCGCGGTGGATCCCATCGTGCACATCGCAGCGGTGGCGGTCGTCGCCGCTAAGTTTGGCTAGCGAAACCTGACTGAGCTGGCCAAGGTATGAGTCCCTCTCATACCTTGGTCATACAGACCAGCAACTCCCGCCACTGCTAGGATTTCTGCAAAGAAAAAAAGCATGCGGGAGTTTGCCGTGCAACAAGATACATCGCGCGCCGTGTTGATTACCGGTTCCACCAGTGGAATCGGGCTTGCCGTCGCCCACGTTTTCGGGCGCGCCGGCTACCATGTGATGCTGCATGGGCTTGCCGATGCGGATAGTGTCCAAGCCCTACGCCAAGAATTTGCCGATTACGACGGCAAGGTAGGCTTCAGCAGCGCCGATGTTTCCAGTGAAGAGGGCTGTGCTCAGCTGGTAAGCGAAACCCGCGAAGCCATTGGTAACCCCTCTGTGTTGGTGAATAACGCCGGCATTCAATTCACCGCCCCCACCCATGAGTTCCCCTCGGATATTTGGCAACAGATCCTTGCGATCAACCTGAGCGCTAGCTTTTATCTAATGCGCGACCTGGTGCCGGCCATGCGTGCCACGAACTGGGGGCGTATCATCAATATTGCCTCGGTGCACGGTCTCGTTGCCTCGGAAAACAAGGCCGGCTACTGCGCGGCCAAGCATGGCTTGGTGGGATTAACCAAGGTTGTGGCTCTGGAAAATGCCGACTGCAATATCACCGCCAATGCAATTTGTCCGGGCTGGGTCGAGACCCCTCTGATCCAACCCCAGATTGAGACGATCAGTCGCGAGCAGAGTGTGGATTTGGATACCGCTCGTGCACAACTGGTCGGAGCCAAACAACCCATGGCAAAAGCGAGCCCGACAAACGCCATTGCCGAACTGGCTATGTACCTGTGCGGTGACTTTGCCAGCACGATTACGGGTGCTTCACTACCGGTGGACGGTGGATGGACCGCACAGTAGTATCCTTTGCACCCGATCACTTTCTTCTTCAGGGTGCTGCCGTGAATTATCAGTTGCTGATTGCCGATGATCATCCGCTCTATCGCGATGCGTTGGCGACGACCCTTTCCAGTCATTTCCCCAATGCCGATCTGCTGCAGAGTGAAGATCTCGATTCCACCCTGGAGCGTCTTGCCCAGTCGGAAGTGGATCTTCTGCTGTTAGATCTGAATATGCCAGGCAGCGAGGGCTTTAGTGGTCTGGCACGTATCCGCAATGATTTCCCTGCGGTGCCGGTAGTGGTTGTTTCCGGTAGCGACAAGCATGCCGTTATTCAGCAGGCATCTAGCCTCGGTGCCAGCGGCTTCCTTTCCAAGACTGCGCGTCCGGATGAGATATTGCAGTGCATTGAGTGCGTACTTTCTGGGGACCAGTGGTTCAGTGAGGAGGCCCTGCAGGCAGAGACAGAATCTGCGCTTGCCGACAAGCTCACGCAACTTACTCCCCAGCAGTTGAAGATATTCCAGATGATTGCGCAGGGCATGCTGAACAAGCAGATTGCGTATGACTTGGATATCACCGAGCCAACGGTGAAAAGCCACGTGACTGCGATTTTACGCAAGCTTGAATTGCGCGATCGTAAGCAGCTGATTCGCGAGGCTCAGGCGCTGATTCAGCTCTAATTCTTCTTTATTCAGCGCTTCGTAACCTTAAAAGCTCTGTTCTGAACTCCATGGCGGCGGATTGCCGGGTGTGGATTTTCAGGACCGCTGTGAACCCATCCCTGGGCGCTGCGGCGCAAACATCCTGTTTGCGACGCTCCTGAAAATCCACACCCGGCACTCCACCTTCACATCCGATATATCCACTCCGTAAGTTGGGTTTATCCAATGCTTACGAAGTACTAATGGGTAATTTGAAGGCTTGGTACCGGGGATTCGTTTTTGAAAGCGTCGGCGACAGGGACGTCGCCGCCGCAGCGCCCAGGGATGGGTTCACAGCGGTTTCAAAAACGAATACCCGGTGCCGGGCCGCCACGAACCGCGGCCAGAGTACCAAAGGCCCACCTAGACGCCCTGCAAATACTCCGCAACATGACGATAAACCCGCTCACACGCCTCAGGCACAAGGCTTTCCACATTCAAGAACGCGTGAATCATGTCATCAAAGTGCAGTAGCTCTGCATTAGCGCCACCGGCGCGCACCTTGTTCACATACTCCACGCCCTCATCCCGCAGCGCACAAAACTCTGCAGTAACAACCAGAGTCGCAGGCATATTCTTGGTGAACTCACCGTGCAGCGGTGAAACCGAATGTGGGTTTTCAGCACCCTGCAGATAATTGTTGAAGTACCAGAGAATTTTTTCTTTCTCCAGCAAATACCCTCTCCCATTCTCTTCAATGGAAGGCGTCTGCATTGTGTAATCCAGACTCGGGTAGATCAGCACCTGCGCATCAATGGTGTTCGGTTGATGCTGCAGCAGTCGGCTGGCAGATGCACACAGTGCACCGCCACCGGAATCACCCATCAAGATCCAGCGACCGTTGTGGACAACACCCTTGCGGTCCAGCGCCGTACCCAGATGGCGCACCACACTGATCAAATCATTTAGTGCAGCCGGGTAGGGATTTTCCGGAGCCAAACGATATTCGAGGGAAATAACCGTGCGCTTACTGGTATCCGCGATGCGGCGACAAATTGGGTCGTACACCGTAACGCTGCCCGCCATATGCCCGCCGCCGTGACAGTAAATAACTGCCGCACCATCGATCGCACCTTCCGGCTGATAAATTCGCACCGGCACCGCATATTCGCCGCCGGTCACTACCGTGTCAGACACCTTCATGTCTGGCCCTGCAGTAACAAAACCTGCAGTGAGATTGGCGAGACTCTCGCGGGCGTTCACCGGCGTCGGTTCGAAACCGGCGGCCTTAACCTGTGCAACCTGAGCGTTGACCGCCACCAGCCATTCGGCGAGTTTCGGATTAAGCTGTCGCATTGTCGGCCTCCAGGTTTTCTTCACTGGATTTCTTACCGCTTTCCGGCAGCAGGAAGGAGAACACAAACAGGGACGCAGAACAGGCTACCGCGAAATACGCAGCCGTTGCCGGCTCGCCGGTAACATCTGCGAGCACACCAGCGCCGTACATCAGCACCGTTTCCACACCGTAGGAAACGGACCAGAACATGGCGAAGGTAACGGTAATTTTTGCCGGGGTCATGCCGGGCAGTTCCTGCGGCAGGGTAACCAGTGCGGTCATCGGCAGGAACATGCAGAAGCCGGCCAACGCGGCCGCGGTGTAGGCAATCATTGGATCACGACTGGTCACCATCAGCGCCGCAAACACCACCAGGGCAAGGCCGCCAAAACGCAGCACCGGCAGGCGCAGGGGATAGCGTTTGGTAACGATGATGCCGGCCACAGTACCCACCATACCCGCGGCAATCATTACCGCAGACAGGTGATTACTTGCCACCGCAAAGCCGTCGATCAGCGGGAACAGTGCAAATACCGCGATGTAACAGAACAGCACGCCACAGTAAGCCAGTGGCAACCACCAGTTGAATCCTTCACGGGCGCCCTGCTTGAAGCCGTATTCTTCCTGCGGCTTGTCACCGCCGCCCGACAGTGGGAAGTTCTCGGCACTCAGCCACCAAAGGATCCCCAGCGCCAGCGCCATCACCCCGTACAACACCACAATGGACTGCCAGCTGCCCAACCAGCTCAGCAGTGCGGTGGTGGTCAGTAGGGCCAGCAGGTTACCGGCATTGAATGCAGCGGCGTTAATGCCGTTGATCAACGGGCGCTCCTCTGCAGAGAAGTAATGCAGCACTACCGGGGCAAAGTAGACGATCGCCAGTGCGCCGCCAAGGCCCAGAGCCAGACGGGACATCAGCCAGGCACCGTAACTGCCCGCCAGGGCGCCAAAGCCACCGGCCGCAATCAGGATAATCGCGATCATAAACGCACGCTTGGCGCCGAGGCGCATAAGCAGGGCCGCAGCGGCGAGGTTGCCGACAATCTTGGCAATGGTGATGACATTACTGCCCCAGGTCGCATTCGCGAAGCCTTCCTCACCAAACGACGACTGAATCGCCGGGGTCAGAATGGCCCCGGACACCCAGCTCGCAGCGAACAGCGCATAGGCGCTGAACATCAGTATTTCCAACACGGTTTTTTTCATCGCGGGATACCACTTTTTATTCTTGATTAAGTCACAGGTCAGACTGCGTCGGATCGCAGGGCTTTGCCTATACGACCTTGGTCGCAGACCCGGCAATACGCGACTTCTGCCGCTGCTGCAGCAGGGCCCGCAGCGCCGCCGGGCGCAGCGGTTTCTGCAGGAACTGCCAGCCGGCGTTCTGGGCGCGGGTCTTCACCGTATTGGTGTTCTCGGCGGAAATGATCACGCAGGGAATGCCGCCTCCCCAGCGGGACAGCAGTTCACCCCCCAGATCGATACCGTTATCGCCATCGTCCAGGTGGAAGTCCATCAGTAACAGATCCGGCTCGGCCGCGGCGAGCGCCTCGGCGCGATTGCGTGCGCAGTGCACCGTGCACCCCCAGCCACTCAACAGTGCCGCCATGGCCTCGAGTATGGACGGTTCGTTATCCACACACAGCACCTGCAGATCTAGCGTGGCGCCGCGCCCGGCGATCGGCGTCACGGCAGGGCGCGACGCGGCGCGGGCGGTGGCGCGCGGCAAGCGCACGCGGAACACACTGCCGCGGCCGAGTACCGAAGACAGGCTAATGGGGCTGTTTAGAAGGCGGCACAGGCGCTCCACCGTGGCCAGGCCGAGCCCATAACCGTGCTGGCGCGCCACATTGTCGGAATCCTGCGAAGTTAAACGGCAGAACTCGCGGAAAATGGCCTGTTGCTGCTCAGGGGCGATACCTTCACCGGTATCCCACACCTCCAGGGAAATGTCGGCACCGCGTTTGCGTGCCGCTACCAGCACGCCACCGTGCGCGGTGTATTTCACCGCGTTATCCAGCAGGTTCTGCACCACCCGACGCAGCATCTTCTCATCGCTGTGCACCCACAGGTGGCTGCGTCGGTAGCGCAGGCGGATACCCCGGCTGCCGGCCGCGACCCGCGCCTGGGCCACCGCGTCGTCGAGGATGCTGTCGAGGGAAACCGGCGCAAAGCTCGGGCGAATATCCCCCGCGTCCATGCGCGCGATCTGCAACATATCGGTGATCAATTGCTCGGCGGAAGCCAGGGCGCGGTCGGCGCGGGTCAGCAGCTCTCGGCTGTCGTCTTCCAACGAGTGCGCGGCCAGCGCATCGATAAACAGGCGGCTGGCATTCAGCGGCTGCACCAGGTCGTGGCTGGCGGCGGCCAGGAAGCGGGTCTTGCCGGCACTCGCCGCCTGCAGCTCACGGTTCAGTTCCTGCAATTCGTCGTTGACGGTTTCCAGTTCAACGGTGCGGTGCGCCACCTTCTGCTCGAGGGAGTTGCGGATCTCGGTGAGCTCGCCCAGTGCGCGTTGGTAATCAGACACATCTGTATAGGTGGTTACGAAGCCGCCGCCGGGCAGGGGATTACCGCGGATTTCCAGCACCGTGCCATCGGTACGATTGCGCTGCACCCGGTAAGCGGTGCCGTTGCGCAAATGCTCCACGCGCTTGCGTACATGCTCTTCCACATCGCCGGTGCCACACTCGCCGCGGCTGGCGTTGTAGCGCACCAGCTCCGCCACCGGGCGCCCCACGTAAATCATCTCCGCGGGGTATTTAAACAGCGCCAGATAACGGCGGTTCCAGGCAACCAGGTTGAGGTTGGCATCCACCACCGAAATTCCCTGATCGATATTGTCGATACTGCTCTGCAACAGTCCGCGGCCAAACTGATAGATTTCCGAGGCCTGCTGCAATTCCTGCGCGGTCACGTCCGGCTCACTCAACTGGCGCACCAGGCGCTGGGCACTGGTACTGCCGACGATACCCGCGAGAATTTTTTCCACCGTCTCGCGGTATTTGCTCGCGGCCTCTCTGGACGTCTTGCTACCCGAGTCGGTTTCCGGCCCCTCGGCCAGAGGCGCCAGCGCCCGCTCGGCCGCCGCTTCGCCCACAAACCGCGCCAGCAACTGCCGCAACTGCGACTTATCCACAGGTGCTACCTGCACCGCACCGCCGCCGGGCTGTAAACGCTCCTGCAACAGCGACACCGCCGCCAGCGCGATCGCATTTAAACCGAGCCCGAATACACAGCAGGTAGTCAGCGCGTTCCACTCAAGTCCCAGTGCACCGGCAATCAGATCGGCCTGCCCCAGCGCCGCTGGCAGCGCGGACATTGCCCACACCGCCGAGCCCACCAGCAAACCGGCGATCACACCGGCGGCACGCAACTGCGGCCAGTGCCCGGGCCAGGTCACTGCCGCGACCATCGCGGGCGCCAGCTGGGCCACCAGTGCCAGGGAAAGCAGTCCAAAGGTACCGAGGCTAACCCCGGAACCAATCAATTCACTCACCCCAAACGCAGCGAGCATCAGCAGGCCGATAATCACCCGCCGCACCCGGCGCAAGTCGCTTCCCAGTGCCACCCCAGCCGGGCGCTGCTGCAAGCGCTTCAACCACCAGGGCACCACCATGGTATTGGCGATCATGGTGGACAGGGCGATGGTGGCAATAATCACCATACTGGAGCCGGCAGAGAGACCACCGATAAACGCCAGCAATGCCAGCCACGGGGTACCGCTCTCCAGCGGAATGCCCAGTACATAGCGCTCGGCATTGGTGTAACTCTCCGGCAGCCACAGCAGGCCGCCGTAACCGACTACCAGTACCGCTGCCGACACCAGCGCCAGATACAATGGGATAAGCCGGCGCACGGTCTTGATATCGCGCTCGCCGTCACTCTCGATCATCAGGATATGGAACTGCCGCGGCAGGCAGAAGATAGCCGCCATCCCCAGCACCACCACCGCGAAAAAGCCGGTATCTGCCGGGCGGGATTCCGCCAGCGCCGCCACTCGTTCACTGGACAGTGCTGACCGCGCCAGATCCGCCGAACCGTCAAACGCGGCACCCACCACAAAACAGGCCACTGCTACCAAAGCGCCGATCTTTACCAGCGCCTCGAACGCCACGGCCAGCAACATGCCGTTGCGGTGCACACTGCTGTCGATATGCCGGGTACCGAATAACAGCGCAAACAGACCCAGGGTCAGGCCCACCACCGCGGTCACCACCGAGGCACTGATACCGCGCTGCTGGTCCGCGCCGTCTGCCAATAACAGGAAACTGTCCGCAACAGCCCTTAACTGCAGTGACAGGTAGGGGACAATCGCCACCACCGCAAGCAGCGCGACAACGGCCGCAAGCCACTGGGAGCCGCCGTACTGGGCACTGATAAAGTCAGCGATGGAGGTGGAGCCCTGGCGCTTGGACAGGCGCACAAAGCGCACCAGCAGCGGCGCGCCGAAAACCAGCATCAGGCAAGCGCCAACGAAGGTCGGCGGCAGCAGCCAGCCCTCGGTCACCGCCTGCGCAGGCACGCCGAAGAACATCCAGGCACTGGTATAGGTGCCGGCCAGGGCTAGCAGCAGCGGTTTGGCCGGGCGAATCCGGGCAACAGGCAGGCGATCGCCCCAGAAGGCGATGGCGAATAACAGCAGCAGGTAGGAAAGGCCCACAACGGCCAATAAGGTAAGGCTAAACACTTGGCGCCTCATTCATTATTGTGTTTATGATGAAGAGGTTAACCGATCGTGTGTTTTTTGTCCTGCCCCCGAAGGTGTGACCTGCGTCATACCTTGGTCTAGCAGGCAGGAACCCCATCAGCCGATACAGTGCAGTTCCGTAACTTAGATAAAAACCATAAACCGGTGATCGGAGAGAGCCATGCGCAATCCAAGTAAATTCAATCCTCTTGCCGCGGGCGTCATGCTTGCCTGTGGTGCATCCTTCGCATACGCGGAACCCCAGCTGGAAGAAGTAACCGTGACTGCGCAGAAGCGCGAGCAGTCACTGCAGGAAGTACCGGTTGCGGTTTCGGCGATCAGCGAAGCTCAGCTGATGGATAACGGCATTACCGATATGACCGAAATCCAGAAAATGTCCCCTAACACCACTCTGCAGGTGAGCCGCGGTACCAACTCCACCCTGACCGCCTTTATTCGCGGTATTGGCCAGCAGGATCCACTGTGGGGCTATGAGCCGGGCGTTGGTATCTATATCGACGACGTTTACATTGCTCGTCCACAGGGTGCGGTAATGGATGTATTCGACGTTGAGCGCATCGAAGTTCTGCGCGGCCCGCAGGGCACCCTGTACGGTAAGAACACCATTGGTGGCGCAGTTAAATATGTCACCAAGAAAATGACCGGCGACACCGAAGTATCTATTGGCTCCTCTCTGGGCAGCTACAACCAGCGCGACCTGAAGTTCAAAGCATCCACCGCGATGACCGACAAGCTGAACATCGGTGCTGCCGTGGCCAGCTTCAACCGCGACGGTTTCGGTGAGAACGTCCGCACCGGCGCAGACCAGTACAACAAAGATATTCTCGCAGGCCGTCTCAGCCTCGAATACTCAGCGACCGATGACCTCTTCTTCCGCTTCGCGGCGGACAAGACCATCGACAAGTCGGCGTCCAAGCACGGACATCGTTTCAATCCCGGCATTAACGGCGAAGCCGTACTGGGTAGCATTTACGATACCGAATCCAACCTGCCGTCCGACAACCGCGTAGAAACCAGTGGCATGTCCCTGACCGCAGAATGGCAGGCAAGCGACAGCATCACCATCAAGTCCGTGACTGCCAACCGCAAGGGCGAGACCGAAACCGTTATCGATTTCGACAGTGTGAACAGCGCGAGCTTTGACGTTCCGGCGGTTTACGATGACGAGCAGTTCTCTCAGGAATTCCAGCTGATCTGGCAGGGCGACAGCGCTGACCTAGTGAGCGGCATCTACTACTACGACGGCACCGCAGCGGGCGGTTATGACGCGGTACTGGATCCGATCACCGTAGCAGTAAACGGCGAAGTGGACACCAAGAGCCTGTCTGCGTATGCGCACTACAACTGGCAGTTCGCCGACCAGTGGAACCTGAACCTGGGCGGCCGCTATACCCGTGACGAAAAAGAAGCTGACGTGTACAACGCAGTGGTAGCCGGCCTGGGCAGCGACCTGTCCCACGACAAGTACTACGCCGATTCAGCCGACCCCGTCGTTTTGGCTGTGCGCACCGATTACACCAACGACGACTCCTGGGGCGAGTTCACCCCACGCGTTGGCCTCGACTACCAAGTTAGCGACGATGCGATGGTTTACGCCAGCTACAGTAGCGGCTTCAAGTCCGGCGGCTTCGATATGCGCGGTGTGGCAACAGCCAACCCGCAGACCACTGAAGGTTACGCTCCGGAGACTGTGGATACCGTAGAGTTTGGCTGGAAGCTTGATCTCCTCGACAACCGCATGCGACTCAACGGCGCCCTGTTCCGCGCGGACTACACCGACATGCAGCTGACCACCCAGCGTCTGCTGGATGACGGCACCACTGCAGGCGACGTTCTGAACGCTGGTAAGTCCCGTATTCAAGGTATTGAATTGGAAGCCTCTCTTGCGCTTACCGACAACCTGAGCGCAAACGCCAACCTGGGCTGGGTCGATGCAGAGTTCATCGAGTTCATTTCTGGCGGCATGGATATCTCCGATACCCGCGATATGCAGAACACTCCCGACACCACGGCGATGGTTCAGCTGAACTGGTCTCTGCCGGTTGCCGGCGGCGAAATGGTTGTTGTGCCTTCGGCGTCTTATCGCTCTGACACCCAGATCTTTGAAACGCCAAGCATCCTCGACCAGAAGGGCTACACCCTGGTTGACCTGACCGCGACTTATTACAGCGCCGATGGCAACTGGAACCTGGGCCTGCGGGGTAAAAACCTGACCGATACCGAGTACCGTATCGCGGGCTACGACTTCGGGCCGGTATTCCAGACTGGCTTCTACGGCGCGCCCCGCACTATCGCCCTCACAGGTAACTACAACTTCTAAGTTTGTCTCTGACATCATCGCGAATTTGCAAAGCACGTTTTGTGCGTCTTCATTGCACTTTCCCTTGGGGCCCACTGGGCCCCTTTTTTGTTTTCCTTCCTCCGTTTTTTTCTTTGCTCTCCCGTAAGCGACCCGGCGGCACCGGCGTACAAATAATTAATTTGGCGCACAAATTCACACTTTGGCGGAAAGCTCTTCTAATCTGAAGAAAGGTGGTGGCAGTGAGGCCGCTGCCCGAATCAAGCCATTGAGGTATCCGCGTGCAGAAATTCAGAAGTATTCTGCTGACGGTGGCCATTGCGACAGGAGTTGTTGCCGGTTGTACCACGACCGAGCCCAGGGATAGTCAAGCCAACCGCGCTTTCAGTAGCGCCGTGCCCCCACATTTGGAGTCCTCGCACTTCACCCTGCGCTCCTCCGAGCGACGCCCCCGTCGCAGCGTTCGCGAAGCCCCGCGCTCACTCAACGTCAACGGCACCCGCTTCCGCTGTTTCGAACAGGAACTGGATTCGAAAGTCGTTGTGCGCTGCGTACGGCAGTCCTAGCGCTCGGTCACCGCGCGCCTGCTGTCGCCCGATGCAGCAGGCTTTTGTGAACCTCTCCGCCACAAGCTGTCGCGTCATTCCACTCGCTGGTGCGGTGGCCTGACTAAGCTTGAACTATCTGCAGGGACGCAGCGCGGCCGCAATCCGGCCTGTGACTAAAGAAAGGAACCCAGAAAATGAACAAATTGCTGCCAGTGTGGCTGTTGGGCGTCGCCGTCACCATTGCCGGTTGTATGAGCATGAGCGAAAGCAGCTCTGGGCCCACCCAGAAGCCAGGCACTGTGGGTGATGTGTGTGGCGGCAAATGGCAAATGAGCCTGTTGCGCATCAACGGCCAGGCCATTCCCATCGACGAGTCGTCTGAATTCACTTTCCTGTGCAACAGCGGCGGCGAAGCCATGGGCAAGAGTGGTATCAATACCTATCGCGGCTCCATGCACGTGACCGACAACGGCCAGATCTTGTGGGATACCGGTAGCTTTGCTTCCACTAAAATGGCCGGCCCACCACAGCTGATGGACCAGGAAGCCCAGTATCTCAGTGCGCTGGCGCGCACCCGTCAGGCCTTTGTGAAAAGCGGCGGTGGTCGCCTGATCCTGCGGGATGCTTCCGGCGACGTGTATATCGAATACGTCAAAGCCAACTACTAACACCAGCGCGCAAGCCACAGAAACTCGCTTGGGTCACAGAAGGCTCTGCGGGTTTACGTTTAAATGGTGCAAACGGCTACAGGACAGACTTGATGGACCTCTTGCACCGCTCGCACTCAGGCGTACTTTCCAGGCAGTTCACGCGCTATCGCGTTGCTCTGGCCAGTATTGGTGCCCGTACACTCGGCGCCTCCAGCACGCTATGCCTGATTGCCGCACTCGCCAGCGGTTGCACATCCACCCCCCCCAACTCCCTGGTCAGCCTCCCTAGTCACCCCGGTGAAATCTGTGATTACCAGTGGATACTGCACGGCATCCGCGTAGATGGTGAAGAACAGAAGTCTCGCTTGTTCTGGCAAAAAATGGTCCGCGATCGCCCGTACCTGACCTGCGACAAACTCGGCTTTGTGCGCGGCAGTGCCGGCTCCAATCCCTACCTGGGCAAGTTTTCCCTCGACGACGACGGCCGTATCGAATGGCGCAAGCCACCAAAAATTTCGCGTATGGTTGGCCGGCGCGACAGCAGCGATCTGGAAAAAGATTTTCTGAAAGCGCTACCGCGTATCAACCGCGCCAGTGTCGATGGCGATATGCTGACCTTACGCGGCGACGACGGCACCCGCATCGAGTTCAAACAGACCGGCGAACTCCCCACCCCTGCCCAATAAAAAAGGCGGCCACTGGGGCCGCCTAGTACCATTCAAGAAGGGGATAAACGCGCAAATACCGCGTCCAGTCCCTGCCCTCCAATTGGAGGTACTTCCAAACTCGGAAGCAAAAAGAACCAATCAAACGATTGGTACGATGCAAAGAGAGAAGAACAACGAAAACACGTCAGTTGAGCGATGAAACAACTGGACAAGCCATTGAGCAAAAGATTGCACAAAATGTTTCGTTGTGGGGCTAATGTAACCGCTGGACGTGACAAACAGATTACGGCTTTGACCGCCGCTGGTGTTGCTCGAGGTTTTGCTGGCGCTTGCGCTCGCTCTTGCGCAGCAAAATATAGGTAGCGCCGAGGCCGCCGTGCTGTTTCTGCGCACTGTGGAATGCCAGCACTTCCGGTAACTGGGGCAGCCAGGCATTTACGCAGCTCTTGAGCACCGCCTGGGTTTTACGTCCCTCGCCCTTGCCATGGGTAACCAACGCGCAGCGCACATCCGCTTCCAGGCAATCCTTCACAAACTGATATAGCGCACTGCGCGCCATTTCCACGGAGTGGTTGTGCAGATCAAGACGCGCATCCACGGTGTATTTGCCCAGGCGCAGGTTGCGATAAACCCCGTTCTGCACACCGTCGCGCTTGAATTCGATGGGATCGAACGGCTCCACCGGCTCCACGAACTCACCACCCAGCGGATTCAACTCTTGATAGGTTTGTGCGGTCGCCGCCTCGCGGCGCGCGCGCAGGTTAAGCGGGTCCTTGGTGTCTTTCTTCAATGCGCTTTGGCGCTGCTTGGGGGACAGCGGTTTTACGTCACCGAGCGCACCCATCGCGCCGCGAAAATTGTCCTGGTCACTCTTATCCACAACTACCCCCAAATAACGACTGCCGTGGCCCGCAGCTATCAGGGATCGAGGAACAGATCCACCATCAACTCGCCGGCCTTGGCGGGATTGTGCGCATACTGGCTGAAATCGTCTACCCCCCGTGCGCGCAGCAGGGTCTCGTCGATCAACTGGACGCCGCTCAGGGACTTGTCGCTGGTGCTCAATATCTCGTAGGCCGCATCCGCCATTACTCCGGGCTTGCGGCTCTGGTCGAACATCTCGCGACTGCCCACGGCAAACTCGATCGCGGCGGTGGCCACAATGGTCTGCGGCCACAGGGTGGCGACGCTGATATTGGATTCGCGCAGCTCTTCCGCCAAACCCATGCTGAGGATGGTCATGCCGTATTTGGACAGGGCGTAAGGCGCAAAGGGGCCGAGCCAGCGGGGTTCAAGATTGATGGGCGGAGAAAGGCTGAGGATATGGCCACTGGCAGACTGTTTCAGGTAGGGCATGGCCAGGTGCGCAGTCAGGTATACACCGCGGGCATTGATATCCATCATCAGGTCATAGCGCTTGGGCGAGGTCGCCTCGACACTGGTGAGGTTGATGGCACCAGCGTTGTTAATCACCCCATCGATGCCGCCAAAGGTGTCTGCGGTCTTCTTCAGGGCTCCAGCCACCTGGTCCTCTTCCCGCACATCCACCTGCATCGGCAGGGCCTTGCCGCCGGCGGCCTCCACTTCCTCGGCGACCGAGAATATGGTGCCAGGGAGTTTTGGGTGGGGTTCTGCGGACTTGGCGGCAATCGCAATATTGGCGCCATCAGCGGCACACTTCAGCGCAATGGCGCGGCCGATGCCGCGGCTGGCACCGGTAATAAAGATCGTTTTGCCCTGCAGGGCGCCCGTGTTCTCGGTGAGAGTGATGTCTTCGCTCATACAGGCGCTCCCTGAGTGGCTTCTGGTATTTTCGTCTTACGGCTATCACCCTAGTCCTGTGGGGCCTCCGCCACCACGGCCGGACAATAGATGTCCTTGAAGGTCTGCGGCATACGCTTGGGCTTGCCGCTGGAGAGCTCGATACACACCAGCTGCCAGACGCCACGCAGAATCAGCGCCTGGTCATTGGCGCGGTAAATCTGAAACTTGCGCGTCATGTTCAGGCGGCCATCGACCTTGGTCAGCCAGGTACCGATCAGCAGCTCATCGCCTTCTCTCGACGCCAGTATATAGTCGTACTCCGCATGGCGAATGGCCATTCCCCGGTCGAGGGATTGGTAATTTGTGACATCCAGTCCCAGTTCGACACTGTGCGACCAGCCGGCCTGTTCACACCAGCGCAGATACTCGGCGTTGTTGGCGTGGTGCAGGCCATCCACGTGCTCCGGTGCTACCTGCACGCGGTGGATATAGGGGTTGGGGTAGTCCCACTGCATAGACATGACTTCCTTGCAGAGACAAAAAAGGCTCCCGAAGGAGCCTTTCTCTGAGCGGCCGTCGCTTAAGCGTCGGCTTTCTCACCACCTTGTTCGGCAGCTTGCTGTTGTGCCTGCTGCAGAGCAGCCGCGAACAGCGCGTCGAAGTTGATCGGCGGCAGCATCAGGGCAGGGAAGGAGCCCTTGGTTACTACGTTGTCGATCACTTCACGTGCGTATGGGAACAGGATGTTCGGGCAGGCAGTGTTCAGCGCCTGAGCCAGCTGCTGACCTTCCAGACCTTTGATGCCGAACAGACCGGCCTGCTGTACTTCCACCAGGAAAGCGGTTTCGTCTTCAACCTTGACGGTAATGGTCAGGGTCAGCGCCACTTCATACAGATCTTCGTCGATCTTCGCAGTTTTAGTGTTCAGCTCCTGGTTCACCTGAGGCTGCCACTGCTTCTTGAAAATCTCTGCACCCATCGGGGTTTCGAAGGACAGGTCTTTCAGGTAGATGCGCTGCATCGCGAATTGTACTTGTTGTTGTTCTTCGCCGTTTACCGCAGCGCCGTTTTGTTCTTCAGCCATGTTAGTAGCCTGTTCACTCAATAATGTTGGTTAAATGCCTTCCCTGAAAGAAGACTCCCTGTATGAGTCTTACTTATGGGGGCCTCGAAAACCCCTTTCAAGGCACTTTTTCAAATTTCTTTGCCTTGCGGCGCGCCTTAGCTCAGCAGGGCATCCAGCTGACCGCTGCGCTCGATGGCCATCAGCTCATCGCAACCGCCCACATGATGATCACCGATCCAGATCTGCGGCACCGTGTGGCGCCCCGCCTTGGCTGTCATCTCCGCGCGCGCTGCGCGGTCGCCATCCACGGAGATCTCCTTATAAGGAACATTCTTGTTGTCCAGGAGGTACTTGGCGCGGATGCAGAAAGGGCAGTAACGGGTGGTGTAGATAACAACGTTTTTCACGACCGAAAAACCTCTTTGCGTTACTAAATCCAATAACTGCCGGCTCAGCCTTTCACCAGCGGCAGCTTTTGGTTTGTCCACTCGGACATACCGCCTTCCAGGCGGCGCACGGTGTAGCCAGCCTTTTTCAACTGACGGCCAACCGGGCCTGCGTGCTGGCCGATCTTATCCGCCAGAATCAGGGTCTTCTCTTTATAAGGTGCCAGCTCGCCGATGCGCTGCTCGATCTCGCCGTGGGGAATGTGGATGGCATCCACAATGTGCCCGGCAGAGAAGTCGGAGCGGTCGCGCAGGTCGATCACCCTGGCCCCATCACTGTTGATCAGCTGGGTGGCCTCGTGGGCCGACGCGGGCTTGCCCGCCTTGATACGTTCGGTGATGGCCAGCGCATAGATCAGCGCCACCAACAGACTCACCAGCAGCCATTGCTCGCTGATAAAGACGAAAAAGTCCACTTCGCCCCCAAATATTCACAATTCGTTGTTTTGATGCGGTAGTACCACAGACTAGGCAGTCCACCAGTTTAGCGTCGCCGAGGATAAAACTGCTGGGCAGTCATCACTTCGCGACACTCTCAGACACTCAATCGAGAGGTGGCGCAGTATACACGATGACGGCCATTTCTTATTCAGCCAATTGGGACCTGCTGCCCCGGCGCACAAATGGAAATGACCAACTAGTACTGAGCAATTACTGACCTGAGCCGCACAACAGGGTAAAATCCGCCACCTGCTGTCATGCACCTCCCGGCCTGGTCCGGACCGTGCATCCGCTTAGCGACCGGTTTCCGGCAATGACGCCGTACGATCTCCCAGTCAAAACCTTCGTTTGACCCACAGACAACCCAATACAGGAATTCCGAACCCATGGCCTCCGAGACTTCGCCCAAACGTCCCCTGGTACTGCTGATTCTGGACGGTTTCGGCCACAGCGAGCACAGCGAACACAACGCCATTGCCGCGGCCAAAAGTCCGGTATGGGACGACATCTGGGCGAGCCGCCCCAAGACCCTGATCCACACCTCGGGCATGGCAGTGGGCCTGCCGGAAGGACAGATGGGCAACTCGGAAGTGGGCCACATGACCCTCGGCGCCGGCCGCGTGGTGTATCAGAACTTCACCCGTATCAATAAGGCCATCCAGGACGGCGACTTCTTCAAGAACCCGGCCTACACCGCCGCGGTAGACAAGGCCATCGCCAGCAAAGGCGCGGTCCACATTATGGGGCTGGCCTCCGAAGGCGGTGTGCACAGCCACGACGACCACATTGTTGCCATGGCCACCCTGGCCGCCCAGCGCGGCGCCAAGGCGGTGTATATCCACGCATTTACCGATGGCCGCGACACCCCGCCGCGCAGCGCCGAAACCCCGCTGGCTCGCCTGACCCAGGTGTGCGACGCACTGGGCACCGCGCGCATCGCCAGTATCGCCGGGCGCTACTTCGCCATGGACCGCGACAACCGCTGGGAGCGCGTGCAGCCGGTATACGACCTGATCACCCAGGGCAAGGCGGAATACCAGGCGGAATCTGCGCTGGCCGGTTTGGAAGCCGCGTACGCGCGCGATGAAAACGACGAGTTTGTGGCGCCGACCTTGATCGGCGAGCCCGCGCCGCTGAATGACGGCGACGCCCTGATCTTTATGAACTTCCGCCCGGACCGCGCGCGCCAGCTGACACGCGCCTTTACTGAAACGGACTTTAATGGCTTCGAGCGCGCCGCCACACCAAAGCTGGCAGACCTCGTGATGACCACCGAATACGCCAGCTCCATTGACGCCGCCTGTGCCTTCCCGCCGGAAAACCTGGTCAACACCCTCGGTGAGTACCTGCAGAGCCAGAACAAGACCCAGTTACGCATCGCCGAGACAGAAAAGTACGCACATGTGACCTTCTTCTTTAGCGGCGGCCGCGAAGAGCCCTACAATGGCGAAGAGCGTATCCTGATTAAATCCCCGGATGTCGCCACCTACGACCTGCAGCCGGAAATGAGCGCGCCGGAAGTCACCGACAATCTGGTGTCCGCGATTGAAAGTGGCAAGTTCGACGCCATCGTATGTAACTACGCCAATGGCGACATGGTGGGCCACACCGGTGTATTCGACGCTGCGGTACAGGCGGTGGAAGCGCTGGACGGTTGCGTGGACCGCGTAATCAAAGCGGCACTGGCAGCCGGTGGCGAAGTACTGATTACCGCCGACCACGGCAATGTGGAAGAGATGTTTGACGCGGGCTCCGGCCAGGTCAGCACTCAGCACTCCACCCTGCCGGTACCGTTTGTATACGTGGGCGAACGCGACGTGACCATGCGCGACGGTGGCAGCCTGGCCGATGTGGCGCCGACCATGCTGGCGCTGATGGGCCTGTCGCAGCCGGTAGAAATGAACGGCGAGCCGCTGGTCAAAGTAAACTAATCGAGGATGCCCGCGACGCGGGCAATCCCAAATGCGAGAAAAGCAGAGACGATGAAATTTCCCCGGTTTATCTTCGCCGCACTGTTGTCGTTCGCCCTGGTGCCAACCTGCTTTGCGCAAGCCACCGACGAAGAACAGCAGGCGCGGCTGGCGGAAATCAAGCAGCGTATCGAAACCCTGCAACAGGAACTCAATCAGGTTAAGAGCGATCGCGACCAGCTACTCAGGGACCTGGAAACCAATGAGAAAGACATCTCGGAACTGCTGCAGCGCATCGACAAGATCAAGTCAGACATGCAGAGCCGCGGTGAAAAACTGCAGGAGCTAAAGCAGGAAGAAAAACAGCTCGAGGAATCCCGCCGAAGTATGCAGCGGCGGGTCGAGCAGGAAGTCGCCGCCGCTTACCGACTCGGTCGCCAGGAGCAGGTCAAACTGCTCCTCAACCAGCAAGATCCCCAGCACATCGCCCGCCAACTCCGCTACTACGACTACTTCCTCCAGCAACGCAGCCGCGTGATCGACGACTACGTCAGCACCCTCGACCAACTCTCTACCGTCAGTACCGGCATCGAACGGGAACGCAATACCCTCGCCCGTGAACGCGACCAGCTGGAAGACAAACGCCGTGCGTTGGTGAGCGCGCAAAACAAGCGCCAGCGCACCCTGGATAAACTCGCCAAGCAACTGGCCAGCAAGGGCGGCGAACTCGACCAGCTGCATAGCGACCGCAGCCGCCTGCAGCGCCTGGTGGACGAAGTGGGCCGCGCCATTGCCACCCTGATCAACCCGAGCGACCAGACCCCCTTCGCCAAGCAGCGCGGGCGTATGCAGTGGCCGACGAAAGGCCGTCGCGCCAACGCCTTCGGCCAGCGCCGCGCCAATGGCATCACCTGGACCGGTGTCACCCTGCGCGCCAATGAGGGCAACCCGGTGCGCGCTATTCACCGCGGGCGCGTGGTATTTTCCGATTACCTGCGCGGCCAGGGCATGCTGATTATCCTCGATCACGGTGACGGCTATATGAGCCTCTACGGCCAGAACCAGTCACTGACCCATGCGGTGGGCGAGTGGGTAGAGCGCGGTGACACCATTGCCAAGGTGGGCAATACTGGTGGCGCCAGTCAGTCGGGCCTGTACTTCGAAATTCGCCGCAACGGCAAACCCCAGGACCCTACCGCGTGGTGTCGGGGATAACTTCCGACACCCCTTTTACGACGCCGCCCACCGCCACTTCCTCTAGCATATTTTCCTCTGCATTTTTATCCCGCCGCACGCACCCCAGTTCGAATCGCCGCCAAGTTGAAAACCCCGGGTTGGCCCCGGGTCTACAATTTCACATGGAACATCACGAGTAGTAGCCGCGATTTAGACAGTAACGATAAATGCCAAGGACGTGCAGATTATGTTCACCCCCAAAATGCTGACCAGCCTTCTCGGCGTGGCAGCACTCACCGCACTGCCGCTGATGGGACTCAGCCAGGGCGACTCCGAAGAACGCGTATCGCTGGAGGCAGAATCCCGCCTGCCGCTGGAAGACCTGCGCAGCTTTGCCAAGGTGTTCGAGCAGATTCGCCGCGGTTATGTGAAAGAAGTCGATGACAGCACTCTGCTGGAGTTTGCCATCAAGGGCATGCTGCAGGGGCTGGACCCACACTCCTCCTATCTCGACAGCCGTTCGTTTACCGACTTGCAGGCTAACACCACCGGCGAATTCGCCGGCCTTGGTATCGAGGTAGGGGTCGAGGATGACTACATCACCATCATTACCCCTATGGACGACACCCCTGCGGAACGCGCCGGATTGCGCGCCGGGGATGTGATCCTGCGCCTCGCGGGCAAATCCATGCGCGGCGTAAGCCTGGACGATGCAGTGGAACAGATGCGTGGCCCGGTGGGCTCTTCCGTAACCCTGACCATCGGCCGCAAGGGACACAAGCAGCCATTCGACGTGACACTGAAGCGCGACAAGGTACGCGTGTACAGTGTGCGCGGCGAGATGCTGGAAGACGGCTACGGTTATCTCCGCATCAGTCAGTTCCAGCTGGACACCGGCGGCGACCTGATGCGCGCGATGAAAAAACTCGACAAAAAGGGCGAACTGAAAGGCCTGATACTCGACCTGCGCAATAACCCCGGCGGCGTGTTGCAGTCTTCCGTCGAGGTGGTGGATGCGTTTCTGGAAGAGGGACTGGTGGTCTATACCGAAGGCCGCAATGACGCGTCCAATCTGCGTTACTCCGCAAGCCCGGGCGATGTGACCAAGGGCGCACCGTTAGTAGTCCTGATCAACGACGGCTCCGCCTCCGCCGCGGAAATTGTGGCCGGCGCACTGCAGGACCACCGCCGCGCGGTAGTGATGGGTACCGACAGCTTTGGCAAAGGCTCGGTACAGACGGTTATTCCGATCAACGATGACCGTGCCATCAAACTCACCACCGCGCTCTACTTCACCCCCAAAGGCCGTTCTATTCAGGCCCAGGGCATCAAGCCGGACATTACCGTGGAACGGGTACAGATCACTCGCATGGAAGGGCGCTCACGCTCGACCGAAGCGGATCTGGCGGGCCACCTGGACAATGGCAACGGCGGTAAGGAAAGCGGTTCCCAGGATCGCAAACGGGCCAAGGCTGAAAAAGAAGACTGGTACAGTCGCGACAATCAGGTATTCGAGGCACTAAATGTGCTGAAGGGCCTGAACCTGTATGTGCGCCGCACACCAGTCGACCGCGATGCGGACCAGGCCACCGCCGAGGCGGAGCCCAAGGACAAGGTTGCTCAGGTTAATCCGGAAGATCTGTAGAGCGATTTTCCATAAGGGTCTTGGGAGAAAGACTCAAGAGAAAGACTCAGAAGAAAAACTCAAGAGAACTGTATATACCTGAAAAGTTCTGCCAAACAACGGTTCTGAAAATTAAACCGGCGCCCCTGCGATTTGATGCGGCTACCCAGTAGCTAAACTTATTTCAGGAACGCCGGTTTTCTATTTTGGATGGCTCTGTCAGTGGACGTCCGTTGCGGACTTGTGCTGAACCTGCGCCTTCCAGGCCGCAAAGTAGTAACGAGGTAGTTATGCAGTATCGTAGTGGCGAGCAGGACACCCCTATACCCGTACGCTCAGACCGTTTTTACAAGCTCGGTGACGATTGGTATTTCAATGTGCGTGGCGGCAAGGCATTTGGACCCTTCCGCTGTAAAGAGGAAGCGGAAAAAGCGCTGGATGAATTTCTGAACCCGGCGCAGGACTACACGGGCAACGTCCGCCCATTCGGCAGCCTGCGCGCGCGGCGCTGGCGTCGCAACCACAAGCTCTGAGCACGAGCTTTGCGCAACACCATGGCCAAATAAAAAAAGGGTCGCACCCCTGCGGGTGCGACCCTTTTTTATTCGACGGCGGCGAACTACAGTCGCATTTCGATTCCCGCGTCCTGCATAAAGGCTTTGGCTTCGCCCACGGTATATTCACCGAAGTGGAAGATGCTCGCTGCGAGTACCGCATCAGCGCCACCCTGCAACACGCCGTCTGCCAGGTGCTGCAGATTACCCACACCACCGGAGGCAATCACCGGTACTGACACGGCATCGGAAATTGCGCGGGTCAGCGCCAGGTCAAAGCCGTTTTTAGTGCCGTCTCTGTCCATGCTGGTCAGCAGGATTTCGCCGGCGCCGTAGCTGTCCATTTTCTTCGCCCACTCCACCGCGTCGATACCGGTGGGCTTGCGTCCGCCATGGGTAAAGATTTCCCATTTAGGCTCCTTGTCATTACCCACCTGCTTGGCATCAATCGCGACGACGATGCACTGGCTGCCGAAGCGGTCGGCGGCTTCACGCACGAAGTCCGGATTGAATACCGCGGCGGAATTGATCGCGGTTTTATCCGCTCCGGCGTTCAGCAGGTTGCGGATGTCCTGCAGCTCGCGCACGCCACCGCCAACGGTCAGCGGGATAAACACTTCCGTAGCCATTTTCTCCACGGTGTGCAGGGTGGTATCGCGCCCTTCATGGGTGGCGGTAATATCGAGGAAGGTGACTTCGTCGGCACCGGCTTCGTTGTAGCGACGGGCGACTTCTACCGGGTCACCGGCATCGCGGATGTCGACAAAGTTAACGCCTTTGACGACGCGACCGGCGTCGACGTCGAGACAGGGGATAATGCGTTTGGCGAGGCCCATGGTCGGTTCCCGATAAGTTATTTGGTCCAGTTGTCGCACAGTTCCTGTGCTTTGCGCAGGTCGAGCTTGTCTTCGTAGATGGCTCGGCCAGTAATGGCACCGAAGATTTCGGTTTTGTCGTCGCCGGCTTTCAGCAGTTGTTCGATATCTTCGATGCAGCTGACACCGCCGGAGGCGATGATGGGAATCTGCACGGCGCGGGCGAGATCCATGGTGGATTCGAGGTTCACGCCCTGCATCATGCCGTCGCGGGCGATGTCGGTGTAGACGATGGCGCTCACGCCACAGTCCTGGAACTGCTTGGCCAGTTCGGTGGCCTGCACGTCGGAGACTTCGGCCCAACCTTCGGTGGCAACGAGGCCATCTTTGGCGTCGAGGCCGACGATGATGTGGCCTTCAAATTCGCGGCAGGCTTCTTTTACCAGCTTGGGGTTCTTTACGGCGGCGGTGCCAATGATGGTCCAGCTGACGCCCGCTTCCAGATACCATTCAATGGTTTTGAGGTCGCGGATGCCGCCACCGATCTGGATGGGGAATTGCGGGAACTGGCGGGCGATGGCGTTGACGGCGTCGCCGTTAACGGGGTTGCCGGCAAAGGCGCCATTGAGGTCGACGATATGCAGGCGTTTGGCACCTTGGCCGAGCCAGTGTTCGGCGGTGGCAACCGGGTCGTCGGAGAAAACGGTAGCGTCTTCCATTTCACCTTGGCGCAGGCGCACGCACTGGCCGTCTTTCAGATCAATGGCTGGGATTACGATCATTGAATTCACTTCCTGTTGATTGACCCGGGCCCGCCTCGTTCTGAATTGGCCCGGTGGCGGCGGATCACCTGGTGCAGGATTTCAAAACCGCTGTGAATACATCCCTGTAAGCTGCGTCGGCAACATCCCTGTTGCCGACGCTTTTGAAATCCTGCACCAGATGCTCCGCCTTCGCATCTAGTTATGTACTTCGTTAGCAATTACCGCGGGCTATTAAGCAACACCGTTCCAGCCAACAAAATTTTTCAGCAACTGCATACCCGCATCCGCACTTTTTTCAGGGTGGAACTGGGTAGCGAAAATATTGTTCTTGGTAACCGCAGCCGCAAAGGGCACACCGTAATCGGTCTGGCCGGCAACGGCATCGTTGTTTTCGGCGGGCACATAGTAGCTGTGCACAAAGTAGAAGCGGCTACCGCTTTCAATACCATTCCACATGGGGTGGTCGATGGTCGGCTTTACGCGGTTCCAGCCCATGTGTGGGACTTTCAAACGTTCGCCGTTTTCGTGCAGGTCCGTGCCGAAGAATTTCACCGGTTGCGGGAAGATACTCAGGCAGTCGACGCCGCCGTTCTCTTCGCTCTGCGACATCATGATCTGCATGCCCACGCAGATACCCAGAATGGGCATGCCAGATTCGATGCTCTGGTTCAGCAGCGGCACGAAGCCCGGGCGGATGAAGCCTTCCATACAATCGCGGATGGCGCCTACGCCGGGAACGATCAGACGGTCAGCGCCTTCGGCTTTTTCCGGTGTAGTGGCGAGGACGACCTGGTCATCGGGTGCGACCTTTTGCAGTGCACTGGCCACGGAGTGGAGGTTGCCCATGCCGTAGTCAAGGACGACGATCTTTTGCATCTTGAGCAGTCTCCTGGCTTACAGCACGCCCTTGGTGGAGGGCATGGCGCCTTCCATGCGCGGGTCCGGGGTCAGGGCCATACGCAGGGCGCGGCCGAAGGCCTTGAATACGGTCTCGATCTGGTGGTGGGCATTGAAGCCGCGGATGCAGTCGATGTGCAGGGTCACCAGCGCGTGGTTTACGAAGCCCTGGAAGAATTCGTAGAACAGCTCGGTATCGAAGTTGCCGATGCGCTTCTGGGTGAAGGGCACGTTCATGGTGAGACCCGGGCGGCCGGAGAAGTCGATGACCACGCGGCTCAGAGCTTCGTCCAGCGGGACGTAAGCGTGGCCGTAGCGGGTCATGCCTTTCTTGTCGCCGATGGCCTGGTTGATGGCCTTGCCGATGGTGATGCCGATATCTTCCACGGTGTGGTGGTCGTCGATGTGCACGTCGCCGTCACAGGTGATGTCCAGGTCGATCATGCCGTGGCGGGCAATCTGGTCCATCATGTGCTCGAGGAATGGAACGCCGGTGTTGAATTTGCCGGTACCTTTGCCGTCGAGGTTGAGGCTGACCTGGATCTTGGTTTCCAGAGTGTCACGGTTGACGCTGGCGGTGCGCATAGGGACTACATCCTTTATTGCGAGGTGGGGATGACCCGCTCGGCCGGCCCCAGAGGATAGATGGCGCGGATTATACGCCCAAATGAGGCGAAATTTGGGGGATAGTCTCAGATGTAACTTGATTCACCCCAAAGATCAAATATCATACGCGGCATGAACCTATGTCCCCGCCACAAGACCCCCGTCTGGGTCAGCCTATGCCTGCTGTTTGCGCTGATACTCGCGCAACCGGTAGCGGCGGAGCATATTCACATCGAAGATCGCGCGCACCAGCTGTGCGACCTGTCTAACAATCACGCCCCCGCCCTCGGCGGTAGTGATTTCACTTTTGTTTCTGACGACCTCGCACCGCTTTATATTGAGCAGCAGGCCCCAGCAGCACTCGACTGCCAACCGGAACGTCAGTCCGCCCGCGGGCCGCCCGCAATCCTGTCTCTTAGCTGATCTCTCTGTTGCCAAGCCGCCGTTACCTGGCCGCCGGGCGACCTAATAACGCTTATTTTTCGGGTGCCGGCCTCTTGGGTGGCCGCTGCCTGTGTTCGACAGGATAAAAAACAATGTACCGAGTAAACACTCTGGCGCTGGCCGTTGCCTGCGCGCTGTCTTCTGCTGCCTACGCTCAAAACGACACTGACAACAACGAAAACCTGGAACTGGTGAATGTCACCGTTTCCCCACTGGCCAAGCCTGCCGATGTGGTCGCCGCCCCGGTTTCTATCCTCACTGGTGAAGAACTGCGCCAGCAGGCCGCCGGCACCCTGGGCCAGACTCTGGCCAACCAGCTGGGCGTCGCCAACGCCTCCTTTGGTAGTGGCGTTGGCCTACCGGTAATCCGCGGCCAGAGCGCCAACCGCGTACGCGTACTGAGCGACAACCTGGACGTATCCGACACCTCCAACACCTCATCTGACCACGCCGCCAGTATCGAACCCCTGCTGGCCCAACGCATTGAAATCCTGCGCGGCCCGGCTGCCCTGCGTTACGGCAGCGGCGCCATCGGCGGGGTGGTGAACGTGCTCGACGGCCGTATCCCCAGCGAAGTACCGGAAGAAGTAGAAGGTGCTTTTGAGCTGCGTCACGACAGCGGCAACAGCCAGGATGCCGGTGTTTTTCGCCTAAGCGGTGGGACCGAGCGCCTGAACGGTGGCGCGGGCCAGCTGGCCTGGTACCTGGACGGCGTGTATCGCGAGAACGGCAACACCCAGATCCCGGGCGAAGCCATCGTGCATCACGAAGAACATGAAGAGCACGCCGACGAAATGGCCGGCGAAGCCCATGAAGAGCACGAGGAAGAATTCAACACCGACGGTTTCGTGGGTAACACCAATGCACGCGCCAGCAGCTACAGCGGCGGCCTGTCCTGGATCACCGACACCGGTTTTGTGGGCTTCTCCGTAAACCAGCTGGACAACAACTACGGTATCCCGCTGGGCGCACATGAACACCACCACCACGAAGAAGAGCATGAAGGTGAAGAGCTCGCCGAAGAGCATGAAGAACACGAAGAGGGCGCAGAAGCCGTACGCATCGCCCTGCAGCAAACCCGCTACGACCTGAAGGGTGAGCATCGCTTCAACAGCGAATACTGGGAAAAGCTCAGTGTGCGTCTGGGCTACAACGACTACGAGCACGTTGAGCTGGAAGAAGGCGTCGAAGGCACCCGTTTCACCAATAAGGCCTGGGAAACCCGCGTAGAAGTGACCCACGACAACGGTGGCCTGTGGCGCGGTGCTTACGGTCTACAACTGAGCGACAAAGACTTTGCCGCGGTAGGCGAAGAAGCGTTTGTTCAGCCGAGCAAAACTCAGAGCATCGGCGTGTTCACTATGAAAGAACGCACCTGGGGCGACTGGCACCTGGATCTGGGCGGCCGTCTAGAACAGGTCACCATGGACCCGCAGGAAGGTGCATCCCAGGACTTCAACCTGTTGGGCCTCAGCGGCACGATCCAGTACTTCCTGGCCGAGCACCAGCACCTGAGCTTTGGCCTGACCCATGCCGAGCGCGCACCGGTGGCCGAAGAGCTGTTCGCCGATGGTGAGCACCTTGCGGAAGCACGTTTCCTCGAAGGCGAAGAAGACCTCGATAAAGAGAACTCCTTCAACCTGGAGCTGGGTTACCACCACCACAACGAAGGCGCCTCCGGCTGGCACGCGCTGCAGGTGGAAGCCAACCTGTTCTACAACCGTGTGAGCGATTACATCTACGCCGCCAATACCGGTGAGTTCTTCGAAGAAGGTCACGAAGAGGGCGAAGTACACCTCGAAGAGGAGCACGAAGAAGAAGGTCTGGCGATTTACGGCTACACCAACCGCGATGCGGTCTTCTACGGTGCGGAAGCTTCCGTGCGCTACCCGTTCGCCGGCGGCCACTACGTAGAGCTGTTCGGTGACAGCGTGCGCGCCAGCTTCACCAGCGACCTCGAACTGCACCACGAGGAAGAGGAAGAAGAAGGCCACGAGCACGAAGAGATCGTCGACAACAGCCGTGCGGTTCCACGTATGCCGCCGCTGCGTGTTGGCCTGGCCTTCGGTGGCAACTACGACCAGTGGAACTGGCAGCTGCGCACCACCAAAGCGTCTGCACAGGAACGTGCCGGTGCCTTTGAAGAGGGAACCGAGGGCTACACTCGCATGGACCTGACCGCGCGTTACAACCTGAACATCGGCGGCAACGATGCCGTTCTGTTCGCCAGCGCGCGCAACCTGCTGGACGAAGAGATTCGTCAGTCCACTTCTCTGCTGCGCGACTTTGCCCCAGAAGCCGGACGCAGTGTTGAAGCGGGCGTACGCTTCCAGTTCTAAGCTGTAAGTTCTCAGCTCAGGACTGCGGCATACGCCGCAACCGAAGCACCATGAAAAATGCCCAGCAGGGAAACCTGCTGGGCATTTTTATTTTACGGCAACTCAAATACCAAACCCACTCGCTTTACAACACCCAAAACGCTCAATGCAGTGCGAATAATTGGTTTTTTGCAGCACGTAAGTACCAGTTAAATTCCTTTTCAACACCACTCTCGACAAGCCCATTTTTCCGCTTTAAATTGTCCGCTCAAACAAAAAATCACGGACGAACAATCAGTGCAAAAAATTATTATCATTTTAACAATGGCGCTGATCATTCTTGCCTTACCCTGGCCCGGAGCTGCCATGTCGAACCTGAACCCACTTAAAGCGTGCACCTTCTCCGAAATGCAAATCTCGCTGTTCTTCGATGGTAAGCCGGCAACCGGCGCGAAAATCACCCGCACGATTGAATGGCGCAAAGAGCACATTGATGAATTTACCGCCGATGGAAATGGACAGGTCACACTTCCTGCAGAGTTTGAAAATTACTACCTGAAATTTTTCCCGATGGAATTTGTTTCGGCACAGTTTCTGACCGTTCAATATGAAGGGAAGGAATACGAAATCTGGAACTACGCCAAGCGCAACACCGAACTGAATAGCGAGATGGATGGTGAGCCGCTAAAACTATCCTGCGAACTCACTAGTGAATCCATAACAACGAGAGCCTTCGGGTCCATTCTTGGCACCCGCTGCACATTGCCACAAGAAAGCTAATAATTTATGTCGAAAAGGATTTCACATGGCTCAGCTTACCCCGGAACTCAGTGCAAACATTGCGAATGACATCTATCTGATTACAAACCAGAATACTCGAAAATTATTTTTCGACCTGTATTCAGATCAGTTCACATTCAAAGAAGACGCCAACCTACAGGGCAAGACCGGCGCATTCATCCTTCTCAAAAAAGAACAATCACTGGGTCTGGCGGCGACTGGAATCAAGCAGCGCAAGGGTGAAGCGCTGATTGCATTGAAGGGAACTTCCAACGGCTACGACGGGCTTACCGACCTGAATGCGGGCCTGAAGCAATTTAATACTGGTGGCTTCGTCCACCAAGGTTTCTATTACGCCTTTCAATCGTTTTTACCGGAGCTCGATCAGTTTCTTGCGAACCTGCCCCCAAATATCCACACCATCCACTGCGTAGGCCACAGCCTGGGCGGTGCACTCGCCACCCTGGCAGCCGACTACCTGAAAGCCAAAAGCGGCTGTGCGGTAAATCTGTATACTTTCGGCAGTCCGCGCGTTGGGCTGAGCCTATTTTCCGAGAGCGCCCTGCGTCGCCTCGGAGAGAAAAATATTTTCCGTGTATACCACCGCACCGATCCGGTGCCGATGGTACCCACTTGGCCATTTATTCACGTACCCAACGGCGGTCTTGGTGACTTGCTTTTGAATTCGAGCGTGGCACTCAATCCGATCGAATATCACAAAATGGAAAACTACATCGGCTCCCTGTCGGGCTCCGAGGTAAAACACAACTGGGAACTGGTGCGCAAGAAGCGCCCGCCTGCCCCCATCACCCGCAGCATCGAGAGCTGGTTGAAGTCCGACGGCCCACTGTCGCTCACCCTGAATACCGCCTGGGTTGCGGCGGAAGCGGTTATGTGGGTGTTGAAGAAGGTGGTGGAGCTTACCGGAATTGCGCTCGTGGTCGGCGGCGGCACCACCTTTACCCTGCTCGACCAGATGGCAATTTTCCTGAAAAAGGCCTACGACTTTGGCAAAAAAGTCTCTTACTGGGTCACTCGCCTGCTGGTGCGCCTTGGCAAGCTGATCGGGATCACCGTAAGTAAAACCGTTAACATCACTGCAGCACTGATTCGCGGCATCTTCATTCGTATGCACAACGCCGTTTCCGAGCTGGTGTTGCGTGCCGGGCGGAACGTGAAACATTAGGCACGCCATCATCGCAATTTGTAGCTGCTGGTTTCATTTCTAACCAGCAACTGCTTCAATAGTCGCATCCACGGCGCCGGCAAAATCACGTTTGTCTGGCGCCGCTTCCCCTGCCTATTTTTGCTTTAAGGATGCGCTCTGTATGGCCTGGATCAAACGCGGACTTATCACCCTCGTTGTTCTCTTTGCACTGTTTGCCGGTACTGTCGCCTGGTTCCTCTCCGGTCTCGATGCCAATCAGTACAAACCCAAGATTGTGCAGCTGGCTGCCGATCAGGGCGTTTCCCTGACGCTGGATGGCGATATCGGCTGGCAGTTGTGGCCGAATATTGCACTCAAGCTGGAAGGAGTGAAAGTCGCGCCACTGGCCCTGCCCAGTGAATCCCTGCTGCAGGCGGACAAGGTCGCCGTTGGCGTGGGACTGATGCCACTGCTCAACAAGCGTATAGAAGCCCAGGAAGTCGTATTGCTGGCTCCACAGGTCGCCCTCACCGTGGACCAGAACGGTAAGGGCAACTGGGAACTGATTACCGAGGCCATGGAGGCGAAAGCGCAGCAGGATGCCAAGCAGCAGCGCGAAACCCCGCCCACCCTGGATATCCCCCAGCAGGAAGCCGCACCCAGCGCCGGACTAGAGCTGGCACTGCAAGAGTTGCGCTTGGAAGATGGGGTACTGCGCTATACGGATAAACAGAATGGCAGCGAATACTCGATCAGCGAATTGGATATTAGTGCTGACAATCTGATACCCGGCGGCAAGCCCGGCGATGTGCAGCTGAGCGCGAAACTTGCCGGCAGCGACTTACCACAGCCGGTGGAGCTAAATATTCACAGCAGCCTCGCGATTGACGAGGGGCTTAATGGCCTGCGCCTGCAGCCTGCCACTATCAAGCTCACCAGCGGCGACGATGCCAGTGCGGAAGTGTACCTGCGCGGTAACGTACGCAGAGCCAAGGCCGACGCACCCTGGCAGATCCAGTTGAACCTGAAGGTAGATGTAGCTCCTATTTCCGGCTGGCTGGCTGCCGTGGGCAGCAGCTACAAGCCACAAAGCACCAGCGCGCTGCAGAAACTGAAGATCGACACCGACGTCACCGGTAGCGACCACCAGATGAATATGCAACCGCTGGAACTGGTGCTCGACGAGCATACCTTTACCGGCAGCGCCAGCTATCAGGCCGCTCTTGATAACAGCAAAGGGGCAAACGGAGCCAAGGGCGTGCCCACTGTCTCACTGAGCCTCAAAGGCGGCGAGCTGAATGTGGATGACTACCTGCCACCGCCTGTGGCCACGCCAGAACAGGATGAGCTCAGTGCGGATATTGCCGCAGCCAAGCCGGTACCACTGCCACTGGAGGCCATGCGCGGCTTCAATGCCAAGCTGGATCTGACACTCAACAAATTGCACGCGCTGGATTTCGATATCGACAAACCCGAGCTCGCCATCAACGTGCAAAATGGCCTCTACCAGCTGAACAAACTGGCGGCCGGTGTATACGGCGGCACCCTGAACAGCACCGGGGTATTCAATGCCCGCGGCAATTCTGCGCGCGGCGAACTGAGTGGCGGCCTGAGTGGGGTGGAGATTTCCAAGGTGCGGGAAGCGCTATTCGCCAGCGACGAGCCCCAGACAGCCGACCAGAACAAAGTCACCCTGTCCGGCAAGACCGACCTCACCTGGGTAGGCCAGACTTCCGGCGCAGACACCCAGGCCCTGCAAAAGAACCTGCGCGCTGCGGTACAGCTCAACTCACAGGAACTGGCACTGGCCCCGTTCAATCTAGAGAAGGGCATGTGTCAGCTGGTGAGCTATGCGGAGAAAACGCCGATGCCGGAGCGCGAATGGCCCGCACAAACCCGTATGCAGGACCTGCGCGCCAGTGTGAATTTAAATGGTGATGTAGCCAAGGTAGATGGGATCAATGCGGGCATTGAGAACATCGCGCTCAGCGGTGATGGCACCATCAACCTGGAACAGCAGGATTTTGATTTTGCCCTAGGCCTGGCACTGGTCGGCGAGAGAACTTCCGGCAATGGCTGCTCCGTGCAGAACTCCCGCTGGCGCAACCGCCCACTGCCGCTGCGCTGCAAGGCGAAGTTTTCCGAGGCTGGCGCCACCACCTGTAAACCGGACAGTCGCCGTCTGGATGACCTGATTCGTGAAGAATTGAAATACAAGGCGCAGAAGAAGTACGGCGACCAGCTGGAGGAGAAATCCGAAAAGCTGCGCGACAAACTGAAAGACCGCTTCAAGGGTCTGTTTAATCGCGGCGACTAAAATACCAAGTAGACGGTAAACATAAAAAAACGGGGCCTAGAGCCCCGTTTTTTATTAACCGTTGTTGCTGCCTTCTTTTACTAATTTCCTTGCCTAGCCTTCCTTCTGAATAATATCCAGCGCCAGCATCGCCAGCGGCTCTACAAAGGCACCCACCTTTGCCGCCTCCTTGCTGGACGCATTGCCGCTCTGCGCGCGCTTCGCCACACCCTGGGCAATCGCCGCCAAACGGAAAAAGCTGAACGCCAGATAATAGGTCCAGTACTCGATGCGCTCGATACCCATGCGCTCGCAGTACATCGCTACATACTCCTGCTCTTCTGGAATACCCAGCGCCGCGCGATCCACTCCCATCAGGCCGGAGATGGTTCCGGTACCACCGGGCATGCGCAGCTGCATGCACTGGTAGGCAAGGTCGGCAAACGGGTGGCCGAGTGTGGATAACTCCCAGTCCAGTACCGCAATGACTTTCGGCTCCTGCGGGGCGAATACCATATTGTCGAGGCGGTAATCCCCGTGCACCAGGGACACGCGGCCATCATCTGCCGGCTGCGCCTCGCCAAGCCAGCCAATCAGCTTCTCCATGGCTTCGATTTTATTGATCTCGGATGCGCGATACTGGCTGCACCAGCGGTCGTACTGGCGTGCGAAGTAGTTACCGGGCTTGCCATAATCGGCGAGACCCGCCGCTGCAACCTCCACACTGTGCAATTCTGCCAGCACCCGGTTCATTTCCCGGTACATTGCGGTGCGCGCAGTGTTATCCACCTCCTGCAACTGGGCATCCCAGAAAATGCGCCCCTCCATGTGCGACATCACATAGAACATGGAGCCGATCACATCGCGGTCTTCGCACAGGTGGAAAACTTCTGGCACCGGTACGGCGGTGTTTGCCAGCGCCTTAATTACCCGATATTCACGGTCTACCGCGTGGGCGCTTTTCAACAGTTTGCCCGGGGGCTGGCGGCGCAGTACATAGGTGCGCTCGGGGGTTTCCAGTTTGAACGTCGGGTTCGACTGGCCACCGGAAAATTTGCTCGCTGTTACCGGCCCGCTGAAGCCATCAATATGTTCGGCGAGATACTCTGCCAATAGCGCTTCGTCTAACTGCTCAATGGTTTTTTTTGTATCACTCACAATATCCCCTCCCCACTACGCGCTATAGGCGGCAGCAATGCCCCGCCCCAGTTGCATCATATGCACCTCATCGGGGCCATCGGCGAGCCGGATAATCCGCGCGTAGGCATAACCCCGCGCCAGAAAGAAGTCCTGCCCCAGGCCGGCCGCACCGTGAATTTGGATCGCGCGGTCGAGGACGTTGCAGGCCATTTGCGGCGCGACGATTTTGATCATTGCGATCAAATCCTTTGCGCCTTTGTTACCTACCTTATCCATTCGGTCGGCGGCCTTCAGGGTCAGCAGGCGCGCCTGCTCGATCTCACACTGGCTTTTCGCCAACACCTCACGCACACCACCGTGCCGCGCCATCACCCGGCCAAATACCTCGCGCTCGCTAGCCCGCTTGGCCATAGTCTCCAGCGCGCGCTGCGCCACGCCAATCAGACGCATACAGTGATGAATCCGGCCCGGCCCCAAGCGCCCCTGGGCAATTTCAAAACCGCGGCCTTCACCCAGCAGCATATTAGCCGCGGGCACCCGCACGTTGTTGAATTTAATTTCCGCGTGACCTTCCGGCGCATCGTCGAAACCGAACACCTGCATGGGGCGAATCACTTCCACCCCGGGAGTATCCATGGGCACCAGGATCATGGACTGCTGGCGATAACGATCCGGATTTTCCGCATCGGTTTTGCCCATCACGATCAGAATTTTGCAGTGCTGGTTAGATGCACCGCTAATATAAAACTTGTGACCATTGATTATGTAGTCATCACCATCGCGCACAATCGAGGTTTCGATATTCGTGGCGTCGCTCGAGGCAACCTTGGGCTCAGTCATGGCGAACGCCGAGCGGATATCGCCATTTAACAGCGGCGCTAGCCACTGGGCTTTTTGCTCCTCGGTACCGTAACGTGCGAGCACTTCCATATTGCCGGTATCCGGCGCGCTGCAGTTAAACGCTTCCGAAGCGATCAGCGAGCGCCCCATCAGTTCCGCCAGCGGCGCATATTCCAGATTGGAAAGGCCCGCGCCGTGTTCAGACTCGGGTAAAAACAGGTTCCACAACTCGGCGGCCTTGGCTTTCTTTTTCAGCTCCTGCATCACCGGCGGTGTATCCCAGCGGTGTTCCTGCACCTGCTGTTCGTACAGAGTTTCCGCCGGGTAGATATGCTCTTCCATAAACTGCTGCACCCGCGCCTGCAGCTCCTTTACCTTGTCGGAATAATCAAAGTCCATGGTGCGTCGCCTCGTGTTATGCGTAAGTTATGGCGTCCTGGCGCTCGGGGTGCTCCAGGTGCGGTGTATGGTTAAAGGAGTGCAGGCTGACCGAATCACGGCCGCGCTGTGCCTGAAAGAAAAAACGGCTGAGGGAAGTATTGCGAGTCTGCATATTGAGCTGCACCACCGTTTGCGAAGGCGCGCTCAACACCAGTCGGGTGAGCATGGAGATGGTACCGCCGGAGCTGACCACCAGTGTGCGGCCATCGGCCTCGGCAATAATGTCCATGCCCCGTTGCACACGCTGCTCGAATGCGGCCCAGCTTTCCTCGACCTGGATCTCGCCATCGATCCACGCGTGCATCGCATCCTTCAACACACGGAAAAAGACACGGGCATCGGCGCCGTCCTGCGGGCGCCGCTCCGGGTGCTTGCGTATAAAGGCACCCATCACCTGCTTGAACTGAAATTCATTCAGCTCTGGGAAGCTTTCCAGTGCCGGCGTTTGCAGATCCTCGCCTGGCCCACCTTGCATCCCCGCACAGATAGCCTCGGCGGTTTGCCGGTGGCGCAATAGGTCGCCACACAGGATGCGGTCGAAGCCGGTGCCCTGGCGGAGAAAGTGCTCACCCAGCCAGCGGGACTGCTGCTCTCCCAGCGGGGAAAGCTGGTCGTAGTTGTCGCTGCCAAGCGATGCCTGCCCATGCCGTACAGTAAAAAATTCTGCCACCGGAGCCTCCAGTCGCCCGTCAATCGATGAATGCCATTGACGCAATGTAGCGCAGGGATTTTAATCATTAAAATCAATTGTTCTGATAAGCCGACATTCACATCGGTTATAGGCAGAACGCATACCGCCAGCGTACGTACACGAGATATGAACCCCCACCGCATCGACCTGAACCTGTTCGTGGTGATCGACACCATCTACCGGGAACGCAACCTGACCCGTGCCGCAGAACAGCTGCACCTGACCCAGCCGGCGGTGAGTAACGCGCTGGGCCGCGCCCGAGAGGCACTGAACGACGAGCTGTTTGTGCGCACGCCGCAGGGTATGCAGCCCACGGTGTTTACCGAGGCGATCATCGCGCAGGTGAAGAGCGGGCTGCAGCAGCTGCACCAGAGCGCCACCTCCAATGTCACCTTCGACCCGGCCAGTGCGGAGAAGACCATCCGCCTCAGTATGAACGACCTCACCGAGACCATGTTGTTGCCGGCCCTGGTAGAGAGGCTGCAACAGGCGGCGCCGAATATGCAGGTGGAGTCTTACAATGTGCCGCGGGAACAGCTGGAGCGGGAACTGGCCAGCCACAGCCTGGACTTCGCCATCGACGTGCCCATCATGGGCAATACCCAGTTGCAGCAGCACCCCCTGGGCAAGGACCACTTCGTGTGTATGCTGCGCCGCGACCACCCTCAGATAACCGACACCCTGACGCTGGACGATTACTTGGCACTACAACACATCCACATTTCCAGCCGCCGCTCCGGCCCGGGACTGGTGGACCTGCAATTGAACAAGCTCGGCCGCCGCCGCAAGATCACCCTGCGCGCCCAGCACTATCGCATCGCGCCAATGATTGTGGAAACTTCCAACCTAGCCCTCAGCGCCCCCAGCAGCTTTGCCAGCCGCTACAACGTGGACTGCTTTGACCTGCCCTTCCCGGTGCCCAAAATCGAGTCCTGTTTGCTGTGGCACAAAAATGCGGAGCAGGACCCGGCGCATCAGTGGCTTCGGGATTTAATTATCGAAACTCTCGATGCTGGATAGTTGCGGGATAGATGCCAGTTAGACGCCTGATAAACGCAACAAACGGTATGTTTCTGCACAAACAAAAAAAGCCCGCCATAAGGCGGGCTTTTTATTTTGGAGCTACCTGAAACTTAGTCGTTCAGGTGCGCGCAGCGACCAAACTCTGCGCCGTCCTTTATTTCAGCAATCAGCTGATTGGGGAACTTCACTTCGCGGTCTTCACCGCCGTCACACACGAAGGCAGTTTCCATATCCACAGCGAAGGTGATGGTCGCGCCAGCCAGGTTAGCCATCATCTGGTCACCCTTGCCACTCAGCGCGAGCGGGTTGTCCGCCGGCCACTGGGAAGCTTCCACCACACCCTGCTTGTTGAAGAAGTCACGGGTATTGATCCAGCCGACGTCCTTCAGGTAAACCGCGCCGATAAAACCGGTGAAGAAGGAACCGGCGCGGCCAACCAGTACGGTACCGTCTTCGTTCATATCGGTGGGCATTACACGGATCGGGCCGAAGTAGCTCTGGACAAACTCAGGCCCGAAACTCGGGTTGGTGCACAGGTTGCCGAGGAAGAAATGGTTGTAGTCCATATCCTCACACCAGGTCAGGCCACCAATATCTTCCAGCGCATCGGTCTTGGTGTTCCACAGTTTGACGCCGGTGTCTGTATCCAGCGCAACAACACTACCGTCATGGTTCATGGCGGTTGAGTTGCGGGCACCAAACTCGGTGAACAGATCGCGGAACTGGCCATCGATCCAGGCAACCTGCTTGTAGGTGCTGGAACCGGTAATCACGTCGCCGGAACCGGAAATGCGATCGGCGCGAACCCACTGCACGTAGCCCGGTAGATCGTAAGACAGCTCTTCGATTTCCCCGTGCTTGTTCCACTTCACCGGAACAATTTCACCGGCACCACTGCGCTGACAGGAACCATCCCCATCGACATCTTTGTAGGCCAGACCAACAATGGTGTCACCAGTGTCGTCCATATCCCACACGGTCGCGCTCTGCACACCAGCGCTGCCGGAACCACCACAGCTGTCACCGGTGAGGTCCTGCATCGGCGTCAGGTGATGGCTACGCAGATTCCAGATCGCCGGGTTTTTAATGCCGTTGCCGTCCAGGTCCGCAGTCACTGCCGCCTTGGTGGCATTTTTGTTCATCTGGCCGCCACTGGAACTCAGGCTCACTTCGGGATGCAGCTCGAAGCTTTCCTGCACCGCGTCGTAAATAAACGGAGTACCGCCGCCCGCAGTACCCAACGAGCGCTGGCCGTTTTTGGCCATATCGGTGACGAACGCTTCGACTAGTGGCGTGTACTGGATACCATCTTCATAGCCGTTGAAGTACATCTCGACCTGCTTGGACTCGCCAGCCTGCAGTACGATCGGCGTCACATCACAGGCAGCATCGAGCGCAGGGTTACTGCTCTCACCTTCGTTCCAGTATTCCGCTTCGGAAACGATTGCGGTCTGGCGCGTGGGGTAGCCGCCCGCCTTGATGGTGTCGGTATACAGCACGTAACGCGCACCCGGCTGCAAGCCATTGATGGTGAACGTGCCATCCGGACCAACCAGGCCCTGAGTCTGGTTACCGGACTGCTGGGTAATGACGTCGTACATCGGGTCATCGAGGTTACGCGCAACCATGTTGATACCGGAGTACTCGGTGGAGCCGTCCTTCAGGTACAGGGTACCGGTGATGGAACCGTACTGAGTTCTGTAGGCATCGGTTGGATACAGGTCCGAAATATTTACGATGTCGTCGCGCACGCTGATCATCGCCTGCTGGCGACCCTGTTCGCCGCGCACATTAATGAACGGGAACATGGTTTCAATGGTGTCGGCTGCCGGCGTCGGGAAACCGGTATACCGATTGACGTTGCTACAACCCGGCACACCATCGTAGTAAGGACGGTAGCCGGCGGCCATGTAGCTGAAATGTCCATTGGCCTGCGAGTGCGACATATTAATCGCGTGGCCAAATTCGTGGGTGAACACGCCCGCGACCATTTCACCATTGGTATCGTTAACGTCGACAAACCAGCCGTTCATCAGCGCGGTGGCTTCGGTAATTTCACCGGTCTCTTCGTCGGCCCATTCCGGGAAAGCGATACCCAGTACGGCACTTTTCGGCACACCGAAATACTGCTCGAGGATTTGTCCGTCGGTATCGTAATTCACCCAGAAACCGTAGCCGTTTTCTGTGGCGTAAATCTGGCCAACATTGGTTTCGTTAACGTCGGCAATACCGGTCTGCTCTTCGATGGTGCCCTGGATGCTCATGCGCAGGGTTGATGTTTCTACGTTGGACCATTCGGCAACGGCTTTGGCGGTAATCGCATTGGCCTGGTCGATACTCAGGAACACGGTACCGTCGTAGTCCACGGTAAAGGCCTGGGCTTCGCCGCCATCTTTGGTCGGCGTCATCGGGCCGCCGTCGGTGTATACGGGGATATCACCCTTGCTGGTATCCCACTTGTACGGCTGCATGGTCGGTTCGTGAATGTAGAGCGGGCCGCCAGCCTGAGCGCCTGCCGCAATAACCGCGAGGCCGATAGCGAGATTCAGTTTTTGCAATTTCATTACTTCGTCTCCTCTACCAGTTTGCCCACGTAACCAACGAATACAGCGGAGCTGACAGCGCCCGGGTTGGTAAGCATATTCTGCTCTTCTGGCGTCATGCCCGCGGTGTCCATATCGTTGAACAAGCCAAAGTTGTTGAACGCGTTCGCCGCTTTGTCTTCGGTAATTACGAATTTACCCTGTGCCATACCTGCGGTGGTCTGGAAACCGGTCACGCCGGCTTTTTTGTACATGAAGGCCACAACTTGTTCGCCTTCATTCCACTTGGCGAAACCTTCCGGGGTAACACCGAGGTAAACCTTGCCATTACCCATGGAGCGCGGCTTCAACAAACCAAACTGGCGAAAGGTGTATTCGCTGTCTTCTGCAACTTTCTTTTTTGCATCGCTACCAACGCGAATGGTGACTTCGGTGAACGGGAGACCGTCCTGGAAGCCGTCGGTTACTTTGGTGACGTTACCCATAAGGATGCTGTCGGATGCAACGACGAGCTCCTTGAGGTTCTGGTTTTTGAGTTTCATGGCATGCGCGGTGGTCGACAGCGCAAGCGCTGCGACAAACGCCGCCAACCAGGAAATGCGCGAGAAGAGTTTCCCTATTTGCATAAGTGTTCCCCGAAGGTGGTTATTTTTATCGGAATAACCGGACAAGCAATTTGTCCGGCAGTACGGTTACCCGGTTAATTAACCACAAGCGAGGAGGGAAGAGTGGGCGCGCCCCGGAAAACGGCTCGAATGTGACAGTGTGTTACCTTGCGGGTAATCGAGTTTACATTTTTGTTGTGAATTTATTCACAGAAACGCTCCCGGGGCTGGCCAGCAGAGCGCGGCCCGTAAAATACATGACTCAGCAGTTACGCAGCTTGCGTCTGAAACCGCTGCAGCTGGCAACGGGACCTCTGATACACTCCACCCACCCGAGGTAACTAGCCCCCAATACCGAACCCATGCCCAATTCCGCGTCCGCAACCATTTCCCCGAGCCAGTTCCAGCGCACCCTGCTCAAGTGGTTCGACCAGCACGGCCGTCACGACCTGCCGTGGCAGCAGGACATCAACACCTACCGGGTGTGGGTATCGGAGATCATGCTGCAGCAGACTCAGGTAGTGGCGGTTATTCCCTACTACCAGCGGTTTATGGAGTCCTTCCCCACGGTGGAAGCCCTCGCCGCCGCCAGCCAGGATCAGGTGCTGGCCCACTGGAGCGGCCTCGGTTACTACGCCCGCGCGCGCAACCTGCACAAATGCGCGCAGACCGTGGTCAACGAACACAATGGCGAATTCCCCCGCAGCGTCGAGGCCCTCGCCGAACTGCCCGGCATCGGCCGCTCCACTGCCGGCGCCATCGCCAGTATCAGCATGGGGCTGGAAGCGGCGATTCTCGACGGCAACGTCAAACGGGTACTGGCGCGTATGCACGCGTTGGAGGGCTGGCCCGGGCAGACCGCCGTGGCCAAGGGCCTGTGGGAGATCGCCGAGCAGTACACCCCGGCCAAGCGCACCGGCGACTACACTCAGGCGATGATGGACCTGGGCGCCACCCTGTGCACCCGTTCCAAGCCCGCCTGCGAGCGCTGCCCCTTTGCCAAGCACTGCGTGGCCCACGCCCAGGGCAACCCCACCGATTACCCGGGCAAAAAGCCCAAGAAGGAAAAGCCGGTACGCCAGACTACCCTGTTGCTGATCGAACACGACGGCGAGCTGTACCTGGAACAGCGCCCCGCCAGCGGCATCTGGGGTGGCCTGTGGATACCGCCAGAGCTGGAGGGGGACGACGGTGGTGAAGCCAGCGCGCAGGAATGGCTGGCGGCACAGGACCTGGACGCCAGCGAGCTGCAGGCCCTGCCACCCATGCGCCACACCTTCAGCCACTTCCACCTGGATATCCACCCGGTGTGGATAAGTCTGCCGCGCAAGCCCGATCAGGTAGCGGAAGGAGCCAGCGGCTGGTATAAACTGCGCCAGCTCGACCGGCCCCGATCCGGACAGGATCTCGGCCTGCCGGCGCCCATCGCCAAGCTGGTCAAACAATTAACGGCCATGCGCGCCCCACTATTGGCACCCTGTTAGGAGAAACCATGTCTCGCACCGTCTTCTGCCGCAAATACCAGGAAGAACTCGAAGGCCTCCCCAACCCGCCCTTCCCGGGCCCCAAGGGGCAGGACATCTACGACAACGTCTCCAAGAAAGCCTGGGGCGAGTGGATGGCCCACCAGACCATGCTGATCAACGAAAAGCGCCTCAACATGATGGAACCGTCCTCCCGCGCCTACCTGGCCGAGCAGATGGGCAAATTCTTCGCCGGTGAAGACTACGACGACGCCGAAGGCTTCGTTCCCGAGCAAGACGGCGACAAGTAAGCAACCACTTACAAACTGAAAAAACTATTTATCAATCAAGGGGTTGACTCCCCCCGGAAGAGCAGGTTTAATACGCGCCTCGCTGCCGGGGACAACCCCGAAACAGCATTGCCCAGATAGCTCAGTCGGTAGAGCAGGGGATTGAAAATCCCCGTGTCGGTGGTTCGATTCCGCCTCTGGGCACCATACAAAAAAGGCCGCTCCCGAAAGGGTGCGGCCTTTTTTGTATGGTTTCGAGGGGCGGTTGAGAACCACCGATGTCGTTCGACTAATCGCGCCAGCGATTTGCAACGAGCGCCCCAGCGCGACTAACCAGCGAAGCTTCCCGAACGGCCCAAGCCTGAAAGGCGGGCGTACACCCCGCTAGGGTCGTAATAACTCAAAGGCCATTGCGACTCTTCCGTCTCAAGACCCCCTTGCTCAGCACCTCAATAGCCTACACAACCCCTTCCTCTAAAATTTGCTCGTTGACAGGCGAAGATACAGCACTCAGATTACTAGTGTGATCTTTATCGCTTTCAGTCACCGAGAATTCATCCTTCGGGGACAAAGAGGATATATCTTTTTTTTCCTTTAACTTCGGCGGCTTAGGTGCCCACTTTGTAATATTCTGCATTACATCAGTGTAAAAGCTACTCAACTCGAACTCGCTCGCAATAACAAAATTCTTAGTGCTCTTAAATTTTGCCCCCAAATCAACAATCTGAGAGAGCTCAAAGGCAACCGGTATTTCTTTTACGTTAGGCGGAATTAACGCTTCCGGGTCCTCTCTCAATACCGATAGAGGCTGAGATGTCATTGGGACTCGGTTGGGCCAATAAGCACGTACATTTAACTCATCGTTTTTAGTTGATTTTAACTGCTTTAAAAGCCAGTTGATCGAAGCTGTAGAGCGCTGTCTATCCTTAGGGGCATCGAGTTTCATGCTTACTGAAATTGTCTTTCGCTGAAAGTCAGCCTTTAGACTAATTTTTCCTGCCGTATTAGGGACTACGAAGTCTGAGGAAAGACAAGCATCTTTGATAAAGCCTTGAAGCTCATCCTGAAAATGAATAGAAGCATCTTTCGCATGCTTACTACGCAGATATTGTTTGACGGGCTTATTGACAGCCATACTCAATTGAATACACAAATATCTCTGCAATTGATGCCAGCTAGAAAGCGCAGAAATTTCTTCATTTCCAGACTTTGTTAGGGAAACGCCCTGTAAAACTTTCGCACAAACGTCTTTCCATTGCGCACCCATGGTCATACCAGATTGAATACCGGACGACTCATTGCGCAAATAGCGAATTAGCTCCTGTAGGATATATGCTTGCTCAGTGTCATCAACTGCTTTACCTTCTATTAGCAACAATGCCTTCGAAACAAGGGAGAGCCATGAAAAATGGAAAAGACCTATTGATCTGAGCTTTTGTTTATTGATCTTAACCGGGTGATGAGTTGGCAAAGTAGCAAATTGATTTGATATTGTTATGACAGCATCAACACCATTCTCTTTCGCGAGATCCAAATATTCTTCTATCTGATCACTATCTAGCTCGTTTTTTCCGACCTTTGACTCTACCAATGCACTCCACACTTTCTTCCCGGTCGTGACAACGATTAGACCATCTGGCCTACTTTTTTTCTGAGTTTTCCCTTTAAATACAACCTCGGTAAGACATTGAACTTTAGAACGTGATGTAACCGGCGCTCCAGCATCAACCAATACAGCCTTAACAAAATCCGGAACTACAGTAAAAGTGGCAAGTAAAATAGATGTCGCTTTTTCTTCTTTTCGAGAATCTGGAAGTGTGGGAAAGAGTTTGGCCGGCTCACCAGACTGAAGCTGGAAGCGATACTTACTATCGGTCATAACGATCCTTTTTATTTTGTCTCGCAACTACTATCGCTCTTTTATCTAAAGAGCCAAAAAATATGAAATTTTTCGCGACCAACCTCAACACAGTCTTCTTCTCGACCGCAAGAAAATTTCACAAGAATAGACTTACACACCTAAATCAATATGTAAATTTATAACTAAATCAAAACCTTAGAAAAGAAATAATACAATCAGAATTAGCCCTTAGTGGCCAATATAATTGGCCACTAATTACAAGCAAATAGCAAATAAAAACCGTATTAGATAGAAATATTTTGTATCATTATGTATCACCTAAAATCTTCGTTCAGATAAAACTTACTCCGATACTGAAATTCAGTTATTAGCCGCTAATGATTTGACACTCGAAAATATAAACACCTTTTCGCAATATATTTCTAACCAATACCCACACAAACTAATTAAGAAATAGAAAATAAAAAGCTACTTATACTGTGACTGTGCGCTAAATCTACTGCACGTAAAAAGTTCTAGAATTTGAATCTCAATATGCAACCTGCTCGTAGAAGCTTTATTCGGACGGCAGCCATCCTGCCCCTACTACAGACGCGCTGCGAGCACCATAAGGTGGCTCACCTACACTAAACTCAGGCCCCATGAAACTTGGAAACAGTCATGAGCGATCCACACAACCTATAGCGCTTCCTCGACGCCCAAGCAACCTGCTACCCCGACGCACTCGCCGAAATCCGCGCCGGCAACAAACGCACCCACTGGATGTGGTTCATCTTCCCGCAAATCGACGGACTCGGCCGCAGCTCCACTGCGCGGCACTACGCCATCAAAAGTCTTGCTGAAGCAAAGGCCTATTTAGCCCACCCGGTTCTCGGCACTCGTTTGCGTGAATGTTGCGATGCCCTTCTTGCTGTAAAAGGCCGCAGTGCACATCAGATATTCGGCAGTCCGGACGATATGAAATTGCAATCCAGCATGACGCTGTTTGCATCTGCCGATGGTCAAAATAGTCAGTTTAATCAGGTTTTGATTCGATATTTTTCGGGTGAACTGGACAGCGCAACACTGAAGCTACTTGATCAAAATTAACTAACACCAAGACATTCCCACCCGCACCAAACCCTTCCCACTATACCGCCGTTAGTCGACCTTCCCCGGCAGCAAAAACTACATATAATCGCTCGACCATTCAAAACAAAGCAGTCAGAAAGAAAAGCATAATGATTGAACAACAGAAGATCCGCACAGCGCTTCTGGCGAGTATTGCCTTGCCGTTATTCCTAACTGGGTGTGGTGGTGGAGGTGGCGATAGTACTCCGCCGCCCCCCAACGCAACTTCGCAAAGCATCAGCCTGGATGAAGACACGAATATCGAAGGCGAGGTTTCCGGTACTGCACAAGCCGGCGGCGCCCTGTCTTTTGAGCTGCAACAGGGGCCGGAAAATGGCCAGTTGAGCCTGAGTGGGACTGGGTTCAGTTATACGCCCAATGCTGATTTTTTTGGCCAAGACAGCTTCCGCTTTACTGCGATCGAAGATGGCCGTCGCTCCTCTCCGGCGACTGTCACCATCACCGTCAACCCGATTAACGATGCCCCGGTCGCGACCAGCGACAACTTCTCTACGGATGAAGACATTGTGTTAACCGCGATGCTGCCGGTTGAAGACGTGGATGGGGACCAACTGAACTACTCGGTAACTGTAGAGCCAGTAAACGGCGAACTGCAGATTTCTGCATCTGGTGAATTTACCTACCAGCCCGCGAAAGACTTCTTCGGCACGGATGAGTTTCGCCTGACCGCCAGTGACAGCGAATTTGAAACCGATGAAGTCACCATCGCCCTCACCATTGCAGCGGTAAATGATGCACCGGAAGTGCCCGAGCAAATTTCCGCGAACCTGGCTGCAGGTGCCACGCAAGCGATCGATTTACAGATTGTGGACGTCGACAGCACCGATCTCACCACCAGCGTTGTTGAACAGCCACAAGTGGCCGAAGTGGCGAGTATCGATAATGACTTGGGCAGCATGAACCTGTCCACTACTTACGGCACCTGGGGCGCGGACCAACTCTCATTCGTTACCAATGACGGTGAGCTGGACTCCAATACCAGCCTAATGAATATCGACGTTGCGGTTGCCCAGACCACCACCGAGGAAGCCGTAACGACCTTGAGCTCTGCGGGCAGCACCACCATCGATTTGCTTGCCGATGGCCCGGAAGGCTTGCTGGCCATGACTGGCCTCTCCTATGGGGCGCTAGGCGCTATTGGATCTGGCGTACAGCAGCAATATATTGCGTTTGCCGATACGGCCGGTGCACCCACGGCTGCTGGCTACATTCTGGCGGGCAAGGGGATCCCCATTCCGCTTGCTCTTGGGGTTGCTGACAGCACCGCCTTTAGCATTGCCATGGATGACAACAACCAACTGTTCTTCGGTGCGCTTTCCGCTGCCGGTGCATTTACCACCAATTCGGCGCTGCCGTCATTTGAAGGCACAAACCACATTCAGGTTACCGCCCAATATGTATCAGGCAACGGCTTTATCCTGTTCAGTAATGACGGTGTTATCCGCTACTACGACCAGCAGGGCAATACGCGCTGGAGCCAGCCAGTTACTCATGACTTCGGATTTGAAATCGGCGCCTGGCATACCCATGACGTACGCGTGGAAGGTAATAACGCACATTTCGTCGGCATGCTGATGTCGTGTGGTCAAGATTCTTGTGGGTCTATGACGGGTGCGGGAAGTTTCTCGCTGAAACTGAACCTGACTACTGGAGAGATCACTGAGCTGTATCAGCCGAAAACCAGCAGCATGGCTGGCTACCATCTGCAGATCACCAGCGATGGTCGAGTTCTGATGGCGCACCGCAGCCAGCTAACTCTGCTGGCAACCGATGGCACCACCGAGTGGGTGCAGAGCGTCAACTATTCCGACCTCTCACGCATCGGTCTGACGAAATCGGAAGACATCCTGTGGTGGAGTCACGATATCAATAATGATTCTTCCACCGTGACCCGCCTGAGTATCGACGGGGAGCTGCAGGCACAAAGCTCATATAACCACGGTATATCCTACCCATGGGCCGAGGATATTATCGTCGACGAATACGGCAATACTTTTATCAAGTTGATCGACCGCTACAACGATCCTGATTACAACGGCGATCACGTTGTAATCCATTACGACTACACCACTAAGTCGCAGTGGGTGCAGCGTAGTGAAGGCCAGTATCAGCCGCAGTCTTACATCCCTCCAGTGATGGTATTGAAAGACGAGCTACAGTTGTTTTCCGGGTTTTATGACTACTACGGTGTTTCCGATGGCGATGCTTACCTGCAGAAGCTGACCATCGACCGCAATATTCCTTAATTCCCCTCAAACAAAAAAAAGCCCCCGCACAATGCGGGGGCTTTTTTGTTACGGCCTTTGGCACCTCTTACATAGAGGCGGCCAGGCGCATTCCCTGATCAATCGCACGCTTGGCATCCAGCTCGGCCGCTTCATCCGCGCCACCGATCAGGTGATACGGCTTGTTCAGGCCCTCTACCAAAGCTCGTGCAGGCTCCTGGCCGGCACACAGAATCACGTTATCCACATCCAGCACCTTGGTTTCTTCGCCAACCTTGATGTGCAGGCCTTCATCATCGATCTTCACATATTCACAACCGGGGATCATGTTCACCCCCTTATTGGCGAGGCCGGTGCGGTGAATCCAGCCGGTGGTTTTACCCAGGCCGCCGCCCACTTTGCTGGCCTTGCGCTGCAGCAGGAACACTTCGCGCGGTGACGCGGGCACTTCTGCCTGCACGCCTTCGATACCGCCACGCGCTTGCAGGCTCATGTCCACACCCCACTCGCGCATAAACGCGGGGATATTCTGGCTGGTAGCTTCGCCGGCGTGGGTCAGGTATTCGGATACGTCAAAGCCGATACCGCCAGCACCGATGACCGCGACTTTTTTGCCGACCGGTTTTTTGTGTTTCAGCACGTCCAGGTAACCGAGTACTTTATCATGCTCGACACCAGGGATAGGCGGTACGCGCGGGGTAATACCGGTGGCCACGATGACTTCATCAAAGTCACTATTGTTCAGTTGCTCGGCGGTTACCGGAGAATTCAGCTTGAGGGTAACACCGGTGATTTCGATACGACGCTGGAAGTAACGCAGAGTCTCGTAGAACTCTTCTTTACCCGGGATTTGTTTGGCGATATTGAACTGGCCACCGATCTCGCTGGCCGCGTCAAACAGGGTAACGTCGTGGCCACACTCTGCTGCAGAAGTGGCGAAGGCGAGGCCCGCGGGGCCAGCACCGATGACCGCGAGTTTTTTCACGTTGCTGGTAGGCAGCAGGTTCAGCTCGGTCTCGTGACAGGCGCGTGGGTTAACCAGGCAGCTGGTCATCTTCATGCTGAATACGTGATCCAGACAGGCCTGGTTACAGCCGATGCAGGTGTTGATTTCGTCTGCGCGGTTTGCTGCGGCTTTATTGACGAAGTCGGCATCTGCCAGGAACGGGCGCGCCATGGACACCATGTCGGCATCGCCGCGTTGCAGCACTTCTTCGGCCACTTCCGGGGTATTGATACGGTTGGAGGTGATTACCGGTACAGACAGCTCCTCGCGGAACTTGGCGGTAACCCAGGTAAACGCGGCGCGCGGTACCTTTGTGGCGATGGTGGGAATGCGCGCTTCGTGCCAGCCGATACCGGTATTGATAATGGTGGCACCGGCTTTTTCGATAGCTTTACCCAGGGTGACGATTTCTTGATAATCGCTGCCGCCCTCGACCAGGTCAAGCATGGACAGGCGGTAAATAATAATAAAGTCTTCACCTACCGCTTCGCGCACGCGGCGCACCACTTCTACCGGCAGGCGCATGCGGTTTTCGTAGCTGCCGCCCCAGTCGTCGTCGCGCTGATTGGTACGCGCGGCGAGGAACTGGTTGAGGAAGTAACCCTCGGAGCCCATGATTTCCACACCGTCGTAGCCGCTCTCTTTGGCGAGTACGGAGGTGCGTACGAAATCAATAATCTGCTCTTCAATTTCGTCTTCGGTTGCGGCCTGCGGCTTGAACGGATTGATCGGTGCCTGGATGGAAGATGGGGCGATGGGGTTTTCGTTAAACGCATAGCGGCCAGTGTGCAGAATCTGCATACAGATTTTGCCGCCCTCTTTGTGCACCGCGTCGGTGATGATGCGGTGGTCTGCACAGTCTTCTTCACTCCACAGCATTTTAGTGTGCTCGTGGGTAGCAGCGCGCTTGTTGGGGCCGAAGCCGCCGGTGACGATCAGGCCAACGCCACCGCGGGCGCGCTCGGCAAAAAATGCAGCCATGCGCTCGTGGCCGTTGGGGGCCTCTTCCAGGCCGGTGTGCATGGAACCCATGAGCACGCGGTTGCGTAGGGTGGTAAAGCCCAGGTCGAGGGGCTCGAGCATTTTCGGATAAGGATTGTTCGCGGCGGTACTGGTAGCAGAATTGCTCATCACGTTTTACCTAAAATCTGTTTGTGCGTTTGCGTATCAGGCGAAGCCAGCGGCTACGACACGTGCATTCATTTCATCAAATAGTTTCTGTAGACCGTTCAGCGGGCGCACCATCACTTCGAAGTGAATAATCTGGCCATTGTCATCCCAGCGGATCAGGTCGATCCCTTTGATGCTTTTGCCGTCTATGGTGGCGGAGAACTCCAGAGCCATCTCGTTACCGTCTACCCACTGGCGGTGGTATTCGAAGCCCTGAAAAATATCGATCACATTCATCAGGATGAACTGGGCTACATCGCGCCCATGCTTAGGCTTCCATACGGTGGGAGAGTGGAACTCGATGTTTTCCGCCAGCAGTTGCCGCAACAGCTCCTGGTCTCGCTGGAATACCACCTGGTGCCATTGCTCTAAACGTGAATCGGTCATCGCCTGTCTCCCTTATCGGTTATTAGGGGTGGGTTCTCTAGATATTTATTGTGACTGGGCAGCCAGCGGTGAGTGGCCGGCCCATGCTTTGCGCCCTCTCTCGGCGCCGTCTTGACACTGTCAAAATGCGTATCGCTACCATATGCCTAGGTTTTGACAGTGTCAAGATGGCCTGATAGATTGCGCGACATGACCACATCTTCCACTCGCAGTACATCTAGTACCTCAAGCCGCTCTGGCAGTTACCACCACGGGGACCTCCGTCAGGCCCTGGTGAGCGAGGCTGTGCGTATCATTCGTGAGGAGGGTGAGAAGGCGCTATCCATGCGCAAGCTGGCACTGAATATCGGCGTGTCACGCACCGCGTCCTACCACTACTTTGCGGACAAGCAGGCACTGCTGTGCGCCATTGCGGAGGAGGGGTTCCGCCGCTACAACGCGATGCTGTCGGAGGTGCACGAGAACGGGCAGCGTCCACCGAGCGCCGAGAGCATGCGCGACTTTGTGCGCGGGTATGTACAGTTTGCGACCGAGCAAACGGAGTACTATGACCTGATGTTCGGCGGGCATATCTGGGAATCCGGCACTTCCACGGACTCCCTGCGCAAAGAATCCCACAACAGTTTCCGTAACTATGTGAGTAATGTGCGCAACTGGAAGGAGCAGGGGCTAATTTCTGACAAGGTGGATGCGCTGCGGTTTTCCCAGGTGAGCTGGAGCACGCTGCACGGGATCAGCCGGTTGATTATCGATGGTATCTACGCGGACTCTGCAGCGATCGAGCCTATCTGCCAAAACGCGGCAGAAATGTTCTGGCGCGAGCTGGCGCCATAAAAAATGCCCGGGATATACCGGGCTTTTATCCACAAGCGGCTTGACGGGCTTTAGTGCTCGACTGTGCCCGGCCAGATCACCACGCGCCCATCGGGCTCTTTAAATACACGCACCGGTAGTGACTGCTCCAGCATGGCTACCAGAGTATCCGCCTGATCTGCGGTAAAGGCGGTGGTGACGCGCAGGCTTTCCAGTTCACGGGTGCCGATAACGATGCGGTCGTTGCGGTACCGGTTGGCGTCGGCAACGATTTCCGACAGCGGCGCATCGCGGTAGCTGAATTTGCCTTGGCGCCAGCTGGCGACGTTGGTGGTATCGACCTTACTGATTGGGCTGATCACATGCTCGTCGACCTTGATCTGTTGGCCGGCGGTGAGGCGCACCTTGCTGTACAAGCCGTCGGTGTCAGCGGTATTTTTGCGCGCCACATCGACGATGCCTTCTTCCACGGTGACCTTCACTGCGGGATTGAGCTTGCTTCCGGTACGCACGTCGAAGCGCGTACCCACTACACGCACCTCTGCGCCCTGCGCACGCACCACGAATGGCCGCTCCGGATCTTTGCTCACCGCAAAAAATGCCTGACCGCGCAGCAGTTTTATGCGACGACTGTCTTCACTGAACTCGGCTTCCAGCGCGGAGTCACCCCCAAGTGTCACACGGGTACCGTCTTCAAGGACTACATCGCGTACCTGCGCCAGCTCGGAGGCATAGGCCTGTACGGCCGGTTCGCTCTGCCAGGGCGCGAGATAAACCATACCCACCGCCAGCAACAGGGTGCAGGCAAAGGCGATTCCGTTTAGTGGGCTTACGCCAAAGTAACTGCGCAGCGTTTCCATCAGTACTGACAAACCGCTCGGCTGGCGCAAGCTTGCGCCCGCTTCGCCGGCAGCGAGTGCGGCGAGACTCTGGTCGATTTGCTGCAGTTGCTGATAGGCGCGGCGGTTGTGCGGGTGCTCCATCCACTGCGCAAACGCAATCTCTTCGGAGCCGCTCAGTGCGCGCTCGCCCTGCAACATAAACCATTCCCGGGCTTCCGCTTCTATTTGCCAAATATCGGTCTGCGGCTGACTGTTCCCAGTCGACATCTTCATTCTCCACCGTGTGCCCGCAGCGCTTCCTGGCAACCGGCCAGGGCTTTCGCTACGTGCTTCTTCACTACTGTTGCCGAGAGGCCCTCACGACGCGCAATTTCCGCGTAGGAGAGTCCGTCGACTCGATTCATCAATAACAGCCGGCGACGTTTGTGGGGCATATTCCACAGCGCGCGGCTGATCAGGCCGAGGAACTGACGGCCGGAGGCAACCCGCTCGGGGCTGCGGCTGTCCTGGTCGCGGTCCGGGTCGCCCTGTACCGACTGTGCATAACTCTCGCGCACCTGGCCTTTGCGCAGGATATCGATCGTGGCGTTGTGCACCGAGCGGTATAGAAACGCACGCACGTGCTCGATCTCACCGGTTTGCAGCTGCGGCGCCATACGCGCAAACGCCTCCTGCACCAGATCTTCCGCCTCGCTGTACGACAGGCCGAACTTACTCACGGTATATCGACACAGTTCCTGGTGATATTCCCGGTAGTAGTAGTCCAGCTCTCGCTCGTTCTTGGTTTCGCTTGCCACGGGGCTCGCTAACGCTGTCGCCATCGGCTCTCTTCACCACTATTTTTGTTATCGGATTTGTTGACGGTCCCGCAGGCACGACGTTGCCCCCTAGGGTTCGTCGCTTCTACCGGCGCCGTACTTATGCGGCAATCACTTTCTCTTGCCGATATAACGGGGAGCAGGCCCGAATCGTCCCCCCTCGGGCGATTTTTTTTGGTTACGGTTAAATTCAGTCAAATTGCAGACCAAACCGCAGGCCAATACTGCGCGGTGGGCCGTAGTAATAAGCGGGGATCGCAACGTCTGCATCGTGCACATCGCTGGCCACCAGTGCATTGGTCAGGTTGTCGCCGTACAAATCCAGCCACCAGTTGCCCGCAAGCGGTGACAGCTTTACGCCCGCATTCCACAGGCTGTGGGAGGGCCGACGATCGATATTACGCGCGATGCCGGCCGGGTCCGGGACCCATTCGGAGGTACTGTTTTGCAACAGAAAGCCACTGCGATCCCCGCGGTTGGCTTCATCGAAATACATGCTGCTGGTGTAGTGCAGACCAAGCCTTGGGGTAGCGCGCAGGTACTTACCCAGGTGGATCGTGTGGCGATAATTGAGGCCCAGGCTCAAGCGCGGCACCTGTTTCAGGCGGTTACCACTGAAGTCCACCAGGTTGGAGGTTTGCGGGTCACCGACACTGGGGTTCCAGGTGGCACCGTACTCGGGAAATTCGTTGTCTACCGCATAGAACCGGTTGTAGCGGGCATCGAGCCAGGATAGAAATCCGCTGACACGCCCGTTGTGACTACTGGCCCAGTTGAGCTCCAGCTCCAGGCCGCGAATGGTGGCGCTGGGGGCGTTGGTGCTGCGAATCAGCTCGGTACCGTCTTTTTCCACGGCAATGCCGGACACCTGCAGGTCGCGATAGCGCGTATTGAACAGGGCACCATTCAGGGTCATGGAACGGTTGAGTAGCACAAGTTTGAAACCCAGTTCGACATTAGTGCTGGTTTCCGGGCCCACATATGCGGCGCCACTGTTGTTGCGCTGCATTAACAGATCGAGACTTTGTTGGAAGGCGGGGTCATCCATGCCACTGAAGCTACCCGCCAGAGAAGCGCCGTCCTGAACGATACCGGGCTTGAAGCCTTCTGCGAACAATAAGTAGACCAGGGCATCGTCACTTGGCTGGTAATTGAGACGCGCCATGGCGGTGGTGCTGCGCCAGGCACGATCCACGTCGTTGTAGTTGGCGACGAAGCACTGTCCCGGACTGGCCGAAGCCTGGTTAACTGCGATCACCCCCAGCTCGCCGCCGCGGTCTGCGCGAATCAGGTCTGGACAGGCGATATTGCGTCCGCCGCGATCGTAGCGCTGGTCGCGCCCACTGCGTGCGCCGACACTGGCCTGCCAGCTTTCATTGAGATCGTAATCCAACTGCCCATACAGCGCATTCAGACGGGTGCCGCGATGGGGCTGCTGGAAACTGTGAGAGGGCGCTCCGCCCCAGCCACTGCCATCTTCAAGCTGGTGCTCCAGGTCAAAGCGGATGGCATTCTGTTCGGCAAAATGGAAATAGGCGAGTAACCAGCGCAGCGTTTCGTCATCGCTGTTTTTCAGCTGTAGTTCGTGCTGTTGGGCACGGTATTTCGACCAAACCGTGCGGTTGCTCTGGTGGTACAGAGCCGGGTCTGTTTCGCTACCCACCGGGCTCTCGCGATCGGCATCCCAGTCTTGACTGCGGCGGGTCAGGCTGTGGCCGGCGATATACGAAATGGTATGTGCCGAGGGTAATGTGAGCTCTACCCTACTGCGCCAGGTGTCCTGATCCAGTTCGGTGCGCCCCGGGGTATCGATGGTGACCGGCGTATCGTAATCCACAATGGGAAGGCTGCCCGCACCGCGGTCCTCGAAGCCCTCAAAACTCACCCACCAATTGAGTGCGTCGCCCACTTGCCAGTCTGAACTCAGGCGGTGGCTGAACAGATTGGTATTGTTGTAGCGGTCTGCGGCGCTGGCCGGAATGGAATCGTCAGTGTAGCGGAGTGGACTGTCGGCGGTTTGCTTGACCGCGGCCCAGCGCAAGGCCCAGCGCTCGGTAAGCGGTGCATTAACCACCGCACTCAGTTTCTTTTGCTGGTTGCTGCCTAGGGTGACGGAGGCCTCCGATGACCAATCGCGGGTGGGGCGTGCGCTGTGATAATTAATCACCCCACCAGTGGAATTGCGTCCAAACAGCGTACCCTGTGGGCCGCGCAGTACTTCCACCCGATCCAGGTCGTACAGCAATACCGCGGTACCCTGCACCCGGCTACTGAAGATCCCGTCCACGTGGGTGGCAATACCGGAGTCGCCGGCTTCGGTGTGATTGTCCGAGCCAATACCACGCAGATACAGCATGGATGTAGTGTGATCGCCGTTGCGGGTAACCTGCAGGCTGGGAACATCCGCCGCAAGCTCTTCCAGGCTGTCGATGTTCCGCTCCCGCAGCAATTCGCCGTGCAAAGCGGTAATTGCCATCGGCGTGTGCTGGAGGTTGGTACGGCGCTTACTCGCAATCACCTCAATTTCTTCCAGTAGCGGTCGCGCTTCAACCTGGCGCTCTTCAAGCGCAGTGAGTGGCTCGGGGGATTTGCGTGGTGGCAGTATTACCACGCCCTGGCCATCGACCCGCCGATAGCGCAGGCCCGAGCCGGCCAATAGCAAATCCAGTGCAGCGTCGACGGTATAGCGACCGTATAAGGCCGGCGCAATGGGCAGTGACGCCCCCTGCACACCGGTCATCACCGCCAGACCGGTTTCACGGGATAGTGCCAGAAGGGACTGTTCGAGCGGTTGCGCGGGTATTTGGAAGGAATAATCAGCGGTAGCGGCGGGTGGCGCGTCCAGCGGCATCGATGCTGCAATGGCCGGATACGCCGATGCAATGCCGAGCGCCGTCGCTAGCAGCAATACACGGAATGACCTGTCGCAGGTCTTGGGCATAGGCGGATCGTCATCGCTGGCCCCCGCTTGTGGGCGGGGCCGGAAGCGCGATTGCGACTGGCGTTTTGAGGGTCGCAGCCGTTGTCACGCGCCCGGTGATTATTGTTATGTCTGGAAAACATACAACAACATTCGGCGCTGTGACAAGAACAGAGAAAGGCGATAAGACGGTTACCGGCCAAAGAAACGACCCCCTAACTGGTAACCGACGGGATAGGAGGTCGCTTAGAACCACATAGACCAGTAGGCGCGCACCACATGCGCGTTGAAGTTGTAGGCGGGCTCTTCGCCGGGGAGATAGTCTCCACCGCCACTGTGCACCTCCACATTGTTGAAGTCCTCGTAGTCGAACATCATGTAATCCCAGTACAGGTTTAGAGTGTTCTTACGATCGAACAGCGCCCAGCGATCCGGCACCAGATAGGACACACCTATACCGATCGCAATATCGCTGTAATCACTCAATTCCTTGTCCCGTGCGCGGAAGTTGGTGGCGTCCACGTATGGGAAGAGATCGCTATAGAAGTCTGCACCTTTCTGTTTGTAGAAGCGCAGCTTGCCTTCGAGGATCAGGTTTTCGCTCTCTAGCGGATGGGTATAGCGGAACTCCAAGTTGTCTGCGGTAATACCCCAGCTATCCACATAGTGGCGGTACTCAGTCTTGATCGCCGCCCTATAAGGCAGGCGATACTTCGCCCGCAACGCCACTGCATCACTGTTGCGCGTGGTGGGGTAAAGCTCCGCTTGGTAGCTGTAACCGAGGGCAGAAGAGGGGTCCAGGTAGCGTACGCTGCGGTATGGGTTATTCAGGAAACCTTCGTCCGCCACCGTTTCTACACTCAGCTCAGCAATCAATTTGGTGGTAAGGATTTGAGTCCAGCCCAGGGAGTAACGGCGGTGTTCGGCGTGCTCGAGGAATTCATCGTCGCCATTACGCATTACGTCGTCACTGCCGAAGGTGGCCCGCATGGACAGAGTGCTTAGGTCACCGAAGAAGTCCTGCGAGATACCAAATCCGACGGTCTCCGCCTGGTAGTCGTTCTCGCTGGAATTTGTGTAGCTGAGGCTCATGGTGGTTTTTTCCACCAGGTAATCCGCCCCCACGGAAAACTCATTCCGTTCCTCGGTATAGCGACTGGCGGTAGTGCGCACGTCGATAGAGGCCCCGGAAATCATATCCACATAGTAATTGGCCGACAGTGAAACATTGTTGCCAATGTTTTTACGCACCAGTATCGACGGCCCATCAATGGTGACGCCGCCACCACTGTAGGAGTGGTACAGGGTATCGAACCGCTCTTCCGGCAGTACTGCAGCTTCCGCAGTCGATACCAGTAAAACTGAGCAAAGTAAAAATTTCGTGAAGGCGTAGCGAGCGAACGAAATTTGGTGTGCGCCGGAACGCAGGCACCGCAGCGCACACAAAGTGCGTGAGGATGGCGAGTACCGCCGACCGCCAAAGTTCGGAGCGCAGTAGCTCTCACGGAATTTTTTAGTTACAGCCACAGCCGCCTCCTGACCCACCTTCAGCGCCACGGGCGGCCTCACGTGCTTCGTATACGTGATTCATAAAGCCGGCCGCTACCGGGTCGCGCTCAAAACTCATAATCGGGTCGGCCAGATAATGCCGCTCGTAGGGCTTTACCCAGGGTTCGGGCATTTTGGGCATCATGGATTCACAGCCACCCAGCAGTAACAGAGCCGGCAGTAACAGAAGCACGCGCTTGGTCATGGCTTATTCCCGGATAAGTTCCTTGATGATTTTTTTGTACTCGGCTTCGTCACCGGTGCGGTAGCCCTTGTGCACGTAGCGTACGTTGCCATCGCGATCAATAAATACGGAGCTCGGCATGGCCTGCACGCCAAACAGTTTGCTTACGTCGCTTTTGGAATCGAACAGGACCGGGAAATCCACCGGGATTTTATTCAGCATGGCCTGGGCGTCTTCCGGGTTGGCATCCACGTTTACACCCCACACCTGAAAGCCCACCGGCGCGTAGCGCGCGTGCAGGTCGTTCAGCAACGGCATCTCTTCACGGCAGGGGCCACACCAGGAAGCCCAGAAGTTCAGCATGATCACTTCGCCGCGCTGCTCGCTCAGCTTCAGGTTGCCATCTTTTAGGGAGGCCAGGGTGAAATCGCTGGCGGGGATCTTGGCGAAAACAGGGGCGGCAGCCAGCAGGGCAGCGCTGGTGCAAAGGGCGGCAATCAATTTGCGCATGGATTGACTCCAGTAGTGTTTGTCTAGTTATTCGATATTCAGAAATAAATCGATACGCCCAACTGGGCGGAAAGATTATTGGTGTTTACCGGCTCACCAAAAATTTCGTGTTCAAAAATGTGGTCGCGCACATCCAGGCGCAGAGCCAGCCAGTCCTGGGCGAGCATGCGCACACCGACACCTACGTTGTAAGTGAAGTGTTCTTCACCGGCAAAGTTGGTATTGCCCGCACCGCCGATCAGATACAAATTACTGTTGAGGGCGAATTTATCCAGGATGAAAATTTCCCCGGGCAGGAAGTTCCAGGCCAGGGACAGGTTGTACATGCTGAGGTCGCGCTCATCTTCAGTGAGCAGCGGTGCCGAGCCACTCAGGCGCTCGTAGCTGGACTCACCCAGAGTGGCCTGGCCATAAGCCGCTTCCATAAAGAAGTCTTCGTTGATGTGGTAGGCAAGGCTACCGCCAATCATGCGGTTGGTACCGAAGTCTTCGACACTGAGAATGCCACCGAGATAGACGGTGAATTCAAAATCTTCGCTATCGATCTTGGCTTCGCGAATTTCACGGCGCTCCAAATCTGGCGAAATAATATCGTCGATGTCGCCAGAGCTTTGCGCGAGCGCAGTTGAGGACATAGCGCCGGCCAGAAGAAGGCTCGCAAGCTTTACATAAATACGTCGAATCCGAGTTTCCACTCGACTATCTCCTGGTTTTCTTCCCGCGAGGTCAGCAGGTAGTGATTTGCAACTTCCGCGCGCAGGGCAAAGCGACGGGACAAATAGGTGGTGACGCCGATACCGGACAGCATGGTGGTGTCCTGGCGATCTTCGGTGGCGACGATGGTAGCGTTGGGCGAGGTGATATTGACCCCGGTGCCGAGTAGAAAATATGGGGATACCCGCCACTGTGGAAAAGGCTGGTGCATCACCGCCACCTGGAAGGTGCGGCTATCGGAATAGGAGCCGATAGTTTGCGCTGCGCGCAATTCTGCGGAGAGGTTGCCGGTAAAGCGGTAGCCAAGAGACAAGCCCATGGAGTTGGCACCGGCAAAATCACCGTAGGCAAAGCCAAAGCGGAAACTCTGGTCACGATAGTCGTCGATACCGGGGGTGGGGACCACCACCTGTTCGCCCTCGGCGGTAAAGATTTCGTCGAGGTCGGCAATTTTGGCCCAGCCGGTCTTGCCGGTGCGGGTCATGACCTTTACCCAGTCGGTACGGCGTTTCAGTAGCCACAAGGGCTCGCCATACTCCACCACATGATCAATCACGTAGCCGCGGCCGGGGCCGGTGTATAAATTGAGGAAATCAGCTCCGACGACAACCCGCTCGGTATCAAACGGCAAGGTCTCCGGCTGTCGGTCTGCAAACTGACGTGCGGAAAAGCTGTCGGTGACGAATACATCGCCCGCTTCTTCTACAGGGCCACTCGTGGTTTCCGACTGCGCCGCGGCTGGCGAGGAAAAACTCCCCAAGCCCCCCAAGATAAATAGGGCCGCGGTCATTACCACGGCCCTGCTTGCTCTAAAATCGAGCTGCCTGTTCATTGTTTAGTTAACCGGCGCTTCAAATGGATTGTTGTAATACTGCGCACCGATATCCAGCCATTCGGAAATCAAACGCAATTCCGCAGCGGACAATTCTCCCTCATGTACGCCCCCCGCTTCAAATACATTAAAGAAACGGCTGGCGCTGGCACCGCTGGTGTCCATGATCCGCTGAATATTGACGGTAACCATAACAGGAATCGGGTTGCCGTCGAGATCCAAAATCAGCTCACCTTCTTCATTGGTTTCAAACAGTAGATTGCCGTCGTCATCCGTGTCCTGCACCAGCACGTTCTGCACCGCGCCGTCGCGCAGCTCTTCGGTGGGGTTGTCGAAAATCAACTCAACATAAGAGGTGCTGTAGTTGTTATTTACACCGGACTGGTCGCCGCGGAGATCCAGCTGCCCTGGGGGCACCTGAGACATACCTGCGGCATCGCGGTTGCTATGACAGGCAGTGCAGGTACGGTCTTCCAGCACGGTGCCCATGTCATCGGTGATTTCGCGCGGCAGGTCCCACAGCGGCTGAATATGGTCCGGATAGTGGATTACCGTACGGCAATCCGCGCTCCAGCTGCTCAAACAGGGAAGCGTGGTAGGTGCCGGCGTAGTGAGGTCACTCATCAACAGTTCGCTCGACGGATCCTTGGCGCGCAGCGCCGGGTCGGTCCAGTTGTCTGAGAAATTCAAATCCCCTTCCAGCTCCGGGTGACCGGCTACGCGCGCCAGCAGCTGTGCCATGGTTTCTCCCATATCGGCAGTGAGGCCCGGCTCAGTATTGGGGAACGCAAGTGCACTCGTAGGCGCGCCGCCCCAAGCGGACGCAGGCTCCATATCGGTGCGGCCATGAGGCACCTCGCTATCGGCAATATGACAGCCCTGGCATTTGCGCAATTCGCCGGCGCGGAACTGCAGCCAGTTATTGTGACGACCAAACAGGCGGCGACCATTTTCATCCACGACGGAAATCGCCAGTGGGGTATCTGCCGGTACCTTTACTCGCACCGAGCCGTCCGGCTGAATAGGTGTATATCCGACAATCTCGCGCATTAGCTGGCTTCGATTACGACCAAACGCAGAGCGGTCGAAATCGAGAATATCCTCGTCGGGAATACCCACCGCTTTGACCACGCGCAGGAAGCGTGCCGGGCGCTCGGCGGCAGTGGTTTGCAACGGGTCGGCAAGGACATCGATATCCAGTAACTCAACACCATCCAGGTCGTAGACACTGCGAATATCCAGCACCGCCATACCTTCATCGTAAAGGTCGCGATCGATATCGATACCCGGAATGGGCTGCGGAATAAATGTCGGCACGGGGCGGGTATCGGCGGTGACCGCTTCGCTGATCATCACGCCTTCTTCCGGCTGGATGATTGGGCGCTGGGTACCCTCGTCATAATCATAAATCCACAGGCCGTACAGCGGGTCTGCTGGCTCAATATCGGGCGTTGCCAGCCACTCATCGGTGCACGGCTGAGTGATACCGGCTTCTGTTTCCGTGGCGGTGCCCGGCTCAATCACCCGGCACTCGCTCCAGCTCACCAGCAAACGGCTGGTGCCATCGTGGAATGCCCAGGCATTGGCAAACAACCCATGGGGTGACAGGCCGCCATCGATAATTACCTGCTCAACCGACAGGGACTCTTGCCCCTGCAGTGCGCCCTGCTGCTCCGCTTCACTGAAGGCTTCCGAATAGTTCTCAGCATCGATCACCACCATATCGCCACCGTAGGCAATACCTTCCGGTGTACGCAGGGTCACAAGAATACGTCCGTCCGGCATCTGCTGCGGCTTGCTGAATGTGGCTGTGACCGCATCGGTACCAGAGCCTGTGCCGGTAGCCTGACTGTGATAGCCGTAATACAGCTGCAGGTCGGTACCGTCGGGTTTGACCGTATACAGACTCAAGCGGTCAGTGCCACCCATGTTGTCCCAACGGTTAAACAGGATGCGCCCGTTAGACAATACCGTCGGGGTCAGATCGTGACTCTGGTTGTAAGAAATTTGCTGGATATCGCTGCCATCGGCTTCCATCACGTGCAACACGAAAGCCGGCTCATCCAGATTTTCTGCCAGTGCGGAAAATTGCGGTTTATTGTCATCCAACAGCAATGCGCGGGAGCGACGCTGGCGGGTAGAGGTAAATGCCAGACGCCCGTCCGGCAGGAATGCCGGAGAAATGTCATCACCTTCTTCGGCAATCAGGTCGGAGGAGATTACCCGGGTCAGCTCCGCGGATTCAAACTCATACAGCCAAATATTCCAGCTCGGTTGCTCGTCATCATCCAGCCCTTCAATATCTGGCGCACGCATGGCAAATGCCAGCTGGCTTCCATCGGCGGATACCGCAAGATCCTTAACGTCATAGCCACCTTCGAAAACAATGCCGGCTTCTTCGTCACTGACAAACAGGTCTTCCGTCAACGAGCGCTCTGGTGCCGTGGCAGTGGCGCGGTCACGCAGCAACAACTCTGCGCCGGGGTTAAACGTGGCAGGGCTATAAACGCTGTCACCGGCAAGCTCTCCCTCTTCATCACGAGGCAAGGCACGTCGCACATACACCACTGGGTAATCTACGACGACGGGATCTTCCGCCTGGTCACCACCGAGGCCAGAGCTATCGCTCGAGCCCCCACCACACCCGGCCAATGCGATTGCAGAAAAAATCGACAGTAGTGACAATTTCCGTCGGACGGCCACTGTCCGCGCACCAAAAGTTTTCAAGAACTCGTCCTCTTTACCCGCTACATCGTCCCGCGACGGATAATTTCTCAATGATTTTTTGTGAATTTCTAATGACAACCCGAGGGGGGAACGCAGTAACTACTCACCATTTACATCGCAGTCTTACTGCGTTTTGCTGGATGCTCGTCTGACAACGCAGCTCGATTTATCTTCGATTCTCCCGCCGGAAAATTCCGATCACAAGCAATGCGCGGAGAAATTGCCAACCAGAACACGCTTTATATTTTTTCCGCTGGCGAATCCCTCGGTCTTCTTTACTATCTCTTTCACTCGCAACGTATACAAGTCGTGCGGTACGACCGTACAACGATAACCAGACGCAAAACGCTCCATGATGAAAATGACTTCGTCCGCTAAACGGGCGCTGCTTGCAGCAACCGCCTGCCTCAGCGCTGCAATCTCCTTGCCGACATTGGCCGGGCCAGAAGAGCAGGCCGCTCAAATGCACAGCCGTTTGACTGGGGTCAAACCCAGCGTCAGTGTGCTTACCGAAATGGCTGAACATATCGCCAACGGCAACGCCACCAGTGCAGCCCAGTTGGCCATGGAAAATGATTCTTTCTATAACGTGACTTTGAAGAATCTGGTTACACCATGGACCAACCGCGACGGCGATAATTTTGCGCCGCTGAACGATTACACCGCAACCGTGATCGGTATGGTGCGCGACGATGTGGATTTCCGTGAGATCCTCTCCGGCGACATCATCTACACCGGTGCCTCTGGTTTAGGCCTGCCCGCGTACAACAACGCCGATAACGATCACTACGAGGCACTGGAAGCGGCTGGCTACCCGCTGCAGACCACCCTGGAGCGTCAGGTCCAGTCTTCCGTCACCGGCTTGCCCAGTGACGCTACCGCCGGCGTGATGACCACCCGTGGCGGCGCCAAGGCATTCTTCTATGCCGGCACCAATCGCGCCATGTTCCGCTTCACTCTGATGAATCACATGTGCCGCGACCTCGAACAGGTGCACGACACCTCGAGACCACCGGATCGCATTCGTCAGGACGTGAGCCGCAGCCCGGGCGGTGACAGCCGCGTCTTCCAAAATAACTGCATCGGCTGCCACAGCGGCATGGACCCGTTGGCCCAGGCCTTTGCTTACTACAACTATGAATACGATGTGGAAAATGACCCGACCGGTGAAGATGGCCGCCTGGCTTACAACCGCAGCGGTGAAACCGACCCCACCACCGGCACTCGCGTGCAGGCCAAGAACCACATCAACAGCGCCACCTTCCCTTACGGCTTCGTCATCCCCGATGACAAGTGGGACAACTATTGGCGTGAAGGGCCGAACTTGCATCTGGGCTGGAGCGAAGCGCTGCCGGGTACCGGCAACGGCGCCAAGTCCATGGGCCAGGAGCTAGCCAACAGTCAGGCCTTTGCCCAGTGCCAGGTCACCAAGGTGTTTGAACAGGTGTGCCTGCGCGCACCGGAAGACAGCACCGACCGCAATCGCATTAGCAGCATTACCGACAGCTTCACCAGCAACGGCTACAAGCTGAAGCAGGTGTATGCCGATACCGCTGTTTACTGTGCGGGGGAATAAGGCAATGAACTACAAGACCCTAACGACCAGCACCAGCCAGAAGAATCCCCTGCAGACTATGTCCGACTTTTGCCAGTTTGTTGTGCGCCCGCGCCTGCGCAGAGCAGCACTGTTATCCACCATTCTCAGTAGCGCCGCACTGGTCGCCTGTTCCGGCGGCAGCGGGCAGTCCACCGAAGAACAGCCCAACACCAACCCGGATTCCGGCGATACCAGCTATGCCGGCCCGGCCCCGGAAAGTGAAGACGTACAGAACTACAAACGCTATATCTGGGACAACCTGGCGGCGGAAAACCGCTGCGGTAGCTGTCATGTGGAAGGCAACCAGAGCCCGCGCTTTGTACGCGGCGACGATATCAACCTCGCACACGGCGAAGGCCGCGATCTGGTCAATCTGGGCGCGCCGGAAGAATCTCGCCTGGTGACGAAGGTAGCCAGCGGCCACAACTGCTGGCTCGCCAGTGCCGATGCCTGTGCGGACATTATCACCGGCTACATTTCCGACTGGGCTTCTGCGGCTGGTTCTGTAGCCAGCACCATCACGCTCACCCCTCCCACCGAACGTGAAGTGGGCGAGAGTAAGAGCTTCCCGGAATCCAGCGGCAACTTTGAGAACACGATTTACCCACTGCTGGAACAGTACTGCTCCAGCTGCCACAGCGAAGACGCCGGTACCGCGCAACAGCCGTACATTGCCAGTAGCGATGTCGACCAGGCCTATGAGGCCGCGAAACCACGGATCGACCTGGACAGCCCGGAGAATTCTCGTCTCGTGGTACGCCTGGGAAGCGATTTCCACAACTGCTGGACTAACTGTTCGGAAAACGCCGATGCCATGGCTGCAGCGATTCGTAATTTCGCCGACGGTATTTCGGTAACCGCCGTGGATCCCAACTGGGTAATCAGTAAAGCCCTGTACCTCACCGACGGTGTGGTGAGCAGTGGCGGTGGCCGTATCGACAACAACGCGATCGCGCTGTACGAATTCAAAACCGGCAGCGACGACATCGCCTACGATACCTCCGGCATCAACCCGGCCATCGACCTGAAGCTATCCGGCGACTACGAATGGCTCGGTTCCTGGGGTGTACAGCTGACCGGCGGTAAAGCGCAAGCAACCACTGCCACCAGCAAGCGACTGTTCGACACCCTGAGCGGCACCGGCGAATACACCATCGAAGCGTGGGTAGCCCCGGCCAACGTGGTACAGGAAGGCCCGGCGCGGATTGTCAGCTACTCCGGTGGCAACGACATTCGCAACTTCACCCTCGGCCAGGCGATGTACAACTACACCTTCCAGAACCGCAACGATGCCAGCACCAATGCCGACGGCATGCCCGCGCTGATCACCGATGATATGGCAGAGCGTGCGCAGGCAACCCTGCAGCATGTAGTAGCCACCTTCGACCCGATCAACGGTCGCCGCCTGTATGTGAACGGAGAATTCACCGGCGATGCCGATCCGGTGGAAGCGGGCCTGCTGTCTACCTGGGACGATACCTTCGCGCTGGTCCTTGGCAGCGAGGTCTCCAATGAGAACCAGTGGCACGGCTCTGTGCGCCTGCTGGCGATTCACTCGCGCGCGCTGAGCCAAGACGACATCCTGACCAACTACGATGCGGGCGTCGGCGAAAAATACCTGCTGCTGTTCAAGGTAGAGGAAGAAACAAACGTGCCGGAAGGCTACGTGATGTTCGAGGTGCAACAGTTCGACAATCACGGTTACCTGTTCAGCGAACCCAAGTTCATCAGCCTGGAAGACGGTGTTACTCCGGACGGCGTTGTTATCCAGGGTATGCGCATCGGCATCAACGGTCGCGAGGCGGTGGTTGGTCAGGCGTGGGCGAAACTCGATACCACGGTGACGGCAACGGATTACGACGCGGAAACCGGCCAGAAACTTTCTCCTCTCGGTACCATCATCACCCTGGAGAAGGGCCCAACCTCGGACGAGTTCTTCCTGACCTTCGAGCGCCTGGGCAATGAAGAGTTCGTACGTGTGGAAGCCACCCCGGCGGCGCCGGCTGCGGCCGCGGACCTGACTCCGCAACCGCGCATTGGTATCCGCCGCTTCGAACAGATTCATGCCGCACTCTCTGCAGCCACCGGTATTTCCAGTGCCCATCCGGATGTGGTGGACACCTGGGAGAAGGTGAAGCAACAGTTGCCGGTAGAAGCCGATATTCAGGGCTTCCTCGCCGCTCAGCAAATGGGTATCACCCAGCTGGCGGTGAAGTACTGCAGCACCCTGGTGGACGATACCAGTGCCCGCGCCAGCTACTTCTCCGGCTTCGACTTCTCTGCTGCCGCCAGCAGTGCGTTTGATAACGACACCAAGCGCGCACAGATTCTGGACCCGCTGCTGGAAAACCTGCTGGGTCGGCCGATTACCTGGAGCGCAGCCGTGGGCGGCCACACCGCGCAACTGGGTACCGCACCGGATGAAAGCGCAGTGCGCGCCGAGCTGGACGGCCTGATCGATAAGATGACTGCCTGCGGCGCAGGCTGCAGTGCAGATCGCACCGCCACAACCGTCAAGGCCACGTGTGCCGCGGCGATGGGCAGCGCAATGATTCTGATCCACTAAATTTTTGGGTATGCGCTTCGCTGAGCGAAGCGCGACGACAAGACAACGCCTTTAAAAATACGCAAGACCCGGGAACCCGGAAACGTCATGAGCAAGAAAAAACATTTTGAACTGGACCAACCACTGCGCCACCCGGACCACCACCGCCCGGTAAGCCGACGGGACTTTCTCGGCCAGGGTTTCCGCGCCGGTATGGCAACCGTGCTGGGCGGTTCGGTCTTCAGCCTGTTCGCCAATCCGGCACAGGCAGAAGTCAGCCTGTCTTCGGACCTGGAAGCCATTCGCGGCCTGTGCGGCGTCAGCAAAAACGGCGCCGGCAAAATCCCCTTTATCTGCTTTGACTTGGCGGGTGGCGCCAACATCGCGGGCTCCAACGTACTCGTAGGCAAGCAGGGTGGTCAGTTCGACTTCCTGAGTACCGCTGGTTACAGCAAGCAGGGTCTGCCCGGCGACATGGTGCCCTCACTCACCGATGGCACCGGCAACCCGCTGTACAACACCGACCTGGGCCTGGCGTTTCATAGCGACAGCCAAATGTTGGCGGGGATTCTTGAAAAAATATCCCCCGGAACAGCAGGTGCAATTAATGGTGCGGTAATTCCCGCTCGCTCAGAGAATGATACCGGCAACAACCCGCACAACCCCATGTACGGTATCAACCGCGCCGGCGCCAACGGTTCACTGCTGGCCCTGATCGGCTCCCAGACCAGTGAATCCGGTGGCAACTCCATGGCGCCAATGGATCTGATTAATCCCGAAGTACGCCCCACCAAGATCGACCGCCCATCGGACGTTACCGGGCTGGTAGATGTGGGCGACTTGGTTGGCCTGCTGAGCCAAGAAGACACCGTCGCGGTAATGGAATCCATGTACCGGATCTCCAATTCCAAGCTGGGCAAGGTCAACACCCGCGTCACCAATGACGCAGTGATTAAAGACCTGGTGAAGTGTGGCTACATGAAGAGCGCCGACCTCGCTGCGCGCTTTGGTGACCCGTCCGCGCTGGACCCAGCACTGGACCCGGATATTGTCGGCCCCGCCGGCATTTTCAGCTCGAGTGAATTCCTCAGCGATCGCGAGTTCCAGAAAGCTGCTTCCACTATGAAGCTGGTGATCAATGGCTATGCCGGCGCCGGCACCATCACCATGGGTGGCTACGATTACCACACCGGCGACCGCGCCACCGGCGAGCTCCGCGACCTGCGCGCCGGACGCTGTATCGGTGCGTGTCTGGAATACGCACGCCGGGTTAACCAGCCACTGATGGTCTACGTATTCAGTGACGGCTCCGTTTTCAGTAACGGCATGATCGATGACTCTGCGGAGGGCCGCGGTAAGGGTGTATGGACCGGGGACAACCAGCAAACCGCTGCGTCTTTCTTCCTGGTCTACAACCCCGCAGGCCGCCCGCAGCTACTGGGCGGCAGTGCGGATGAGCAGGCACGCCACCAGCAGCTGGGTTACATGCGCGCGTCCGGTGATGTGGAAACTGCCGGTAGCCCGGCAGCGAACAACGTTAACCAGCTGGTGCAGACCGTAGTGCTGAACTACATGGCACTCCACGGCGAGCAGGGCAATTTTGGTAGTCTGTTCCCCAGTCACGGTCTGGGTAATTCCAGCCTGATGGACAGCCTGACGGCATTCCAGCCCATCATCTAGTTAGTAACGAGTTAGCGAAGTAAAAAGATGTACCCGATTCGCCTTCTAATGTTTGCCTGCAGTCTGATTGGCGCCGGCGCGACGCATGCCGAATGGCACTATGACAAGCAGGCCATAATGGGTACCGAAGTACATCTGCAGATCTGGCACGAGGACAAAGCGCAAGCGACGCAGATTACCCGCGCGGTAATGGATGAATTTCGTCGTATCGATGGCGCACTCTCGCCATACAAGGAAGACAGCGAGCTGTCAGAGGTGAATCGCACCGCAGGCAAAGGTGCGGTAAAAGTATCCGACGAGCTGGCACGAATTGTGGATAAGTCCCTGTTCTATAGCCGGCAAACGGACGGAGCCTTCGATATCACCTACGCAACGGTAGGCAGCCTGTATAACTTTCGCGAGAAAAAACAGGCAGATAAAAAAACCACCGACAGTCTGCTCGAAGCCGTGGGATATGAGCATATCGAGCTCGATCGGGAATCAGGTACGCTGCGCTTTGCTGACCATCGCACCAAAATTGACCTCGGTGGTATCGCCAAGGGATACGCGGTGGACCGCGCTGTCGATATTCTGAAACAATACGGTGTTACCAATGCCAATGTGAGTGCAGGCGGTGACGCCCGCCTGATAGGTGACAAAAGAGGTAAGCCCTGGTTGGTTGGCATTCGCCACCCCAGAGATAAAAGCAAAAATGCGGCGGTGATACCGCTGGAGAACACCGCACTGTCCACATCCGGGGATTACGAGCGGTTTTTTATCGATGACGACGATCACCGGGTGCACCACATCTTCAACCCGGCCACAGGAAAGCCCACCGACAGTGCCACCCAGCACAGCGGCCAGAGCAGTGACGCTCAGAACGAGGATGTACAAAAGTTAATTAGCGTTAGCGTGATTGGCCCGCAGGGATTCGATACCGACCCACTATCCACCAGTGTTTTTGTCTTGGGCAAAAGCAAAGGACTCGCGCTGATCGAGCGCATGAACGGGTTTGAAGCCATCGTGATCGATGCCAACCGACGCATGTATTTCTCCAGCGGGCTCGGCAATCCCTGAGCACATCGGATAAAAAGTGCCTGGATAGAATGCACTTGGACCTAAAGAGCTAACGTCAAAAAAAGCCGTGCGGCAATACGACAAGAATGTGAATAAAATCACACACAAGGTGTGACACCCTGACATAATCGCGCGCCCGTTTGTGCGAATAATTAACGACAACCGAACACAATATTTTTCAGGTTTTGCCATGTTTTCCCTGCGTGACCTTCCCAGCCCAAGCACCGGTATCCGTGCCAAATTTGGCGCCCTGCTTACTGCACTCACTTTGATGAGCGCAGGGCAGACTTTTGCCCAGGAAGGCGACTTTCCCGCAGAGGATCTGGAATCCTTGAAAAAGGAAGTACTGAAGCTAAACCGGGATCTGCTGGTGCTGGAGGAAGACCTGCTGTTCCCCGCGCAAAGCCAGGTTGCTGTGTACGTTTCTATGGACGTTGGTCACTTTTTTGACCTGGACTCGGTAAAGCTGCATATCAATAACAAACTGGTGGAAACCCACCTGTATACCGAGCACCAGAAAGACGCGCTGTTCCGCGGCGGCATCCAGCCCCTGTTCAAGGGCAACCTGAAATCCGGCGAACACACCATTACTGCGTTTTTCAATGGCATCGGTCCCGAGCAGCGCGAATTCAAACGCGCCGCCAGTCTGGACCTCAAAAAAACCGACGAACCGGCAGTGATCGAACTGCGTATTTCTGATGCTGGCGGCAAACAGCAGCCAGAGTTCACCGTCGTCCAGTGGCCGGCACCCTGAGTTTCCCATGGGGTCTGTTGTGCTTAAGAAAGCTTCTCTGGCGCTCGTGCTGACCGGCATTATTACCGGGGCCAGCACCTGTGTTGCGCAAGACGCACCCGCGCCAGAAAATTCCGCAGAGGCGGACAAGCAAAAATTCCAACAGGCACAGGACATGCGCTATGGCGCCGCCCTGTACCATTACTTCCAGGGCAACACCTTTGATGCGCTGAGCACCCTGATGGTATCCGACCTGCGCGGCGGTATTTCCCATCACGCGGACAACGCAGACCTGATCCGCGGTGGTATCAGCCTCGCGTTTGGTCTCGAGCGCCAGGCAGCGACGCTGTTCGAACAACAGTTACAAAAAGCCGTTGATGAAGACAATCATCAGCGCCTGGCGCGCTTCCGCCAGATCGCCTGGATGAAGCTTGCGGAGTTGAATTACCGCCACCAGAACTGGGACACCGCGGCCCAGCAGCTGGAAAAATCCGGAGCGATTCACGAAACCACCCTGACCCTCAACCTGGCAATTCGCAACGGCGACCTCGGCCAGGCAGCGCAACTGTTGCGCATGGCCGATCTGGCGGTGGCCGAGCGCGTGCTCGGGCACAACAATCTGGCTGCCGCGTTCGCCCGCGGCAAGTACTTCCCGGCAGCTGCCGAAGAATACCAGCGCGCGGCCGATCTGGTGGACACCGTCACGCTGGATAAAGATCTCGACGCGGAACTGCGCGAAGAACTGTATATCCTGCGGGACAAAGCGCGTATCGGCGCGGGTTACGCCCTGACCCTGCAGGGGGATTACACGGCGGCGGCCAATGAATTCCGCCGGGTAAGACTCGACACACCCTGGTCAGCAGACGCACTGCTCGGCCTCGGCTGGGCCTCGGTAAATGGCCAGATGCACACCCAGGCGGTGGACGCATTGGGCTACCTGATCCGGCAAAACCCACTGCTGCCTCAAGTACAGGAAGCACTGCTTGCACTGCCGTACACCTACGAAGCACTGGAGCGCCCGAAGCTTGCGCTGCGTACCTATCAAAGCGCGGAGCAGCAATACCAGCGCGCCCTCACCGACCTGAACAACCTGCACAGCGCCTCCGCACATTTACAGTTCGCGGAAATTGACGGCGACGAAAAAATCGACCTGCAGCGCTATGGCTGGCTGGAAGATGCAGAAACCCCTGCGCTGATCAGAATGAACCAGCACTACCTGCTGCAGATGATGCAAAGTGATCGCCTGCAGCTGCAGTTGTCGGAACTGCGCGACCTGCAACAATTGCGCCGGGTGCTGGACCGCTGGCAGCAGCGCCTGCCCGAGTTTCAGACCCTGATCGAAGAGCGCGAGCAGCGCCGGCTCAGTATTGTGCAGGCCCACGACAGCGCCCAGTACGACCAGCAGGTGCAAATCGCCGAGCAGCAGCTGGATGAATTACAGACGTCCCTGCAGCGTATCGAATCTGAAAAAGATAGCCTCGCCTTATTGGCTACCCAAACCGGCGAAACGTCAGAATTTCTGCAAATGCTGCGCGAAGCCGAACAGCGTTATGCACGTTTGAGTACCGCGGGTAAAACCAGCAATTACCAGCAGCAGACCCTGGCGCGCGCGCGCGGCATTCTGCAATGGCAGGCATCCGAGCAGTACCACCAAAATCTGTGGGAAAAGCGCAAAACCATCGATGCGCTAGAAGAGACACTCGTCGATGCCGCGCGCAACCAGCGCCAGGTGGCTCGCATCGCCGCCGAAGCGCCGCAACTCAACCTGCTGAGCGGTAGCGTCGACGACGCTGGCCTGCGCATCAATCAGCAGCGCAATGCCATTGATCGGGCCAGTGCGGTGATCGAAACCCAGATCCGCGCAGACCTGCAAAGCGCCCTAAGTGGCGCCCGCGACCGTGTTGAGCAATATATCGCGCATACACGGCTGGCCATCGCCCGAATTCAGGACGCTGCCATGCAGGGCCACTATGACCTGCCTGCCGCTGAGCCGGCGAAGGAGGCAGCGCCCTCAGCTAGCGAAGAGCCCGCGGGCGAAGAAGCATCTTCAGTCGAACAAAAATCTTCCGTAGAAGACGAGCCTTCAGCTGATACAGAGCCCTCAGCTGATAAAAAGCCCTCCGCGAATCAAGAACTGGAGCCGGCACTGTGAGTGTTTTATTTTCACGCCCGCCCCGCAAACAATTGCTCGCCCTCGCGGTGTGCGCCACCGCGGCACTGAGTGGCTGTGCCGGCTATGTGGATAACAGCAAGACCCTGGCGGACCTGCCAACGGCTGCGCTGCCACCGGAGCCTCTGGTCGCCATGCCCAAGCTGGAAATTCCGGCGCTGATCAACAGCTACCAGAAAGCCCTGTCTTCGCAACAGGACCCCAAGACCCGCCGTCAGATCCAACTGCGCCTGGCGGACCTTGAAATGGAACGCCTGGAGCAATTGCAGGAAGACAACCCGGAAATGGCCGTGGCCTATGCCGAGGCCGTGCGCCACTACGAAGCGCTGCTGGAAACCTCTGCCGACGACGATTACTTGGCCTACCGCCTGGCCCGTGCCCGCGCCCTCGACGGCAATACACCGGGCGCCCTCGATGCACTGGAAACGATTGTTCAGCGCAACCCGGAATCACCCTTTATTGCCGAGGCGCTGTTCCGCCGTGGCGAAGCCGCCTTTGGGCGCAAGCAGTACCGGGCCGCAGAGCGCGATTTTGCCGAAGTGCTTTCCCAGGGTGATACGCTCTTTGCGCGCAACGCCCGCTACATGCTCGGCTGGAGCCAATTCAAAGACGCGCGCTACAAGGCCGCCAGCGAAACTTTCCTGACGCTGATGGATGACCTGCTGGCGGAGAACAGCGAAGAGCAAAAACTTCTCGGCCAGCTCGATAAGGGTGAGCGTCGCCTGGCGAACGACACCCTGCGGGTACTGGCACTTGGCTTCAACTATCTGGGCGGTGCCGAGGTAATCGAATCGTTTGTATCCGACGCAGGCCCGCGCTCTTATCACCACCTGCTGTACCGTGGCCTGGGTAATTGGTATGCGGAAACCGAGCGCTACCGAGATGGTGCGCAAACCTTCCTGACCTTCGTATCGCGCTATCCGCAAACTGACCAGGCGCCGCAAATGCATGTGCGCGCGGTAGAAATTTTGCAGCAGGGTAACTTCCCCAGCGAAGTAATTCCGGCCAAACGCGAATTTGTCGCGCGCTACGGCAGCCGCGCCGGTTACTGGCAAACCGCCGACGAACCGAAACGGCGGCTGCTGGAAGTGCATTTGAAACCCTGGCTTGAGGAGCTGGCACGCTTTGATCACGCCCGCGCCCAGGCCCTCGCAAAAGAAGCACAAAATCCGAAAAATCGCGGCAAGGCCGCGGCCCGGGCCAAGCAACAGTCGCGCGAGGCCTTTATCGTTGCCGCCACGCTGTACCGGGAGTTTACCGACACCTTCCCAGACGACCCGAAGACTCCCGAGCTGACCTTCCTGATGGCGGAAAGCCTCAACGAAGCCGGGCAGTATGCGCAGGCATTTGGCGCCTACCGCCGGGTGGCCTGGGGCTTCACGGCAGAAACTGGCAACACACCGCCACAGGCCACCGAAGCCGGTTATGCGGCGATCCTTATGGCCGGGCGGGTTTATGATGCCGAAAAGCAGATCAAGAACAACGAAGAGCAGGCTAACCTCTGGCTGGACCTGAAAACCGAAACCAGCCTGCGCTTTGCCGACAGCTGGTCGCAGGATCCCCGCGCGCTACCAGCACAGCTGGATGCGGCCCACAACCTGTTTGCCCAGTACCGTCATCAGGAAACCATCGATGCGGCCGTCAAGGCGGCAGGCTGGCAGCCACCGCCCACGCCCAAACAGCGCCGCAGTATCTTGCTGTTACTGGGTCACAGCCAATTTGAAACAGAAAACTACCCGGCGGCAGAACTGGCCTATGCCCAGTTGCTTGCAGGTATGGCCAGCGACGATCCAGACTACATCAGCACGCGCGACCGCTTGCAGTCTTCGATCTATAAACAGGCGGAAGTGATTCTGAGTCAGGTGCTACTGACCACCAACAGCATGGAATTCGTGGCTCCCACGGAAGAAGCTATCGAGTTGCTGTTGCGGGTACGTGAAAGTGGCCGCTCCGCGATCGCCGCAACCGCGCAATACGACGCGATTAACCAGCTGATGCGCCTGGAACGTTGGCCCCGCGCACACACCGAGCTGGTGGATTTCCGCAAGTTTTACCCACAGCACGAGTTGACACCGACACTGACCGCCAAAGCGGTGGTGGTGTATCAAGGAATGGACCTGCCGGAAGCCGCCGCCAAAGAACTGCTGGTGCTGGCTAAAACAGACAGTGACCCGAACGTGCGCCGCGACTCGCTGTACCTGGCCGCGGAACAGTTCGAAGTTGCCGGCAACCGCGCACGCGCCATCGACGCGTATCGTCAATATGCCCGCGACTGGCGCGAACCTGCGTTGCAAAACCTGGAAGCGCAACATCAGTTAGTTACCCTGTATGGCAAAGCCGGCGACCAGTCCGCGCGTAATCAATGGTTGAAGAGCCTGGCGGGCAACAAGGTATCCGAACCGCGTGGCCGCTATCTCGCCGCCTTCGCACAAAACGAATTGGCGAGCCAAAGTTTTGCGCGCTTCGAGCGTCTGGCCTTGACCTTGCCGCTGAAACAAAGCCTGCGTAATAAAAAACAGGCGATGGAAACGACTGTAGCGGATTATAAGAAAGTACTGGAATTTGGTATTGCCGAATTCACCACCGCGGCCAACTATCGCCTGGCAGAAATTTATCGCCAGTTGAGCCGCGACCTGATGGATTCCCAGCGCCCCAACGGCCTGAACCCACTGGAACTCGAACAGTACGAAATCCTGCTGGAAGAACAGGCCTATCCGTTCGAGGAAAAAGCCATCGAACTGCACGAGGCCAACATCAAGCGTACTGCTGATGGCGTCTACGACGAGTGGATCAAGAACAGCTTCTCTTCACTGGAAAACCTGCTCCCCGCCCGTTACCGCAAACCCGAATCAACTGTGGAGTGGAGCGATGCAGCGTATTAATCGCAACCTGCGTGCACGTGCGGCCTTATTTGCACTGAGCGCACTACTACTCAGTGCCTGTGCCAGCAACCCGGGTGCGCCCGATGAAGGTGCAGCGCCCCAGACAACGGCCGACGGTGAATCGAGCAAACGAATTGCCACACCCAACCCTTATCTGAGCGAAGCACCCGGCGTCCCCTCTGGTGCCCAACAGGCGCTGGCGAACGCCCGCGGCTACTTCGAGCAACAACAGTTTGGTGCGGCGGAAACTGAGCTGCAGCAAGTGGTAAGCCAGTGGCCGGAACTTTCCGGTGCGTGGCTCAACCTGGCAAAAGTACAGCTGAAGCTGGAGCAACCAGATCAGGCGGAGCAAAGCCTGCAGCAGGCAGTCACCGCCAACACAAAAAATGTGTTTGCCTGGAATTCTCTCGGCGTATTGCTACGTGATCAGGGCCGCTTTGACGAGGCCCGCGAGGCGTATCAAAGTGCGCTGAACCAGTGGCCAGACTTCGCCATGGGCCATCGCAATCTGGGAATTCTCTTCGATCTCTACCTGCACAAACCGGAACAGGCTTTGCATCACTACCGCGAAGCACAGGCGCTAGAGGCAGAGGAAGATCGGATGCTGAAAGGCTGGATTATGGACTTGGAGCGCAGACTGTAAATGAAACCGATCAAACTTGTCGGCATGGCGAGTGCTGCTATTAGCTGCACCCTTGCTTTGTTTTCAGGCGCGGCACTGGCACAGGACGATGACGGTGATGTTATTTCACTGGAGTCCACCATCATTGGTAGCCAGGAACAGCCTAAAGTGCTGTATATCATTCCCTGGAAACAGGCCACCAGCCTGGAAAAGATCGAGAGCACACTACCCAATGCGATTACCCACAGCTTCCAGCATCAGGAATACTCGGAATTGCACAGGGAAATAAAATTGCTCAAGGTGCCAGACGCCGAAATGTAAATTAGCGCTACTAGTCACAGATACTAGTACCCGACTTATATTTTTAGAAATACATACAACTTAATCACAACAAGAATCTTTACGTCCCGGAGATTTACCATGGAGTTTTTCAACACACTGCTGCGCTTTTTCCAAAATGGCGGCGCCTTTATGTATCCCATCGCACTGGTGCTGGTTATCGGCATCGTGCTGGTTGTGGAGCGTTGGGTTTTCCTGTCCCGCGCCAAGCTCGCCAACCGTCGCGCATACGGCCAGGTTCTGCCGATGATGCAGCAGCGTAATTTCGCCGCCGCGCTCAAGTTCGCCCAGGGCGAAAAGGCTCCGGTAGGCCAGATCGTTGCCGCCGGTATCAGCACTGCCCAGCACGCACGCAAAGATGAAAATATTGCGATGGCCATCGAAGAGAGCATTCTCGAAGCAGTGCCGCGTCTGGAAAAGCGCACCAACTACCTGGCCACCCTGGCCAACATCGCCACGCTGCTCGGCCTGCTGGGCACCATTATCGGCCTGATTGCCGCGTTCACCGCGGTAGCCAATGCCGACCCATCAGAAAAAGCCACCATGCTGTCTTCCAGTATCTCGGTTGCGATGAACACCACCGCCTTTGGCCTGATCTCCGCCATTCCGCTGCTGCTGGCTTACTCCATGCTGCAGAACAAAACCAACGAGATCATCGACAGCCTGGAAATGGCCGGCGTGAAGTTTCTTAACCTGATTACCCTGACTCGCGGTCAAAAAGCGGAAGCGGCGGCGCGCCCTGCGGCCAAAGCCGGTGCACCGGCTTAATCGCCCTGAGCGCTAGACCCGACAACGTTAAGAACTAGAACAAGAGAGAGCCATGGCTATCCGACGCAGGCTGGAAACCGACCCGGATCTGGACATCACCTCCTTTATGAGCCTGATGACCGTTCTGGTACCGGTATTGCTTCTGAATATGGTGTTTTCCCATATCTCCGTACTGAACCTCAATCTTCCGGGACTGAGCGATGCCAGTGCGGCGGAGCAGAAAGAAAACCAACAGCTGGAAATGGTGCTGCGCGCCGAATACATCGACATCAACTATCCGGCGGGCATTCGTGTGAAGCGAATCCCCAACCGGGACGGTGAGCCGGATTTGAAGCTGGTGTCTGATGTATTGCAGGAAATCAAACGTGCCCTGCGGGATAAGGATATCGACAAGAAAGATGTGGTCATTCTCTCTGAACCGGGAACCTCTTACCGCACGCTGGTAAGTGCCATGGACACCGCGCGCTCTTTCCGCGCGGTGGTTGCGGCTTCCGTGGTAGACGCGGAGCTGTTCCCGCAGATTTCCCTCGGCGACGCGCCCCAACAGGGTGACGCGGCGCAGGACAAGCAGCTGGCAGGCAACGCATTATGAAAGCGACGATCGGCGGCAAGCTGAAAGGGCGCAAACAGCGCCGGCATAAAGAAACGAAACTGAATCTGGTATCCCTGATGGATATCTTCACCATCCTGGTATTTTTCCTGCTGGTGAATTCCTCCGATGTAGAAGTACTGCAGACGGACAAGAGCATCAAGCTGCCGGAATCCACTTCCACCCAGAAACCGGAGACCACCACGGTAGTGCGCGTAAATGGCGACCAGCTAATGGTAGGTAACCGTATGATTGCCATGGTTGCGGACATCTCCGCGGACCAGGAGCAGATCGAACCGCTGCTGAACGAACTTAAATACCTCGCCAGCCGCGCGGACCCCCTGCCGGAAGAGAAACAAGACCTCGGGCGCCCGGTAACCATTATGGGTGACGAAGAAGTTCCCTATGCGCTGCTCAAGCAGATCATGAACACCTGCGCGGCGGCGGACTTCCGGGATATCGATCTGGCAGTAATCCAGACAACACCGCAGGATCCAGCGGCACCCGCCGCTGGCCAGTAAGGAGGTATGCACATGTCACCAGCCTCCCCAGCAAGCGGCCGCGCGGCTTTAATGCCGTGGCACTACTACAACTCGAAACTCCCCTGGGCCTCCACAGAAGAGGAGGACCAGCGGTTTGGCAAGTTCCTGCGCTCCGGTTTTATCGCGTTTGTGGTACTCGGTGCGTTGTTCACGTTTATTCCGGCACCGGAACTGACCCGTGAGCAAAAAGAACAGCTGCCACCGCAGTTGGCACGGGTCATTCTTGAGAAAAAAGAGCTGCCCAAGCCGGTGGAAAAACCCAAGCCGAAACCGGTAGAGAAAAAGGTTGAGAAGCCTAAGGAAGTTAAAAAAGAAAAACCCAAACCGGTGGAAAAACCCAAGCCGAAACCGATCAAGACCGTCAAGCCGAAGCCACTGAGCGAAAAGGCCCCGGCGGAAGAGGTTGCCAAGGCGCGGGAGAAGGCGGCTAACAGTGGCCTGATGCAGCTGCAGGACGACCTGATGGATATGCGCGATAGCCTCGACGTATCTCAGGTGGCCAATGCCAACTCCCTGGCGAGCGGCGCAGCCAATGCACAGAAGATTGACCGCTCGATGATCAGCGATAAATCGAAAACAGCCAGCGGCGGTATCAATACCGGGCAGCTCAGCCGCAATACCGGTGGCTCCGCTCTGTCTGGCCGCGAAACTACCCAGGTGGAAGTGGCTGAAGCGACTGCGGCGGCCGAGTCCAGCGGCAAACAGGCACGTCGTGAACGCGGCTCACGTGGTGAGGAATCCATTCGCCAGATTATGGAAGCCAACAAGGGCGCGATCTTTGCGATCTACAACCGCGCCCTGCGCCGCGATCCGACGTTGGCGGGCAAGGTTACTGTGAAGCTGGTGATCGAGCCCAACGGGGTAATTTCTGCGGTGACGCTGGTAAGTAGTGAATTGGAGAACGCGGATCTGGAGCGCAAGCTGCTCGCGCGTATTCGCCTGATCAATTTCGGCTCCGCCAATGTGGAAAAATCCACCCTCAATTACTCCATCGACTTCCTGCCTTCCTAAGCAATAACGGTCGACTATACCGGTGAGCCCTGGTCTGAATTTAATCAGCCGGGCGCACCGGAATCCTCTTTGCCCTCTCCTATATTCTGCCCACTGCTCACCGGCTCCCGAATTACTGCAGTCAATCTGCCCCCCTTTTGCTCAGGGCACACCCGAACTTTCCTGTATTTTTTGACAGTCTAGAGCGTTTTCGCTGCCTAAGTACCAATTAGCATTGCAAGAAATACCTAGGTTCTGGTACAAGTGTCTCACCAGAATTGTGACAACGTTCTCAATAATATATTGGATTGGCCGCCCGGCGCTTTGCGCAGTGATTTCGGGTACGCCGCGGGCCAGTTGTTGATACCGCCGGGATGTTAAGCGGGAAGGTAAAAGGGACAGCCACAGTGGGCACAGAAGAAAAAGAAAATATGCCGGATACGGGCCTGCTAACCGATGTGTGGGAGCAGAGCGACAACGTATTCGCCAAGGGCAAAACCGATCTGAGCAGGGTACCGGTAGACGAGCTCGTCGGCCGGGTGTTCAGCAATGGCCCACACTATCACTATGTATTTGATCTGTTTGATCAGGAGCTGGTGTACGTAAGCCCGCTGGTAGAACAGGTCCACGATCTCACGATCGGTGACATGACATTCCAATCGATTCTCGACCAGATCCATCCTGAAGATATGGATTTTGTCGCCAGTGCCGAAGCCACTGCCATACGCTTGCTGCAAGAACGCATTGGTATGAATAAGGTCACCAGTTATAAGGTGTCTTACTGTTTCCGTTTCCGGGTTAAAGGCGGCGAGTACCGGCTGTTCAATCATCAGTCACTAGTGCTGGATACGGACAACCATGGCCGGGTCAGCAAGGCGCTGAATGTGCATACGGATATTTCCCACCTGACGACGAAAAATAATTACTGTCTGTCTCTCATTGGCATGGATGGGGAACCCTCCTTTCTTAATTTGGAAGTGGATAACCACTCCAGGGCTGAACAAGCCAATCGACCAAGCTTTACCGAACGTGAATTGTCGGTTATTCGGCTGGTCTCCAAAGGCCTCACCAGCGCGCAAATTGGCGAAGCCCTTTCCCTATCGGAATACACCATCAAGAACCACCGCAAACGCATCCTTAAAAAAGCTGGCTGCCAGAATATGAGCCAGTTACTGGCAAACTGCGTCGGAGATGGGTTGATTTAATGGATCTTCCCGTCACTCTTCCGCCAAAGGAATTGCACGAATCGAGAGAATCGGGGGAGTCGAGGGAATCGATCTATCGAGCCTGGCGTAAGGTTCCAGGTTTTTTCGCCCAGCGGGATGTGGCGCAGCAAAGACTGGAACTGGATCGTTTTATTAGCGCCAGCTTTAGCAGCGGCCCCTGTTACTACTATGTGCTGGATTTTCTCAATCTCGACAAGCCTATGCTGGTTAGCCGAGAAATCGAATCGATTCTGGGGTTAGACCCTGAAAATACAACAATCGAATCGTTGATCGAGCGAGGACATCCGGAGGACATTCCGTTTGTAGCCAAGGCCGAGGAAACCGCATTTTCCATTTTGAAAAATCAGATCGGCATGGCGCGGGTAAAAGAGTTCAAAATATCCTATAGCGGCAGACTGCGCGTTACCGACGGCAGTTACAGACTGTTCAATCACCAGGCCATCATCCTCGATACCGACGAGCAGTTTGGTGTCGCCCGAACACTGGGAATTCACACAGACATCAGTCACCTCGCTCAACAGGGCAACCGCAAACTTTCACTGCTGAATCTGCATGGCGGGGAAAGCTACCGCAATATTGACGTATTCAATAATCCTGAACACTTCCTCGCTACTCCGTCACTGTTTACCCGGCGTGAAATGGAAATTGTGCAATTACTTGCAGAGGGGAAGACAAGCGCTGTCATCAGCGAGTTACTGGGAATTTCCGCACATACGGTAAAAAATCACCGCAAGAATATCCTAAAAAAGTCCGACTGCAAGACGACGGGGCAGTTGATTTCGAAGTGTCTTAACGAGGGCCTGATATAGGCCGAGGCCGATTCAGCGAAGTAAAAACCCGGGAAAATAGATCCGAATGGGCTATTGCCCGGTACCGCGAATGGGCGCATTCTAAATTCTGAGCAAACCGCATGCCTGTAATACAGGCAGCCAAGATATGGACTTCGCGCTCACCAACAAATTTTCATCCTGTGAGTTGGTTACAGCCGCAAGGCTGGCTCTGGGTAAGCCTGGACGGCTTACTTCAGAGCGCTTTTTATTGGATGTTTGTCTTATTTTAGCGTTCTTCACTCACAACGCTTAATTCACCTATTTCACGTCACTCATCTCGCGTTATTTTAGGCAGTATCTGGCTGATCAGCCTGGCTCCGGCAATCAATTCAAATCGACCGCATACCGACGCAGTACTTCCATTGGCACAATTTCCAATGCTTTTACATGGGTGCGCTGCAAGAATACACGGGGAGCCATTTCTACCTTCTGCGCTTCCAGCCAGCGTGCCGCGCACAGGCACCAACGGTCCCCAGGGTTTAGCCCCGGAAAACCAAACTCCTCCACCGGCGTACTGAGATCGTTGCCACGCTCTGCAGAAAACGTCAGGAAGTCTCTCGTCACTTCGACACATACCGTGTGCGAACCAAGATCTTGGTCATTGGTGTTACAGCAGCCATCGCGAAAAAATCCAGTCAACGGATCTGTGCTGCACGGCACTAATGGATCACCAAATACGTTCAACGATTCGTGCATTTCCAGCGTAATAGCCATGATTATTCTCCACCGGGTACTTCGTCTATCAGTTCTATGTCGACCAGCTGCCAACGCAATCCATTCCGCTGCAAGCGCAGTAGTACGCGATCAAAATCGTCGCGATTGCCACACACCACCTCCACTGCGTTCAGTCCGATAAAGTACCAGTGGTGTAAGCGCCAGTGGTGACCGCGCTCTGCCACTGGCGATGCAGCTTGTTCGGACTGCGCAGGGCGCTGATTGTCGGAAGGCTCTGGCGCGCGACGCCCGCCCATGCCACTCAGCTCTCGCTCGAATTCTCTCCAGTCTTTCTGCCCCTGGACTAGTTGCACTATCCCTTCCGGGCTGATCAAGCGCTCCAGCAGCGGGCCAACAAACAGGTCCGCGCCGGCCTTAAACAAATCGCCAAGTGCCGGGGGTATGTCATCACTAATCGATTCACGAATTTCTTCCTGCAACCGCCCGCGGATATTGCCGCGTAACTGCGGGAAATCCACATAACGTTCGAGTCTGGCAACATCTTCGTTCTGCGCGGCCTCAATAAGCTGGTGTGCGGAGTACCAGGGAAGGGCCACATAAAACATGATTAAGACAGATAGTAGCAACAGGCTACGCAGCAACCATTTCCCCATCGGGCATGAACCCTCGCAAGCTCCCAGTCAATATTCTGTCCATATTAGCTGTGTGCGCGGCTGAATTACAGGCGCTTACAAATAGGGGGCAAAGCAAGATTAGGGCGCCAATCCTGTGTTATTGTTGCTCCCCGCTCTGCCGGCAAGGGGTTACAACACATATCAGTGTTTGCCGGCCAATAAAAATGACAAAAATTGTTGGATTAAGGAATATCGACCATGAGTGATATCTACAATGCGCCAGAGGCTGACCTTGGAGGGGACCACCAGGCCAATGGTGGAGAAGGTTCAATCCCGAAAGCACTTGCCGGTGATTATAAAGTAGCAATTGGCGAGACTTTGAGCGAAGCCTGGGCTAAAACCAGTGGTCGAAAAGGCACCGTGTGGCTCGGCGTACTGCTGTATCTCGTCGCCTACATCGCCATTACCGTGATCGCCAATCTGATCACTGGTCAGTCGATGACGAACCCGGATGCCAATCAGGGATTCGGCGCCATTCTTTCACAGATAATTATTCTTGCTGCATCAGCACCCCTGGGCGCAGGCTTGATGATGATTGGCATCAAGATCGCACGCGATGAGCAGGTGTCAGGTACCGAAGTATTCGCTTACTTCGACAAGACGCTGCCACTGGCTGTGGGCATGATTCTTACCTATCTGCTGGTTGTACTTGGCTTTATCCTTCTTGTCCTGCCAGGAATCTACCTGATGATCGGCTACATCTTGATGATGCCACTGATCGTAGATAAGAATCTCGGCCCCTGGCAGGCGCTGGAAGTTTCCCGCAAAGCGGTGACCAAGCACTGGTTCCCAATCTTTGGCTTTGTGATCGTGCTGTTCCTCCTGTACATCGCCGGCTTCCTGGCGCTGTTGATCGGTCTGATCTGGGCAATTCCAACTCTGGGGATCGCTTACGGCATTCTGTATCGCAATATGTTTGGTGGTCACGAGGCCAACCCGGAAATTTAATTTCCGAAGTTCCGGCGGCGCACCAGGCGCCGCCGAATCTGCCTCAAGCGTTTACTTTGTAGCGACCAATGCACTCCTCTGCAGACTCATCCACTGATCGTTCCGCTGCGGAATCACCGCTCGACACCCTGTACCAAATCGAAACGCCGGAAGGTATCGACTTGAGTGTACAGGTGGCAGGCCCGGTTCCACGCATACTTGCCTATGCGGTAGATCTTTTATATCGCACACTTATTCTTGTCGTTCTGGGTATAGCACTCACCTTTGCCGGCAAAGCCGGTGTAGGCTTCTGGCTGCTCGGGTCGTTTATTCTGGAATGGTTTTATCCCGTTTTTTTTGAAATGTTCCGCGGGGGTCAAACCCCGGGAAAACGTGCGTTTTCGCTCGCTGTAGTCAATGACAACCTGACACCCATCTCCTGGGGCGCATCCATTATGCGCAATCTACTCCGATTTGCTGACTTCCTTCCACTTGGATACTGCACCGGCATGATCAGCATGAGTGCCAGCCGATATTTCCAGCGTCTTGGCGACTACGCTGCGGGCACACTGGTTATCTATCGTCATGAGGAAGAAAAACCAGTACCACTCCCCCAGGTTCCACCCGCACCGCCTCCCAAAGGCCTCATGCTGCAAGACCAGCAGGCAATTATTAGCCTTACAGAGCGTAGCGCCGCACTCAGTAAAGGACGCCAGCAAGAGCTCGCCGAAATATTAGAGCCAATTACGGGGCATAGCGGAGAAGTGAGCGTTCGCTATCTGCAGGGCGTCGGGCGCTGGTTGCTCGGCACCCGCCAAAAACCGACGGCCGGCGCTAAGGGCGAGAGCCAGGATAGAGGCGTACAGCAATGAAGCAGAAAGACTTTGAGGAACGCTACAGCCCATTATGGGCACGCATGGATAACTATCTTGCGGGTTATGAAAAAAATACTATCCCGCAAACACAATCTTCCGCCGACGATTCCCCTCAGCAATTCGATTTACCCGCGGCCTATCGCGACCTCTGTCAACAGCTTGCGATAGCCAAGGAACGCCAATATACCAGCTACCTGGTAACACGCCTGAATCAACTGGTGATGGCCTGTCATCAACGCGTGTACCAGCAACAGTCGGTCAATAAAAACCGCTGGCTGGACTTTATTATTCGCGGCTTCCCGTGCGCCTTGCGCGAGCACGCACGCTTTGTATGGCTCGCCTGCGGCCTATTCCTGGCGCCAGCCCTGGTTATGGGGCTGGGTTGCTATTGGAATGACGCACTGATTTACGCAGTCATGTCGCCGGAGCAGGTACTGCAAATCGAAGCAATGTATGACCCTGCCAACCGGGTACTGGGTCGTGAACGCGGGTCGGATTCAGATTTGCTGATGTTTGGTTTTTATATCAAAAATAACATCGGCATTGCCTTTCGCACCTTTGCCTCGGGCATTGTCTTCGGCCTTGGGTCAATATTTTTCCTGGTCTTTAACGGCGTGTTTCTGGGGGCCGTATTTGGCCAACTTACCAGGGTCGGATTTGCGGTCACCTTTTACCCATTTGTTATTGGCCATGGTGCGTTTGAGCTAACCGCTATCGTATTTGCCGGTGCCGCAGGTTTGATGCTTGGTCACTCACTGGTTAATCCCGGCAATATCAGTCGACGCACCGCGTTGCAGCAGGCGGGACGCAACGCGATGAAGATTATGTACGGAACGTTTTTGATGCTCGTTATCGCCGCGTTCCTGGAGGCATTCTGGTCTTCCAGCACCACGGTCAGTATGGAAGTGAAATTGGCGGTCGGTACGCTGTTCTGGTTGCTAGTGATCAGTTACTGTCTATTCGCCGGACGGGGCAACGACACAGCTAGCCGCGAGGTTGTGCAGTGAACCTGAGTCAACTGGTGGTACATGCCAGGCAGCGCAGTAACTGGGAATCGGTTGATCTCGGCATATTACTGGCACGTCGTCACTGGCTGCTGATGGCGACTCTTTGGCTGATACCAGCCGCGGCCGTTTTCTCTCTGCTGTTACTCATCTTTCCCGACCGGCCAAATCTGGCCTTGCTGGTTATCTGGTGGCTAAAGCCTGTATTCGAGCGCTTGCCTCTGCTGTTGGCCAGCCGACAGCTGTTTGCGCAGGTGGACTCGTTTGCGGATGCATTGAAGTTGTTTTTCCGCGCAAACCGCTGCGATGCCCTCTCTTGGATCAGCTGGCGTCGACTTAACTTCACCCGCAGCTTCGATTTACCGCTCACCGTACTCGAACAGGCAAAAGGCTCTGTGCGTACGGCGCGTCAGTCACTGCTGCATCGAAAAACCGCCGGCACCGCCAGCTGGCTGCATATCGTCGGAGCCCATGTAGAGCTGATTTTGAGCATTGGCCTGTGGGCTCTGGTTTATATGATGCTACCGGAGCAGATCGAAGTGGACTGGTTGCCACTAGTGCAGGGCGACAACCAGTTTTTCATGTGGCTCGCCAATGGTGTCAGTCTTTTAGTGATGGCCGCCGTAGCACCATTTTATGTGTGCGCAGGCTTTATGTTGTATATCGGTCGCAGGGTCGAACTGGAGGCCTGGGATGTGGAAATCCAGTTTCGTAAACTGCGAGAGAGATTCATAGCAAAGCGCGGCACCCAAAAGAATGGACGGCTTGAAAACAATAACCCGCCGTCCACACCGCGCAAGCCTTCGTCAGTAAACACCACCCTGAGTTGCCTGTTCGCACTTCTGTTTTGTTTCTCCCTTGCCATGCCTCAGCCGGCTCTGGCCGATGTGATCACTCCAGCGCAAGCAGAGGAACAGATCGATGAAGTAATGGCCGAAGACGACTTCCACCAGAAGGAAACGGTGCGCGGCTGGCGACTCAAAGATTTCGAGGAGACGAAGTATCATTTCCCTGAGTGGGTCATCGCAATCATTGAGTGGCTCGAAGGACTCGGGTGGGATGATGACAGCGACGAGACGGAGGCTTCCTGGGTCCCGCTACTCGCCGGTATCGTGGAAGTTATCCTCTGGATCCTTGCCCTGGCGTTAGTCGTTTGGCTTGCTTGGCATTGCCGAAAGTATATTCGCCGAGCGCTGGGTTTGCGCACGCGTACAATCAATGCCCCGGTAGAGCGACCAGAAACCCTGTTTGGCCTGGATGTGCGCGATGACAGTCTGCCGGACGATGTTACCGCAGAGGTATTGGCCTTGTGGGAGCGCGGCCGCCAACGGGAGGCCATAAGCCTGCTCTATCGCGCGAGCCTAGCGCATCTTATCAATCGGTATAACTGCCCGTTCCAGGATCACCACACCGAGGCGGAATGTGCGCAATTGGTGCATGAAGAATCGGGGCTAAACAAGCAGATTACGCCCAAGCTGGTACAACTTTTCAGCCGCCTAACGCAGGTTTGGCAACACCAGGCTTACGCCCATCGCGCCCCTGCAACACCACTGCTCGAATCACTTTGCCGAGACTGGCTCATCAGTTTTTCTGCCTCGCCTACAGACGGTGATACACAGGGGGGGCAAGCGTGAGCACCCGTATAAACGGCTCCCGCGGTTTTGCCCGCGCTGCCCTGCTGTGGACACTGCTGCTAGTCGGCATCGCTGCAGCGGCATTCCTGTACTTTTTCGAGTATTACACGAAGGAAGTGGACCTCGGCTTCGATGCAGAGGCACGCCGCAACCCTTATCTCGCTGCAGAAAAGTTCCTGGACCGCATCGATGTTCCGCATCGGCAGGCAGACAATATTGCAGTGCTCTCGGAGCTCAACGACAACGATGTCCTGTTTCTCGCGAATAGCAACTTGATTTACAACGAGCAACGACTCTGGGAGTTGCTTGAATGGGTTGAACAAGGCGGTCAGGCTATTGTCGTTAGTAATCAGCTTTCCACAGACGGCGAGCGCAATTTATTGCTTGATCTGCTCGACCTCGAGGTTACGTACGGGGATACCGATCTTTACTTCAATTGGCAGTTGCGCGAAGTTTTTGGTGAAGAAGCGAAAACACTACAGGACAAAACAGTCAGCGAATTAATGCGTGACCACAACCGCAAGCTCGCTGAGAAATCGAAGAATCAGAATTCAGACACCGCTCTTATCGAAGACGCTAAAGAAGTAGCGCAAGATACAAATACAGAGGGTACACGCAACCCCGAGGTCGATCCCGAAAGACTGATTAACCTGACCAGCGATGGTGGTACGAGTTACTCCCTGTATTTTGATCCAGAGTTACTGCTGACTCACGAAATGATGGCACAGGGCGATGAAGTAGACGTACAAGGCGGACTGCTGCACTGGGTCACCTTTCAAGACCTGGCTCCGCCATCGGGCCAAGAAGTAGCGCAACCCAGTGATGCGAGCCACTACGACAGTAACCTGCTACACCACCAGTCGCCACTGGCATTTTTCGAATACGGCCGCGGAAAGATCACGCTGATGGCCGACAATGGCCTGTGGCAGAATCGACGTATTGGTGAATTTGACCATGCCTTTTTCCTGGCACATCTGACCGGTCAAAAGAATCTGGTGATGATCACTCGCCCCCACTTTCTTGGCTTCAGTGAACTGATTCAACGCTACTGGCTCGAATTTTTCACGGCCGGGGGGCTTGTGCTACTGGCCTGGATCGCCAACCGTAGCCGCCGCTTTGGTCCACGGGAGCCAGAGGGTGCATCGGTACGTCGCTCGCTGCTGGAACATGTACGTGCGTGTGGATATTTTTACTGGCGTGAGCAAGCTGCCCGGAAGCAGTTCGAAGCGATCCGATCCCGGCTGCACGACAAAATACTACCCAATGCCTCCGCGGCTCCCTCAGGCCACCAACAAGCCGAATTCAGCCAGCTACTTGCCGAGCGCACCGGCTTAACGAGCAATGAAATTATTACGACATTGTGGGGAGCCGCTCCCCACAGTGAAGAAACGTTTACCGCGCGCATGCGCAGCCTTCAGATCATTGAGGACGCCCTATGAGCGAACCTACCCTGGACCCGACAACGCTTTCCGAACAGACCACCACCAACTCGGAAACCACAGATTCGCCCTGGCAGCAGGCAAGTTCGCTCGTGCACGAACTTCGCGCACGTGTAAATCAAGTAGTCATTGGCCAGCAGGCAGTCGTCGACCAGGTTTTGACAGCACTACTGGCCAATGGCCATGTCCTGTTGGAGGGCGTGCCAGGGCTTGGTAAAACACTACTTGTGCGCAGCCTGTCACAAGGATTTGGAGGCAAATTCCGGCGCATACAATTCACGCCGGATTTAATGCCCGCGGATGTTACCGGGCATGCGATCTACCATATGGCAGAGAGTCGCTTTGAAGTACGGCGAGGGCCGGTGTTCACCAACCTGCTATTAGCGGATGAAATTAACCGGGCTCCCGCAAAAACGCAGGCAGCATTGCTGGAAGTCATGCAGGAGCAACAGGTCACCATCGATGGGGAAACACATAAGACCCCCAGCCCGTTTATGGTATTGGCGACACAAAACCCGATAGAACAGGAAGGTACCTACCCACTGCCGGAGGCAGAGCTTGACCGCTTCCTGCTCAAGGTGATTATTGATTTCCCATCTCAGGAAGCAGAAGAGCAACTTGCCGCGGCCGCAAGCGCGGGACATATCGAGGCCCAGCTCGAGAGTAATCTGCAGCCAGTTCTTGATGCTGCCGGACTACAACATCTGCAGCAGCTGGTGCCACAGGTACAGGTAGACCAAGAGGTGTTGAGCTATGCCGTACGCCTGGTGCGTGCGACCCGCACATCTTCCCAGTTGCGCCGCAGTGCCGGGCCCCGTGCGAGTATCGGCTTGATTCAGGCTGCAAGGGCGCACGCACTACTGGCAGGGCGCGAGTTTGTTCTACCAGACGATATCAAGTCGATGGCCATTCCAGTGATGCGCCACCGGGTGGCGGTATCACCGGATATGGAAATTGATGGGGAAACTGCGGACACCGCACTGGCACAAATTATCGAAACGGTCGAGGCGCCTCGGCTGTGAGACCTTCGCCACGGTTGATACGGCTTTTACTGATTGGATGCGGCAGCGCGCTACTGGTAAGCGGTGCACACATTGTACAGCCGGAACTTGGGGCATTATTGGCGAAGGCGTGGTGGTTACTGCTCGCTGTTTTATTGCTGTCCGCTACCCTCGACTTTATTACAGGTAATAACGTCTATGGCCTGACCGGCAAACGCACTTTGCCCGGCAACCTGGCCCTCGGTGTTGAACAGCCAATACAACTTCAGTTAAACAATCAAAGCGATCGCAGTCTGGTCTTTGTTTTGTCCGATCAACTGCCTATACAATTGCGCAGCCAAAAGTTGCCATTACATATTCAATTGCAACCTGGCCAGCAACTGGAAACCGGCTATCTGGTACAACCCATTCGTCGGGGGCAAGCGGAGTTCGGGCAGCTGGAAGCATTAGTCAGTTCGCCATGGGCACTGTGGCAAAAGCATGTCCGACTGGGCCAAACCCAAAGTGTGCGGGTTTACCCGAATTTTCTTGGTATTTCTTCTCTCCAGTCGCTGTCCACAGAGCAGACCTTGCGCCAACTCGGTGTGATCCAACATCAACGTCGTGGTGAGGGTCTGGATTTCCGTCAGTTGCGGGAGTATCGCCGCGGCGACAGCCAACGACAGATCGATTGGCGTGCAAGTGCGCGCATGCAGAAATTGATCAGTCGCGAATACCAGGATGAGCGAGACCAGGAAATTATCTTTCTCCTGGACTGTGGACGTCGTATGCGCACCCATGACGGCGATCTCAGCCATTTTGATCACGCACTGAATGCGATGCTTTTGTCCGCTTATGTCGCTATTCGGCAGGGTGATGCGGTCGGTCTGCAATGTTTCGCCGGGAATCAAAGTCGCTTGCCAGCGGTTAAGGGCGAAGGCGCAATTAATCTACTTCTCAATCACGTTTACGATATTCACTCCGGGACCGCCCATAGTGATTACTCTGCAGCGGCAGAACAATTACTTGCGAGACAGCAGCGTCGCGCGCTGGTCATCTTGCTAACTAACGTGAGAGATGAAGACAGTGCCGATCTGAGCGCCGCCGTTCAGCAACTTTCGCGGCACCATCTGGTGATGGTAGCGAGTTTGCGGGAAAGTTCATTGGACTCACTATTGCAAAAACCGATAGCGAATTTTGACGATGCACTGATGAACTGTGCCGGTCGTGATCTAATCCAACGTCGCGAGCGGCTGCTACAGCAACTGCGGGCACGCAATACCATCCTTGCCGACGCTTTGCCGAGAGATATGCACACATCGCTGGTAGAAACCTACTGGCAACTGAAACGTAGCGGCAAGATGTAGAAATGAGGAGTGGTTCGCAGGGAAGGTTTGGGGCAGACCACTGATGTGACTACCCCGCCTCAGGTCAAAAGCGATAACTGAAATTCACTGTCAGGGTGCGTAAGTGCCCCAGATCAAAGCGGACATCTTCCACCCCGTCAAAGAAGTAAAAGCGCGTATCCACGTCGTTGTACATGTACTCGATCGAGGTATCGAAATCCTGCGTCCACTTGTAGCGATAGCCCACTCCCGCATTCCAGTAGTCGTCATCGTAATCGTTATTGATTTCGTAAATAAAACCATCGCGCTGGATATTATCCACATCGAACTCACCGTAGTTCCAGCCAATCATCCAGTAGAGGCACTGGATATCGCAGGTCACGGTGAAATCGACCTTGGCGCCAATCCCCCATTGATCGATGTTGACACTGCCGTCGTCGAATCCGGTGTAGCGTAACTCGACCTGCCAGATGCCCGCAGCGGGGGTTACGCCAATGCTCGCATAACCAGCAAAATCCTGTTCATCGTTAATCTGGAGTTCGCCACCACCCAGTCCAACACTGCCAACAATGAAATATTCACCATTGCAGTAGCCGTCGATCGGGTTATTCCATTGCGCCAACGCAGTACTGGAAGCGAACAGCGCGAGAAGAAATACCAAAGTTTTCATTATTTGACTTCCCTGTTTGAGAGCATCGAATCAAAACATCCTTTTTTGATTCAAAGATCCTGGCGTGAAAATTTGGGCCTACCGGAGTTGCTAGTTGCGGGAACTGAACGCGTTCTGCTCTATGTCGATGATTGCCCAGATACCGCCGCTGAACGCGGGATTTTTGCGTAGTGCTTCAAGATCGCCAGGTGTCGGCGGTACGTCACCGGCAGCGTGCAAGTCATCGAGCCGCGCAACGATGGTCTCCGCCATTTTCTGCAGCGTGAGTTCCAGAGTGTCACCGTGGCAATGGCAGTGGGGCAGATCTGGCGCGATGGCGCCGTAGCCGGCAAATTCGATATTGTGTACCACAACCGGGTAACGCATGGGCTTTCTCGTTTCAGTTAGCTTTTATCCCATCAAGCGTAGACCCAATTATTCGGAATCGAGCAAATTTCTCTGCAAAGAAAATAAATGTGCGACGTGTGTAAAAAATCTGAGAAAGCTAGCGAGGAATTCGCCCAAGTAGGGCGCGACGAGAAAAGATCATTTCCCGGTAGGTTTGCTGTAGAGAATGATCGGGTAAATGATCCGCGCTTTGCATGTCCTGCAATTGGCGCGACAGCCAGGTAATTTCAACTTGCAGGCGCTGACGCAAATGCCTGGTTTCTGTTTCGTTGACGTTTACATGGGTATTGCGGAAATTAGTCATGGCTTACCCTGCGGTTCAACCCAATGGATGGAACCGGCCACGACGATGTCAGAAATTAAGTCAAAGACGCTTAAAACAACAGCTGTGGCCGAGATACATCTTTAAGCCTAGACCAAGATGAAGGGCTTCACCGTAAGGGGAGGGTTGACGGGGCTATTTGCCCCGCCAACAGGGCAGAAACAAAGTAATTATTCGCCCAGCAACAGGGATTTCCAAGCAAAGGACTTGTCGCCAATCACGTAGAAGAACGGATTCAACAGCTCGTCTTTCTGGTTGTAGCGCAGCAGGTCAAACTTGTCGTCAACCACGATACCGCCAGCAGCTTCCACCACGGCCTGCGCCGCTGCGGTATCCCACTCGCAGGTCAACGCCAAGCGGGGATACAGGTCCGCGGCACCTTCGGCCACCAGGCACAACTTGAGCGAACTGCCCATGTTCTTCAGACCAGTTTCGCCCAGGGAGCCTTCTATACGCTCCAGCAGAGCATCAACAGCGCCGGCACCGTGGCTGCGGCTGGCAACGATTTCGATTGGCTGCTTGTCATCCAGACGCGGCTGCATGGTGCGCACAGCGATGGACTTCTCTCCACTGGCATCGCGCTTGATCGCGCCGAGGGTTTTAGCACCGGCGTAGGTGATATCCAATACCGGCACGTGAACCACCCCCAGGACTGGCTCACCATTTTCAATCAGTGCCACATTCACAGTGAACTCGCCGTTGCGACGAATAAACTCCTTGGTGCCATCCAGCGGATCGATAATCCAGTAGCGATCCCACTGACTGCGCTCCGCATAGGCCGGCATTTCGCCTTCTTCGGACAACACGGGTAAGCCGTCCAGCAGTTGTGCCAGGGCCGGCTCGAGAATCTTGTGCGCCGCCAAGTCTGCAGCGGTCACCGGGGAATCATCGGATTTGGTGTCCACCTCCAGTTCGCCACTGGCATTGTATACCTCCAAAATCGCTTCACCGGCTTCGACCGAGATCGCGATTACCTTATCCAGCAATTCCCTGCTTACTACGTTTTCCATGATTCCCCCAATACAAAATTATTCAGTTACTGCATCGGCCACCGCCATTAGCGTGGTCGGCAGGCAAAAATAGGTAAGAGGGGATTATACGCGCGCCGCGGCAGGATTTGTGGCTTGATCCGGCCGCGGCGCATAGAGAGGATAAGTCGAGGTAGCGATCAGGCAGTGAACAGGTCTTCGATAGACAGGTAGCGCTCGCCGGTGTCATAGCTGAAGATCAGCACCCGGCTACCCGGCGCCAGTTCGGCCTCTTTTTGCTTCACTGCGGCCAGCGACGCACCGGAAGAGATACCCACGAAGATTCCCTCCTTGAGAGCGCACTGCCGTGCCATTTCGAAGCTGTCTTCTTCACTCACCGGCACCGTGCCATCCAGCGCCTCGCGGTTCAGCACCTCGGGAACGAAGCCCGCACCAATGCCCTGCAGTCGGTGCATACCTTTTTCTTTGCCCGCAATTACCTGGGATTTCTCCGGCTCTACGGCAAACACTTTCAGGGCAGGCATCGATGCTTTCATCACCTCGGCGCAACCGGTGATATGTCCGCCGGTACCAACGCCGGTAATCATGTAGTCCAGGCCCTCCGGGAAGTCAGCCAGGATCTCCTTCGCCGTGGTGTTGCGGTGCGCGCTCACATTAGCGGGATTGGTAAACTGCTGGGGCATCCAGCTGTTGTCGTGTTCGGCGAGAATCTCCTCTGCCTTGGCGATGGCACCGGGCATACCGTTTTCCTTGGGAGTGAGCACCAACTCAGCACCCAGCGCCTTCATAATCTTGCGACGCTCCACCGACATGGATTCCGGCATGGTCAGGATCAGGCGGTAGCCTTTCACCGCCGCTACCATGGCCAGGCCGATACCGGTGTTGCCGGAAGTGGGCTCGACAATGACGCCGCCGGGCTTCAGCGCACCGGACTTCTCCGCATCTTCGATCATCCCCAGGGCGATACGATCCTTGATGCTGCTGCCGGGGTTAAAACGCTCCACCTTCATCCACACCTCGATATCGTCACGGAAGAGATGATTGATGCGCACGTGGGGGGTATTACCAATGGTTTCGAGGATGTTATTTGCTTTCATCTGTCACTCCCTGAATGAATAAAAGGTGATGATCTTATTAAAAGTGGACTGGTGGTCGAAAATGTCACTGCCTGCCGGATTGTACGACACAGCTATTTCGCCAATACTCGGGCAAGAATACTCCCGAAATCACCAAATATAAAAAGCTGGAGCACCCCCATGTCAGAAATAGCGATGACTTCCCCATCAACCGCGACCTCCAAGTCCGCCCCTCTGGCTGTATTTGCAGTCTCGGCCCTAGCGTACATCGCGCTGCGCGCCGCGGGAATTGAAGCCCTGTGGATGGCGGCACTGAAGATAGTACCCATCGCGACGCTGTTCTGGATCGCAGCCACTTCCCTGGTCGGCCTTACGCGCACCCTCACTTTGATTGCACTGGCGTTCTCCGCCACCGGCGATGTGTTGCTGGCGGTGCCTTTCTCCAATCACTTTGTATTTGGCCTGGGCGCCTTCCTGCTGGCCCAGCTTACCTATGCCGGTAACTTCCTGCGCGCCGCGCAGTTTGGCAGTCGCCGCTTTATGCTGCGCGGTGCGGCCCTGATTCTGGCGGCGCTGTTGCTCGGCCGCCAGGTACTGCCCGGTGCCGGTGAGCTGGCGCTACCAGTAGCGTTTTACATCGTGGCGATTGTGTTTATGGCGCTGTCGGCAGCGGCGCACCGCAGCGGCTCGTCCTTGCTGTTCGCGGGTGCCGTGACCTTTATGGTGTCGGATGCACTGATTGCGCTGGACCGCTTCGTGGACCCGGTTCCGATGGCAGGTATGTGGATCATGCTGACGTACTACGGCGCCCAGGCCTTGCTGGTAATGGGGCTGATTCGCACGGATTTGGCGGCGCGGCAAGCTTGAGGGCATAATAGCCGGCCATTTTTTGTGCAATTGCGGGCGCCAGCTCGCGGAATAGGTTGGTTATGCTGGATTGGAGCCGGATCGATACGGTGCTGCTGGATATGGACGGCACCCTGCTGGATCTGCATTACGACAATCATTTCTGGATGGAGCACCTGCCGCTGCGCTATGCCGAGGCCAATGGCATTTCGGTATCTGAGGCGCAGCAGTTGGTGATCGATATGACCGATGAGTTGCGCGGCACCCTGGACTGGTACTGCCTGCGATACTGGTCGGACGTGCTGAAGCTGGATGTGCTGGCGATCTACCGGGAGATCGAGGACCGCATTGCCCTGCGCCCGCACACCGACAATTTCCTGCGCAGCCTGCGCAACATGAAAAAACGCGCCCTGCTGGTCACTAATGCACACCCGGACGGCTTGAGCCACAAGCTGGCCATTACTGGTATTGATCAGTGGCTGGATGAGATTGTTTCATCCCACGATCTGGGGCACGCGAAAGAAAGCACACTGTTCTGGCATTCGCTGCAGGAGCGCCAGCCGTTCAACCCTGAGCGCACCCTGTTTGTGGATGACAACCTGCATGTGTTGGGCGCGGCGCGGGATTACGGTATCGAGCACTTGCTGTGTATCCGACAACCGGACAGCAAAAGTCCCGCACGAGAGATTTCCGAGTTTCCCGCGATTCATGATTTTGATGAAATTCTTCGGACGCCTTGACTTCTTTTGTGAGCTCGGCGCTACCTATTGTGGCGGCCGGGTACCGGGTAAGGCTTTTCAGGACCGCTGCGAGTACATCCCTGTTTGCGACGCCCCTGAAAAGCCTTACCCGGCACCCAGCCTTCGCATCTGACCTTTTTGCTTCGTATTTTTTATTTCGAGTATTGATGGATAAAGTTCGTATTGATAAGTGGCTATGGGCTGCTCGTTTTTTTAAGACCCGTAGTATCGCCAAGCAGGCTATTGAAGGCGGCAAGGTACATGCGGGTGGCCAGCGGGTAAAAGCCAGCAAGGAAATCACCACTGGCACCTTGCTCACCATTCGCCAGGGCTGGGATGAGCGTGTGGTGGAAGTCATTACGCTTTCTGACCAACGTCGCGGCGCGGACATCGCACAAACGCTGTACCGCGAGACGGAAGAAAGTATTACCAAGCGCGAGCAATTTGCCGCCGACCGCAAGGCCAATAACGCAACCATTTCGCATGAGCGGCCCAACAAAAAGCAACGCCGGCAGATTCATAGATTCCTTCAAGAATCACAGGACTGAGTACAGATGTGAAATGCGAAGGGCAAGTCGCGGGTGGAGCTTTTCAGGAGCGTCGCAAACAGGAAGTTTGCGACGCAGCGCCCAGGGATGGGTTCACAGCGGTCCTGAAAAGCTCCACCCGCGACTTGGCCGCCACACAGGTCCAATGAACCCACCAGAACGTACCGAACACAGCCAGAGCACAAACCCGCCAAAGTGCTAAACTGCCCCAAACTAACGAATAATCAAGACGCGACGCCGCAATGAAACACCTGCTGACTCTTTGCCTGCTGATTCTCTGCTTCTCCCAGATCGCCCACGCGGACAACCGCGAACGCGAGCAGCTCAAGCGCTCGATTATCAAGATCTACACCACTGCCGCCGCACCCGACTACTTCAACCCCTGGGCCCTGCTCAACGCCCAGCAACTGTCCGGTTCCGGCGCCGTGATCGACGGTCAGCAAATACTTACCAACGCCCACGTCATCGCCAACGGCAGCTTTATTCAGGTGCAGCGCCACGGTGATGCGCAAAAATTCCGCGCACGGGTCAAATTCGTATCCCACGACGCCGACCTCGCCCTGCTCACGGTGGACGATGAAAGCTTCTTCGACGACACCCGCCCGCTGGCACTCGGCAACCTGCCAGACCTGCAGGAAGAGGTTACCGTCTACGGCTACCCCATCGGCGGCAAGTCCCTGTCCATCACCCGCGGCGTGCTTTCACGGGTTGAGCATCAGTACTACGCCCACGCCGAAAGCTACCTGATGGCCGGCCAGATTGATGCCGCCATCAACCCCGGTAACAGCGGTGGGCCGGTAATTTCCGGCGGCCGCATTGTCGGTGTGGCGATGCAGACCAACCACAGTGCCGGTGCCGAGAACCTCGGCTACTTCGTGCCACCGAGCGTGATCAGTCACGTGTTGGAAGATGCCAAAGATGGCGTACACCAGGGCTTCCCGGAATTGGGTGCCGTGACCCAGAGCCTCGAGAGTCCGTCAATGAAAGCTGCGGCCGGGCTGGCCCCGGACCAGGAAGGCGCGCTGGTCGTGCGCGTATTTGCAGATGCGCCGGCGGCGCAGGTATTGAAAGCCGGCGATGTGCTGCTGCAGGTGGACGGCTTTGACGTGGCCGCAGACCGCACCATCGAATGGCGCGAACACCAGCGCACCAATTACCACTACGCGGTAGACCAGTACCACGTGGGCGATGAACTGCCGGTGCGCTTTGCCCGCGACGGCGAGATCCTCGAAGAGAAAATTACCCTCGCCGCCACCCCGCCGTCCCGCTCGCTGGTTCAGGGCGAGAAGTTTGACCAGCGCCCGCGCTACTACATCTACGGTGGTGTGGTGTTCGTGCCGCTAAATATGAACCTGATTAAGCGCTGGGGTAATAACTGGCACTCCAAGGCGCCAATCGAATACCTGCACGCGCGCAACCAGTGGTCCAGCCCGGACCAGCACGAACTGGTGGTGGCGCTCAAGGTACTGCCGGCACCGGTGAATCTGGGCTACCACGACTGGAAAAACTGGATCATCGGCTCGGTAAACGGGGAAAAAATTCACGATTTCCAGCAATTTGCCCAGCTAATGGAGGGCAGCGAAACCGGCTTTGTGGAACTGAAAGACAGCGCCGGTTACCGCATGGTGCTGGACTCGGCTGCCGCCCGTGAACAGCAGCCACTGATTCTGCAGACCTATCAGATTCCCGAGCGCCACTCCCTCGGTCTGTTCGGTGCGCTTGCAGAAAGTGCGGATGAAGCGACGGCTGACGGGGCAGAACTGGGGCAGGTAGAATAAGCGGCTCTCACCCTGGTCTCGAGTCGAAGGCTGGGGTTGAGGATGAAGATCACCTCAGGGAGGAGCCGTGAACAATCATTTCGAACTTCGTGCCCGCTGGTTTGTGCCATGCGTGTTGGCGCTCTGCGTATTTACCAACAGCCCGGTAATAGCCGGCGAGCTTTACCGCTGGGTGGACGAGAATGGCAAGGTGCACTTTGGCGACCGCCCGCCGGCGGAGGCTAAAGCGGAGTCACTGGAAGGCCAGCTCAAACCGGTCAACAGTGCCGACCCCACAAGGCGCCAGGACTTCCCCAACAACACGCGTAAAAACCAGATCGATCAGGAATATGCCGCGCGCAAGCAGGCGGAAAAAGCCAAGCAGCAACGCGCGCAGCAAAAAGCCTGCGACTACGCTCGCAAGCAACTAAAGATCCTGAAAGGCCCGGTGTACTTTGTGGATGCGGAAGGCAACGAGTCGACCATCAGCGAGCGGCAGCGCGTCGCCGAAGCGCGCAAGCTCGAGGCGCAGATTCGCAGAAACTGTGGATAACACCCGCCGTAGCTATCAAAGGCTAACCGTGGTCATCGTGCACATCGATTAACGCGCGGGCGATGTGCACAAACAGCGAAATAAACGCACCCACCGCTACAAACAGATACACCACGGTAAATAATTTTCCCAAGTCGGTTTGCGGGGACAGGTCTGTCACACCCACCGTGGCTGCAGTCATCGCACTGAAGTACAGAGCGTCCGGCCAGGACCAGCCCTCCACGGTGTGATAGAAAACACCCCCGGAGAACACCACCAGCACAGCCAGCAACAAGCTAGCGCGGAACAGCGGTCGCTTCCACGAGCGCACAATCGCTTTCAGCAGGCGCAGCAAATTCACAAATAATACGGCCATCCCTGTGCTCCATTCCCCGGCCATTCCCTATCCACACCATAGCCAAATCGTCCATCGCTTTGCGCTCGCAAGAGTCACAAGCCCTTCCGAAGTACAGCACTCTTCGCGGTCACCGCAGCGGCTATAGTGACAATAAGGTGGCATTTATCGCATTTCGCGCACGCAGCGCCTAAAATCGCCTCCCCCAAAACCTAGCGAGGCAAACATCATGTCGGATCAGTTGGAACGCTTTATCTTCTCCAAGCACGATATTCGGGGCCAGGTGGTCACGCTTACCGATGCTTACCGGGAGGTACTCGAGCACAACCAACTACCGCTGCCGGTACAAAAACTGCTGGGTGAATTCCTGGCCGCCTCCTGCCTGCTGGCCACCACCCTCAAATTTGAGGGCATGCTGATGCTGCAGGCCCGCGGTGAGGGTGACGTGCCGCTGCTGGTGGCCGAGTGCAGCCATCAGAGCGATGTGCGCGGTCTGGCGCGTGTGGCCGAGGGAGCGGAAATTGCCGAGGATGCCAACCTGCGCGACCTGGTAGGCAACCGCGGCACACTGGTGATCACCGTGGATCCGCAGCAGGGCGAACGCTACCAGGGCATTGTGCCTCTGGAGAGGGAAACCCTGGCGGAGTGCCTGCAGGAATACTTCACTCAGTCCGAACAGCTGCAAACCCGCTTCTGGATCGAGGCCAGCGCGGATACTGTGGGCGGCATCATGCTGCAGGTGTTGCCGGGCAATAACGCCGCCAGTGCCGCGGAAAACGAAGACGCCTGGGAAACCGGTATACAGCTGGCCTCCACCGTCACCGCCGAAGAACTGCACAACGTGCCTCACGACGAGCTGCTGTTCCGCCTGTTCCACCAGATGGAGCCGGCCACGCTAGGCACCACCAACATTCGCTTCAAGTGCAGCTGCTCCGCCGAGCGCAGTGCGCGCGCCCTGATCGCCATGGGGCCGGAAGATGTATATCGCCTGCTGGAAGAACAGGGTGGTGAAATTACCGCCGACTGTCAGTTCTGCAACCGCACCTACAAGTTCGATCGCGACAAGGTCGAAGAACTGTTCAACGCACCGCCGCACACCCTGCATTGATCTGATTTATGCCGGTACCTGCGCCGGCGCAGAAAATTCCACAAACGCGCCCCCGAGGCGCGTTTTTTGTGCCCGTTATTCGGCCACTATCTGCAGGCGCTACTTCGCTCCTGTTTGTAGTGAAAACTACAGAACACCCAATATTCCCCAAAACTATGAAGTAAAAAAACTACATCACTGCGTTGAATAAATTTTCGCGAAAATTTCCCCAAATAAACCATTTTTCGCTCAAAATTTATACGGATGTTCCTGTGAAGAGATTTTGAAGTTTGCAATAATGCGCGCGCCAGCCGGCCGGTCGCGCAACGTAACCACGACTGTTGGTCGCGAACTCAGGCGGCACCCCCTACTATTTATTTCAGTGATACAACTTCAATGGGTAATAAGCGAATGGCACAGCAAAACGAGACGGTGCAGGCGTTCTCCAACCTCTCCGCAGCGCAATTAGTTGAACAGGCACTGCAGCGTGGTGAGGGTCACCTAACGCACACCGGCGCACTGCTCGCAGTGACCGGCGCCCGCACCGGCCGTTCTCCCGCAGACCGCTTCGTGGTGGAAGAAGCCTCTACCGCTGACAGCATCGAATGGGGCAACGTGAACCGCCCCTTCCCCGCCGACAAGTTCGATGCTCTGTGGAGCCGCGTCGAAGACTTCGTCTCCAGCCACGACAGCTTTGTTCAGCAGCTGCACGTCGGCCAGGACGAGAATCACTATATCCCAGTGAAAGTCACCACCCAGACTGCCTGGCACAACCTGTTCGGCCGCAACATGTTTATCCGAGCGGAAAAGTACAACCCGAAGGGCAAAGAAGAGTGGCGCATCCTGCACGCGGCCAACTTCGAATGTGACCCGAGCCGTGACGGCACCAATTCCGAAGGCTGTGTGATCATCAACTTCGCCCAGCGCAAGGTACTGCTGGCGGGTATGCGCTACGCCGGTGAAATGAAGAAGGCCATGTTCTCCGTACAGAACTTCCTGCTGCCGGAAAAAGACGTAATGCCGATGCACTGCGCTGCCAACGTGGGCGAAGACGGCGACGTATGCCTGTTCTTCGGCCTGTCTGGCACCGGTAAAACCACCCTGTCCGCCGACCCGGCGCGCTACCTGATTGGCGATGACGAGCACGGCTGGGCCAAGGGCGGCGTATTCAATATGGAAGGTGGCTGCTACGCCAAGACCATCAACCTGAGCCAGAAGAACGAGCCGGTCATCTGGGACGCAATCCGCTTTGGCGCCATCGTCGAGAACGTGGTGACCGACGACGCCGGGGTACCGGACTACGACGACACCAGCCTGACCGAGAACGGTCGCTGCTCCTACCCGCTGGAACACGTGGAAATGCGTCAGCTGGAAAACCGCGCCGGCGAGCCGAAAAACGTGATCTTTCTGACTTGTGACGTAACCGGCGTACTGCCTCCGGTATCCGTGCTGTCCAAGGAAGCGGCCGCATACCACTTCCTGTCAGGCTACACCGCGCGTGTGGGCTCCACCGAACTGGGCGCAGAAGCGGGTATTCACCCCACTTTCTCCACCTGCTTCGGCGCACCGTTTATGCCGCGTGCACCCCGCGAATACGCCGACCTGCTGATGAAGCGTATCGAAGACTTCGACTCCAAAGTCTACCTGGTCAACACCGGCTGGACTGGCGGCTCCGGCGACAACGGCAAGCGCTTCCCGATTCCGGTAACCCGCGCCGTGGTTGCCGCAATCCAGAGCGGTGCGCTTGAAAACGCACAAACCGAGCACCTGGACATCATGAACCTGGAGATTCCCACCGAAGTACCGGGTGTGGATCAGTCCTACCTGAACCCGCGCAATGCCTGGGCGGATCAGGCAGCCTATGATGCCGCCGCCAGCAAGCTGGCCGGCCTGTTTGCCGAGAACATCGAGAAGTTCTCTGTGAGCAACGACGTCAAGGCAGCCGGACCCAAGGCGTAAGCCTCCCGCGAAAGCCCCCCCGCAGCGAGTAGCGCCAAACGGCGCTTCCTGCACAAAAAAGGCGACCATTCCGGTCGCCTTTTTTTGTGGGCAACATTTGCGCCACGGCAGCTATAGTGAGTAGAGGGACTGTTTTTGCGCCGCCCCGCGCGCGTAATAACCGTCATTGGTTCCGACTTACGGTTAGCACAGATGCCATTGGGCAATCCTTTTTCCAAAGCAAAACGTCGCTACGAGCACCTGCCACCCAACCAGCAAACCAACTGGTGGGTGATTGTGGGCATCGTCGGGCTACTAGTGTCGCTGCTACTGATGCTGTGGCTATATCTCCAGTACAAGGCGGTGGAAAAGCCGTACTACGAACTCAAAGGCTATCGGGTAGCGGACGACGACAGCCTCAAGGCGTTCCTGCGCGAGGGCAATAACCGCCGGAGCCTAAGCCAGCTCTCCGATTTCCTGAACCAGTCCGGAGTGGGTGACGCCACCAAGATACAAAACCTGCTGCGCCAGGGGTCCGACTGGCTCGATGTAAAAGAGCCGCCCTTCGCCATGCCTCCCGAGGAGTACTGGCCCAATATGGTGGCGACCCTAAAGTTGATTCGGGACGAAGTTGTTCCCGCCATCGGCCCGGTGGATATCGTATCTGCGTTTCGCACCGACGATTACAATCACAAGGCTGGTGGCTCCAAGAAGAGCAAGCACAAGAGCTTTTGCGGCGTAGACCTGGTACCACGCTCGAATATTGGCCGCAAGGAATTGGTCGAGGAGTTAACCAGTCTGCACACACGCCTCGGTCCCGACAGCAAGATGGGGCTCGGCCTGTATAGCGGTGTGCGTTTTCATGTGGACACCTGCGGGTTTCGTCGCTGGTAGTCGTATCTGTGGTTAAGAGATTCAGAGGTTAAGTAGTAGCGCCTATGGATATCAAAGAAAGCGCCGATCACGAGTACATCGATATTCATATTGAACGCCGGCGGGTTATCTGGATCGTCGCGGGGCTGCTTATCGCATCGCTGGTACTGGTGGTGCTAACGGCAGAGAAGGCCCGTGAGCTGGCTGAGCGCATCGTAAGCCCCGTTGCGCATATCGAGCCGGAACCGGTGATCGTCGACCCGGATGTGCCAATGATTTTTCGTATCAAGGGCTACACCGCAGCTACCGGTGCCGCGTTTGAGCGCTTTCTGGAGGAGGGCGACAATCGCGCGCGTTTCGAAAAACTCGAGCGTTTTTTGAAGCTCAACGAGGTCGATGAAGTTGTCCCGCCCTACGAACTGATGCGCCAGGGTACCGACTGGCAAAAAATTGGCGAGCCCCCCTTTGCCATCCCGCCAGAGGATACTTGGGAAACCATGGTGGACACATTGCGGGTGATGAAGGATTACATTATTCCGACCATCGGCCCGGTGATTGTGTTGTCCGGTTGGCGTACGCCCAGCTACAACGCGAAAGCCGGCGGCGCGCGCACCAGTAAGCATTTACATTTCTGCGGTCTGGATATGATTCCCGAGGATGAGTACACCCGCAAACAGCTGGTGCCCAAATTACGCCGCATCCATAGAAAAGTCGGGCGCAAGTGGAATATGGGTCTCGGTATCTACAGCGGTATTCGCTTTCATGTGGATACCTGTGGCTATCGCCGCTGGTAAAGGCGACTGGTAAAGCCTGTGGTGATCTGCTTTCATAGCAGGTTCAACATTCGCCATTAGCACACACAATAACAACAGGGAAATACCAGTGCAGGAAAAGCTGGAGCGACGCTCGTTTATTTTTACTCTCGCGCTGGTCAGCATCGCCTTTGCGTTGATGCTGCAGCCATTCTTCATCGCCATTTTCTGGGCCTGTGCCGTCGCGCTGATTTTCTACCCACTGTATGTTTATCTGTGCAATCGCTTCCCCAAGTGGCCCAACCTGTGTGCGCTGCTGACCCTGATCCTGTGTATCGTGGTTGTGGTCATTCCAGTATTGCTGGTGGCCAGCTCATTTATCAGTGAGGTAGCAAACCTCTATCAGAATGTGCAGTCCGGCAAGGTCAACCTGGGCGCTAAAGTCGAAGAAGTCAGAGCCGCATTCCCCGGTATCAACGCCGCGCTGGAACGGGTCGGTATGAATTTTGACGGCCTGAAGGAAAGTCTGCTGGGTGGCCTCATGAGCATCGGCAGCCTGATTGCCAAAAATGCCCTGGCACTCGGACAAAACACGCTGAATTTTTTCGTCAGCCTGGGCCTGATGTTGTACCTCACCTTCTTCCTGATTCGCGATGGCAGCTCGCTGGTGGATCTGCTGATTCGCGCGCTGCCGCTTGGCGACGAGCGCGAAAAGCTACTGCTGGCAAAGTTCGCCGAAGTGACCCGCGCAACCATTAAAGGCAATCTGGTCGTAGCCGTCACTCAAGGCACGCTCGGCGGCATCATTTTTTGGGTACTCGGTTTGCCGGCGCCATTGCTGTGGGGCGTGGTAATGACCGTGCTGTCTCTACTGCCTGCAGTGGGTGCGGCGATTATCTGGTTTCCCGCGGCGCTGTATCTATACGCCACCGGCGACATGATCAAAGCCACCGTACTGATGTTATACGGGGTGCTGGTGATCAGCCTGGTGGACAATATCCTGCGCCCGATTCTGGTGGGGCGTGACACCAAGCTGCCCGACTACATGGTGCTGTTTTCCACCGTTGGCGGCCTGATGCTGTTCGGTATCAGCGGCTTCGCCATCGGTCCACTGCTGGCGGCGCTGTTTATGGCGTTCTGGCAAATCTTCATGCGGGAGTTTCTCGGTGACACCGGTACGCTGTCACCGCCGCAAACTGCGCAGCTGCCCAATACCAAGGCCAATACCGGGTCACCAGACAGGGAAGGGTAGCGCGAGCAATCCAGATTGTGCTTCTCGGCGTATTTCTCAAGTGATGTGTGAACAACCTATCGCAACCGAGGTAAACGATGATTAAAGCACTCGCTCTGTCTATCGCAGTGTTACTGGCCGTCAGCGGCTGCAGTGCGCCGAGTATCGAGTCTTACGCCGATAAGACGCCACGGTTTGTGGCCGAAGAGTTTTTCTCCGGGCCGATGAAAGCCTATGGTGTGGTGAAAGACCGCAGCGGCGCAGTCACCCGCAAGTTCGTCGCCGAACTGAATGGCAGCTGGGAAGATGGCCGCGGGATCTTGCGCGAGAAGTTCGAGTTCGATGACGGCGAGATTCAGTATCGCAACTGGGTGATGGTGCCCAATGCGCAAGCCTCGGCAGGGCCAGTGCGCGCCTTTACCGCTACGGCAGAAGATGTGGTGGGCGAATCCACCATGCGTAGCGCGGGCAATGCGGTATTTATGCGCTACGTGCTGCAGGTGCCCTACAAAGGACGCACCCTCGATATCAACGTCGACGACAGAATGTATCTGGTCGCACCAAATATCCTGATCGCCGAATCCAAGCTCAGTAAATGGGGCTTTAATGTGGGCGAGATCCAGCTCACCATCGTCAAATAATTATTGCTGCTGGTTGGTCATGCGCTCTGCCAGCGCGCGCATGGGCTCCTGATTAACCACCAGCAGGCCTTCACCCGCGCGATCCAGGTCGGCGATCAGCAAAATTACCAGCGCAAACGCAAGCGCCAGGGAGATCGCGACTGGCGCCGAACCTCGCGCATTGATCCCCAGCTGCACCCCCAGGCCAAAAACCGCCAGCGCGCTGATCGCATAAAGCGCGGCCCAGATGGCTCCGGGAATCTGGTAAATCAACCCGACCTGAACCCGCTTGGAATGCAGGTCAATCACCTCATTCAACGACTCGTAAAACGCTCTTACATGTATCGCATTCACTGCGTCGTTGTCCTGACTACTCCCCAGTAGCTGCCACAGCGCGCCGTGGATCTCTTCGCTGCGCGCCATTGCCTCGAACGTCTCCACCATGCTGCGGCGCGTTGGGTCGGTGCTGCGCACATCGGCATATTCCGTCAGCAGCTGCCGCACCCGTGCTCGCTCGGCCTCGGGCAGAAAGTCGGAGCGCAAAAACGTCGTTTCAATGGCGTTGACCTCGTCCAGCAACAACGCCTTGCGTTCGCTAAAACGCTCTGAGGTCATATTGAATGTAAGCGCGAGCATAAACGCGAGCAGGCCGAGCATGGCCGCGACGGCGCTGCCGATCGAGCTGTCCTGCTGATCGGCGCGCTGCCGCGCTAACCGGTGACCCACCAAATAACCGAGGGATAGCGCCACCAGAATCAGCAGCACGGAGATAAGGTAAATAATCGACAGCGGTAATGTGGTGAGAAAATTGAACATGCGAATTTGAGTCTGGCGATGGTCATTTAGCCAATCTCAAGTCTGGATCATGCTCACATAATCTGCACAAATAATACGGAAAGGAAGGGAAGAGGCCCCGAGGAGAATACGGGGCACATTCGGAACATTTCAATAAGGGATGAAGCAGGCGGCGCTAGTCTTCGCCGCCGTTCATTCCAAGCTCTTTCAATTTACGCGTTAGGGTGTTGCGGCCCCAGCCGAGAAGTTCTGCGGCGTCACGCTTGCGGCCGGCAGTGTGTTTGAGGGCAATCTCGATCAGTGCTCGCTCGAAGGCCGGCACGGCCTCGCTGAGGATCTCGCGTTGGCCAGTGGCTAGAGCCTGATCCGCCCACAGGCGCAGCGCCTTTTGCCAGTCCTGCGGTGCTTCACTGGTGGCCCCTTGCTGGTGCAGTTCCGGCGGCAGGTCGTCGATATGCACTTCGCGCCCGGAAGCCATCACCGTGATCCAGCGGCAGGTGTTCTCCAGCTGGCGCACGTTGCCCGGCCAATCAAGCCCGGACAGGTACTCTTCGGTTTCCGCGGTAAGAATTTTTGGCTCGACACCCAGGTCCTTGGCGGCACTATTGAAGAAGTGGCGCACCAGGCGCGGAATATCTTCGCGGCGGTCGGAAAGTCGCGGGATGTGAATACGGATTACATTGAGGCGGTGGAACAAATCCTCACGGAATTTGTGCTCTTCCACCAGGCGCTCCAGGTCCTGGTGCGTCGCAGCAATAATGCGCACATCCACCTTTACCGGCGTGTGCCCACCGACGCGATAAAACTCACCATCGGCCAGCACTCGCAACAGGCGGGTCTGTGTCTCGGCAGGCATATCACCGATTTCATCCAGGAACAGAGTGCCGCCGTTGGCCTGTTCAAAGCGTCCGGCACGCTGTGCGCTGGCGCCAGTGAACGCGCCCTTTTCATGGCCGAATAATTCGGATTCCATCAGGTCTTTGGGAATCGCCGCCATATTTAATGCAATAAACGGCTGGTTCTTGCGCGGACTGTGATTGTGCAGTGCTGCCGCCACCAACTCTTTACCGGTACCGGACTCACCATTGATCAATACCGTGATGTTCGAGTGCGACAGGCGGCCAATCGCGCGGAAAACCTCCTGCATGGCCGGCGCTTCACCAATAATTTCTTTGTTGCCGATACCATTTTCGATCACTACCGACTCTTCCGGCTGCTGCTCGTTGGCCAGCGCCAGCGCGCGGCGGGTAACCGCTACGGCCTCATCCACATCAAAGGGCTTGGGCAGGTATTCGAAGGCACCGCCCTGATAGGCGGCAACCGCGCTGTCGAGATCCGAGTGCGCGGTCATGATGATGATCGGTAGGTTGGGGCGTTCCGCCTGGAAACGCTGCAGCAGCTTGAAGCCATCGGACCCCGGCATGCGGATATCGCTGATCACAACATCCGGCGATTCGCTATAGAAGTCATCCAGCGCCCGGTCACCATTCTCGTAACAGGTCGTGTCAATGCCGGCGCGGGATAGCGCGCGCTCGAGCACCCAGCGGATTGAACGGTCGTCATCAATGATCCAAACACGGTTGTTCATAGTAATTTTCCGGCCTGCGTTCCAAGTCAAAAATCTGTGCGTATACGATTCTGTCGCAGCTACTCCGATGCCAGCGGCAGATAAATCTGAAATTCAGTTTGCCCGGGCTCGCTCTCACATTTAATGAGCCCCCGGTGCTGGTTAATAATCTGCTGCGAAAGGGACAGTCCCAGTCCGGTTCCCTCCGCGCGCCCCGAAATCATCGGGTAGAAAATACGCTCGCGGATGTCCTCCGGTATGCCCGGCCCGTTATCCACCACATCGATGCGACACACCAGCGAACAGTGGCGGCGGCCGATAGTGAACTGGCGCTGCACCCGGGTGCGGATCATCAGGCTGCCCTTACCGAGGCCAATGCTCTCGGCGATGGCCTGCATGGCATTGCGGGCAATATTCAGTACCGCCTGGATCAGCTGCTCGCTGTCGGCGGGGATGTCCGGAATCGACGGGTCGTAGTCCCTCTCGATAATCAGTGCGCCGCTGCACTCTGCCTCGATCAACTGCGCTACCCGCTCGGTAATGGTGTGTACATTTACCGGCTGCAGTTCGACCGGCTTGCGCGGCCCCAGCATGCGGTCCACCAGATTGCGCAGGCGGTCCGCCTCTTCGATGATGATCTGGGTGTACTCACCCAAGCCGTCGTCATCCAGCTCTTTCAATTCTGTTTGCAGTAACTGTGCCGCCCCGCGAATACCACCCAGTGGATTCTTCACCTCGTGCGCCATGCCGCGCACCAGATTGCGGGTAGTCTCCTGCGCGGAAAGCAGTGCGTCTTCGCGGGCAATGCGCAGCAGGCGATCCATGGACTGCACTTCCAGCAGCAACAGCCCGAGGTCCGGCAGCGGGGTTACCGAGTAGTCGACGGTACACTCTTCCAGGTTGTGCAACAGCCACAGGGCACGGCGTACCGTGTACTTCTCACCACTGGCGAGAGACGCCCGCAACGCCTCGAGTGCCGCCGGATTTTCTCGCACCACCTCTTCCAGTGGCTGGCCACTGGCGCGCGCATTGGAAACCGCTATCAGGTTTTCCGCAGCGGAATTCAGGTAGCAGAGCGCCAGCTTGTCATCGAGCACCAATACGGCCGAGGTGAGGTTATCCAGCAGCAGGCGTAACTGACGATCGTTGAGCATTCCAGCTTCCGAGGTTGAGGCGTTAAATGTCGCGATGTTGTTCACTTGTCCGATTCGCCTATTGGGAGTGCAAGAAGCAAACCAAAATGGCGCAAAAAATCGATGAAAGAGAATGAATTAGAGGGCACTGGCGGCGTCGGCCACCGGTGCGCGCACCATTATTGTGCATTGAGTGAAAAATAGCCAATTTGGCTGTTCATTGCGGGGCACGGAGGTGCTAAGGGACCAAGCAAGGTGCGGCAGAGAAGACGAGCGGACCAGAGCGTCAGGGTGGCGCACCGCATAGAACAGGGTGCACCACGGAGGAGAGGGGCGTATCAGCGCGGCTGGGGGCTGGGCGGCTTCGCGATACCGGGGACCTGCGGTGCCTTCGGCATTTGTGGCGCCTGCTGGGCGGGGAAATCGGGAACCTGTCCACCCGGTCGCTTCACATGGACCTGAATGGTTTGCGACTGCGCCAACGGCTGGCCAGTGGCGCTATACAGCACCGCCTGGATGGTATGGGTACCGCGCTCCAGCGCGGAGATGTCCAGGCTGTTGGTGGATGAACCGCCGCTCCAGCGCTGGCCGTCGATGACCGCGAAAAAACGGTAACCATCCCGCGGCACCGGATTCAGGGCCACCTGCAGCACGATAAAGCGCTGGCCGGGAGGGATGGTTGCATCATCCGCCGGACTGACAATGGCAAAACTGATGGGGCCCAGGTCTTCGCGCTGGCGCTCATCGCCGGAGCGCGGAGATAGCTTGCGCGTGGGCAGCGCACTTTTCGGTGCAATGGGCTGCACATTGATTGGCCCAATCTCAATCTTTTCCACCTTCTCGCCCGCCGGTGCGGTGTCGCTGAAAGTCACGCGGCCGTCGGGTCCGACGATTTTATAGACGGAGCCATTACCACTACTACTAGAGCCAGAGCCACCCTTGGTGGTGTCGGACTTGTCCTGGGCGCTCGCGGTGGCAATCAGCAGTGCCGCCAGTGGCACCGCAAGCAACGCGGTCAGTTTGATCATGGGCGCTCCCGCAATCGTGTTTTCAACCTACCTATTTAGTAAGGCTAGTGTACTCGTGAACCCGGGCGCGACGTAAAGCGCCTGTGCACAAAAGAGCCATAAAAAGCCCATAAAAAAAGCCCACACCGCAAGGTGTGGGCTTTCTCGTCATCTTTGCGCCGTTCTCACCAATCTCCCGGAGGAAAATCGGCGGCGGCGCGCTGATGATACCTGCTTATACGGAATAGTACAGGTCGAACTCAACCGGGTGAGTGGTCATGTTCACACGCTGAACTTCTTCACGCTTCAGGTCGATGTACGCATCGATCGCGTCGTCGGTGAATACGCCACCTTCGGTCAGGAACGCGCGGTCCTGATCAAGTGCGTCCAGAGCCTGTTCCAGGCTGGAAGCAACGGTCGGGTACTCGGCCAGCTCTTCCGCCGGCAGATCGTACAGATCCTTGTCCGCAGCGTCGCCAGGGTGGATCTTGTTCTTAACGCCGTCGAGGCCAGCCATCAGCAGAGCGGCGAAGGCCAGGTACGGGTTAGCGGTCGGATCCGGGAAGCGAGTTTCGATACGCTTGCCTTTCGGGCTCGGTACGAACGGAATACGGATGGACGCAGAACGGTTACGTGCGGAGTAAGCCAGGATTACCGGCGCTTCGAAGCCCGGAACCAGACGCTTATAGGAGTTGGTAGAAGCGTTACAGATGGCGTTCAGAGCGCGCGCGTGCTTGATGATACCGCCAACGTAGAACAGGGCAGTTTCAGACAGTCCAGCGTAAGCGTCGCCAGCGAACTGGTTTACGCCGTCTTTGCTGAAGGACTGGTGCACGTGCATACCAGAACCGTTGTCGCCTACCAGCGGCTTCGGCATGAAGGTCGCAGTTTTGCCGTAAGCGTGCGCTACGTTGTGTACCGCGTACTTCAGGATCTGAACTTCGTCCGCTTTCTTGGTCAGGGTGTTCGCGCCAACGCCGATTTCACACTGGCCAGCAGTACCCACTTCGTGGTGGTGTACTTCAATTTCCAGACCCATGGCTTCCATAGCGGAACACATGGCGGCACGTACGTCGTGCAGGGAGTCGACCGGTGGAACCGGGAAGTAACCGCCTTTCACGCCCGGACGGTGACCCATGTTGCCGTCGGTGAAGTTAGCGCCGGAAGACCAGGCCGCTTCTTCGGAATTGATTTTGTAGAAGGCGCCACCCATTTCGGCACCCCAGGTGATGTCGTCGAATACGAAGAACTCAGGCTCCGGACCGAACAGCGCGGAGTCACCGAAACCAGTGGACTTCAGGTATTCCTCAGCGCGCAGAGCGATGGAACGCGGGTCGCGCTCGTAGCCCTGACCGGTGATCGGGTCAACGATGTTACAGCGAACGATTACAGTCGCTTCATCGGTGAACGGGTCCAGGAATGCAGTTTCGTCGTCCGGCATGAGGATCATGTCGGATTCGTTGATGCCTTTCCAACCGGAGATGGAGGAGCCATCGAACATCTTGCCTTCTTCGAAGAACTCGCCGTCAACTTCCTTAGTGGGAAGGGATACGTGTTGTTCCTTACCTTTGGTATCGGTGAAGCGCAGGTCTACCCATTTAGCTTCGCTCTCTTTGATGAGCCCGAGCGTTTTCGCTGACATTACAGTCCTCCAAGAATGAAAAAGTTATGTTCGCGCCAATTCGCTTTATCTTGTGGCAACTGTAAAAGCAAAGAGTGTGCCAAATTGGGGCAAATTGACGGCTAGGGGGTTCGGGGAGCCGGATTTGGTTGCTGGGGAGCACAATCGAATAGAAATCATCCAACCCAAACTAGCATTACCACGCCAGCTTTCTCGGGCGGCCCGCAGCATTCCCAAAAATGGTGCCCCCAAACCTCCATTCGCACCATTTTAGGGCGAGAAACATGCAATTGGCACCAATTTGGTGCCGCGAGCAAATTCGTGATAGCGAGTTTATAATTCGCCACCTCTTCCGGGAAGCCAGTAAATCCTTTCCGGCCTCAAATTCAACCGCGGTTCCGGCACATCCCCTATGCACTTTGTCGTTAAGTTTTTTCCAGAGATCACTATCAAGAGCAATCCCGTGCGCAAGCGCATGTCGCGACAGCTCGCAGACAACCTGCGCAAGTTAATGCGACAGCTGGATGACCGAATTCAGGTACGCAAAGACTGGGAAAAAATCGACGTGACCGCGCCGGACGCAGTATCCCATCTTTCCGAGCGCATTGAAGAGGTACTGGCGCACACCCCAGGCATCGCCAACTTCGCCCGCGTACAGCAGTTCCCACTGGGCGACTTGGACGATATCTACCAGAAGACCCTCGCCATCTGGGGCCCGCAGCTGGCCGGCAAGACATTTTGCGTGCGGGTAAAGCGCACCGGCAAGCACGACTTCCAGTCGCTGGACGTGGAGCAGTACGTCGGCGGCGGCCTCAATCAGAATACCGACGCGGCCGGCGTAAAACTGAAGAAACCCGACATCACCGTGAAACTGGAAATTCGTCACGACAAGCTGAACGTGATCGAGGAGCTGCACCAGGGCCTCGGTGGCTTCCCGCTGGGCACCCAGGACCCGGTCATCTCACTGGTGTCCGGCGGCTTCGATTCCACTGTATCCAGCTACCTCACCATCAAGCGCGGTATCCGCACCCATTTTCTGTTCTTTAACTTGGGCGGCCGCCAGCACGAGCTGGGGGTAAAGGAAGTGGCATTTTACCTGTGGGACAAATACGGCTCCTCCCACCGGGTGCGCTTTGTCACGGTACCGTTCGATGAGGTAGTGGCAGAAATCCTGGAGAAGGTGGACGACTCCTATATGGGTGTGACCCTGAAGCGCATGATGCTGCGCGCGGGCTCGGTCATCGCCAAGGAACTGGAAGTGGACGCGCTGGTAACCGGCGAAGCCATCGCCCAGGTTTCCAGCCAGACGTTGAAGAACCTGGCGGTAATCGACAGCGTGACCGATACCTTGGTATTGCGCCCGCTGATCACCTCCGACAAAACCGACATCATCCGCACTGCGCGTGCGATCGGCACCGAGGAATTCGCCGCGAACATGCCCGAGTACTGCGGCGTGATTTCGGTGAAGCCCACCACCCGTGCAAAAATGGAGAAAGTTGAGCACGAAGAAGCGCGCTTCGACTTCACTGTGCTCGACCGCGCGGTGGGCAACCGGGTAATGCAGAACATCGATGAGGTAATGGACGACCTGGGTGAAGACGCCCCGCCGGTGGACATCTTCAAAGAACCCGGCGATGCCATCATTATCGATATCCGCCACCCCACCGAGGAAGAGGTGAACCCGCTGGAACTCGACGATGCAGAGGTGGAAACCATCCCCTTCTATCGCCTCAGCACCGCCTTCCAGAAACTGGATAAGGACAAACAGTACCTGTTGTACTGTGCGCGCGGGGTTATGAGCCAGCTGCACGCGTCACACTTACTGGACGAAGGCTATCGCAACGTCGGTGTATTCCGCCCGGAGATCCCGCACCAGGGCAAATAACGCCCTTCTTTCCCTGCAAGACCGCCGCAATAGGGCCCGCACCAAGACTGGTAGCGGGCCTACTGGCGTGCGCGCTTAACGACAGCACAAAACTTCACAGTCAGCTTTTTCTCTGAGGTGAAGTGTCGCCTGTATCATTTTTGTAACAATTTGTTAGCTTTTGCTGCGTTCGCTAGCGACGCACGGAATCACTGTGATAAAAGTTGCCACTAATAAAAACATAACAACTGTCCAATGTTTCCAAGAGCCCTCATAACGCTATTCAGCCTGCTCATCTTCTGCACACAAGTTGCGGCCGAAGAGTCACGCGCGCCAGTCTGGAAGTTGAGCGTGGCGGTTGGCGAGGGTGTTATCGAGAACCCGCTAAAGGGCCGGGATAACGGGACAACCAGCCTGCTACCGTCTTTCAGCTACTATGGCGACCGCTTCTTTGTAAGCAATCTGACCGTCGGCTATTCCCTACTGGAGCAAAAGAATCTTTATGTGGACCTGGTCGTCAGGCCGAATGAAGACGGAATATTTTTCCAGCTGGACCGTGACGACTACACCATGGCCTCACTGTCGAACATCCTCGGCAGCAACGGTGGTGCCTTCGGCTGGACACCGGAAAATATTTCACGGGATATCTCCGCGGTCGCGGGGCCGAGCGCAACATTCGTTACCGCGCCGGTGGATATTTCCTTTGCCTATTTCCACGATATCACCAAGGTCCATTACGGCTCCGAAACGCATCTGAGTTTCGATAAGCAGTACCCATTGTTTGGTGGCGCGTTCGCCTGGAGCCTGGGTGCGGTGCAAAAAGATGCGGACCTGGTGCACTACTACTATCACCTCCGCCCCGAAGAAGCCGGCCGATTCGCCTACTCCTACACGCGGCAATTTCCCCCTGACGATGTCACCGACCGCTACGCGCGAGTGCAGTTCGCCTACCCGCTGGGGAAACGCTTCGAATTCAAGCTCGCAGCCAAATTCAACCAATTCGATCTGGATGGCAGAAACCCGCTATTGATCGAAAAGCCGGAAACCCTGAGCTGGTTTGCCGGCATTCAGTACAGTATCGGTGGTGACCGATGAAACAACTGTGCTTGCTTCTCTTTAGCATTTTTCTATTGGGCCTCAACCAAGGCGCGCTGGCGGCAGAGTTGCACATCACGCCATCGCTGTGTGCGGTGGCGGAAGATGAAGAACTGTGCAGTATTTCGGTGACGGTAGATTTCCAAGCGGACGATGACAATGACTACTGCCTAAGCGTTTCCGGGAGAGGTCTGGTGAGCTGTTTTTCCGGTAGTGCTGGCCGCTCCCTGCAGGTCTATGTCTCAGCACACGAAGACCTTTTCTTTCAGGTAACCAATAGCGCCAGCGGAATACAGGTAGCCCAGGCAACGCTCAAAGTCGCCAAGTTTCGCCCCAAACGTCACCAGCGCCGCTATGGCTGGGGGTTCTTATGAAGCCCGTAAGCGGCTATCGCATCCTGTTGCTCGAAGACGACCAACAGCTCGCCGAGCTCACCTTGCGTTTTTTGAGTACGCGCCGGTGCGAAGTGATACACGCGGCCAGCGGCAAGGACTTTCTTAAGGCGCTACACCATCGCGACTACGACCTTATTATTGCCGACGTCGTATTGCCCGATGCCAGCGGCCTCCAACTGTTAGAGCAATGCCGACACCAGATCAACTGCCCATTAATTTTTCTGAGTGCGCTGAGTTCCGTAAGTGATCAGGTTACCGGCCTCGATCTGGGTGCCTGCGACTATCTGGTAAAGCCCGTAGACCCCGAATTACTGTGGGCGAAGATCACCGCAAATATCAGAAACGCCAAACGCCCCACCCTGGTAAGCGATATTTGTTTTGGGCCACTGCAAATCGATCTGACCACGCGCGCCGCATCCATTTACGGCGATGTCATTGAACTGACGGCAAACGAATTCGATCTGCTGCTGATTTTTGCCGAGCAACCCACCCAGCTGTTGAGCCGCGAATATCTTTTCCGGCGGGTGATCGGGCGGGAATTTGACGGGCTCGATCGAGTGGTGGACATGCGTGTCAGCCGTCTGCGCAAAAAGTTGGACAGCTTCAACGATGGCGTGGCGATCCGCTCCATTCGTGGCCGTGGCTACGCGCTACACACGACGGCTGGGAACGGTTAATGCGAAGTCAAATGCTGCGTTTGCTGGGGATCTTTGCTCTGGCACTCATCGTCGTGCTGAGCGCACTGAATGCGTTGTACCAGAATTATTCCGACCAACCCGGCGAATATGCCATCAGCGCCGCACAACTTGCCAAAGTACTTGAGCACCGCGACACACCGCTCGCCCAACGCTATCCGCTGAATGCCGTGCACTTTCCCCGCGACCTGATGGAACGCATGCGGGCTGGAGAAATTATCGGCCTGGACAATAGCGATGAGCAGATCCTTTTCTATCATCTGAGTGATAACAACGTTATCCAGATCGGCCCCTTCCCGCAGCGACAACAGGAAAACGTAACGCAATGGCGGCTGCTGTTTATTGGCGCCATGCTACTGGTGTTACTGGCCGCAATCTGGCCAATGTTTCGCGACCTGAATCGCCTGCAAAATACCGCAATTCGTTTCAGCAAAAAGCCATTCCGCTTACCGTCGCGCACCAGCCGTCGTTCGACCATTTATCCTCTGGCGGAGACTTTTCGTCGCAACGCAAATATCGTGCTGGGATACTGTCGCATGAACCAGGATCTGGCTCGCACCATCGCGCATGAAATTCGCACACCGCTGGCGAGGATCAAGTTCCAGTTGGCCCTCGAAGACAAAGGGAACGAGGGCAACCACATGATCGCCCAGGCCACGGGCGATATCGAATCGCTGATCGAAAAATATCTGACGTTTGCCAAAGTCGAAATTCAGGAACAGTTTATTTCCCGCAAGCAGAACGCACTCAATCCGTTTTTCAGTGGGCTGTCAGATTCTCTGGAGGTGCAGTGCCCGGACTTGCAGATCGGCTACTACTTTGCCGATGGAGATGCCTGGTTTGAACCGGATTCGTTGACCATTGCGATTCACAACCTGATCACCAATGCGCGCAAATACGCTGAGGATCGCGTGGATGTTCGTTTCCATCACGATATCAACCGCTGCGTACTGACCATTGAGGACAACGGACCCGGGCTCGCCGGCGACGCACTGGAGCTGACCGACGCCTTTACGCGGTCGGCAACGGATGATCAGGGCTACGGGCTGGGTCTCTATATCGTCAAGAAGGTGATGATGTGGCACGACGGAGAATTTCAGTTGGACCGATCGCCGACACTCGGTGGTACCCGCGCCACCCTCAGCTGGCCAAATTCAGCTTGAGCAAAAAACTCTTGGATTTCCCCACCCGTCTTGTAGCTACTAGTAGCTATTAGCAGCTACACGTCAGCTCCATAATGTCGTCAGAGCCTGTGTCATTACCCATCGACAAAGACGTCATAACTAACTGACTGGACCACAGCCATCTACCCGCCGGCGAAGTCCTCACCCGTAACTAAACTGAAAATATTCCTTCATGAAGCCGGGACGGGCCGATGCCAACCAACCAGCGAGTAATTCTGGGCCTGTGCCTAATCTGCATAGTGTTTTTATGTGGTGGCTGCGACCGTACATCGAAAGATTCAGAAACCCGACAACCAGGCACAGTTGGCGCTGAAAATGGCGAGGTCGATCATTCGTCCACTGACAGTGATGCTGACGGCGCCACTATAAATGGCACGGCGGGCCAACCCCATAAGAAGTTCACCGGTAAAGCGGCGCAAAAAGGCGACCTCCGGCCTAGCGCTGTATGGGATCCAGACACCACCGCGGAATACCCAATTGGCGCATTCAATAACTATATCGAAACCGGTGATCTGAACGCGATTAAGAAGCGCGGCATGCTGCGTATCCTGATTGACATCGCCAACACAGATTCTTTGCACCGCGCGGCGACACAGCAGGACATTGAGATTGAATTGGCACGCCGCAAGGCGGAAAAGCTGGGTCTCGAACCCGTGGTGCTGTTCGTGGAAAATTTTGACCGACTTATTCCACTATTGATCGAAGGCAAGGGCGATATCATCGCGAACAATTTGGTGCCCACCAGAGAACGTGCTGAACTTATCGACTTCAGTAAAACTGTCGGCAAGACCCACGACACCCTGGTATCGAACACGGATACGCCGGAGGTCAAGGCCGGCGATTCCCTGGAAGGTAAAACCCTCGCGGTTACCAAGGGAACTGTTTTTGAGACCCGCGGCAGGGAAATCGCCAAACAGCACCCGGGCCTGAAACTCGAGGTGGTCACTCAAAATTATGTCGAACTGGCAATTGACGTTTCCATGGGGCATATCGACTTCACGGTAATCGATGAACAGATTTTCGATTTGGTGCAACAATTCCGTGACAATATCAAAAAGAATGTGGTGTTTGAGCGTGAAGACCCTCTGACCATCGGTATTCGCAAAGACTCACCACAGTTGAAACAGGCGCTCAATGAGGCCATTCGCAGTATCAAACTGACCAACCCCTACGAACGCCATATCGGAGACCTGGACTCAATCAAGGAGCGAGGTGTGCTCCGCGCGGTGACCCGCAACCATCCCGGTACCTATTTTATGTGGAAGGGACGGGTGATGGGATACGAATACGAACTGCTGCAGCAGTTTGCCAAGAGCCTCGGTGTCCGACTGGAGATTGTGGTTGCGCCCACCCACCGCGAAATATTCACCATGGTGCGTGACGGCAAAGCAGATGTAGCCGCCAGCCTGATCTCTGACACCGACGCGCGGGATGAGGCCGGCATGGACTTTGGCCCCCACTACATACAGGCAGCGGTATCCATTGTCGGTCAGCCGGAGGACAAGTTAGAGACACTGGAAGACCTGAACGGCAGAACCATCCATTTGCTGAAGTCGAGTAGCCAGTTCGAACTGCTGATGCAGCTGATGCAGGAGCGACCAGAGTTTAAGGATTTAAAAATCGATATTGCGCTGGTACCGGAAAACCTGACCATCCCCCAGATTCTCGATCATGTGGCCGATGGCGAGTACGACCTTACGATTGCCGATGACGTGACCGTGCGTCTGGAAAAACATTGGCGCGACGACATCGTCAAAATTTACGACCTTAAAATTGAAGATAATTTTTACGCGTGGATGGTGCGGGAAAATAATCCAGAGCTGCTCGCTGCAATAGAGAAGTTTTTCAACACCCCCAAAATCGTCAAACTGCGCGAGACTCTGTACAAGAAATATTTTGACCAACCGCGTAGAACACGGGATGAAATCAAGTACCTTAGCGAGAAGGGTGAGATTTCTCCCTATGACGAGCTGGTAAAAAAATATGCGGAGGAGTTTAACTTCGACTGGCGATTGATCGTCGCGCAAATGTTTCAGGAAAGCTCGTTCAACCCCAAAGCAAAATCCTGGGTTGGTGCGCAGGGTCTGATGCAGGTCATGCCGGATACCGGCAAGCAGGTGGGCGAGAATAACCTGTTCGACCCTGAGACCAGTGTGCGCGCCGGCCTGAAGTATCTGCGCTGGCTGTATCGCAAATTTGAAGACAAGGGTATCAGCCCCGAGAACAGAATGTGGTTTACCCTCGCCTCATATAACGCTGGCCTCGGACATGTGTACGACGCACAGGACCTGGCGGAGGAAAAAGGCTGGGACCGCAATGTCTGGTTTGGCAACGTGGAAAACGCCATGCTGCTGCTGGCAGAAAGGAAATACTACTCCAAGGCACGTTACGGTTATGCACGCGGGCAGGAACCCTACGATTACGTACGCAAAATATCCCAGCGCTTTCGCACCTATGCGGCACTGCTGGAAGCCTACCGTCGCCAGCAGGACGTCAGCGCGATTCACTGTGTGGTAGCTGGAGCCTGGCCGGATTGGCTTGATTCCTATGCTACGGGTGCCGGCCGCGACGCGAGACGGTGCCTGAATGCGCGGGCACTGGCCAGTACCCACTGAAGCCATGGATGCTGTATGCATGCCCTAGCGCGACGCTTAATACCTGCCATGAACCGGGTTTTTGTTCTGCCATATTCGCAAATCAGGAGCCCGGAAATACTGGCATAACTAGCTCTTGAGTCCTAAATAGCGTTTTTAGGCCAGTAAATAGACGCTTCTCGGTGCCGAATTCGAGGGGCTCTCCCGCCAACAAAGCGACTTTTTCGCACAACTTTTCACCAGCCCAACTCCCAATTGCCACATTTCAGCTCTATAATGCGCGCGCTTTGGCCGGATAGCCGCTGTATCTCATCTCAGCCCAGCCCCCGCCTGACCTAATTCTCTGGTGTGACCCTATGGTTGCGCCCAATCACGCATTACGCCCAGAGGCCCCCTGTGATAGACAATCTTCGCAATATCGCGATCATCGCCCACGTTGACCACGGTAAGACCACCCTGGTGGACAAGCTGCTGCAGCAGTCCGGCACCCTCGACCGCCGCAGCGCCGATTCCGAGCGCGTGATGGACTCCAACGATCAGGAAAAAGAGCGCGGCATTACCATCCTCGCCAAGAACACCGCGATCAACTGGAACGACTACCGCATCAACATCGTGGACACCCCGGGGCACGCCGACTTCGGTGGTGAGGTAGAGCGCGTACTGTCTATGGTGGACTCGGTGCTACTGTTGGTAGACGCGGTAGACGGCCCCATGCCGCAGACCCGCTTCGTAACCCAGAAGGCGTTCGAGCAGGGCCTCAACCCGATCGTGGTCATCAATAAGATCGACCGCCCGGGCGCGCGTCCGGACTGGGTCATGGACCAGGTGTTCGACCTGTTCGACAGCCTCGGTGCCACCGACGAGCAGCTGGACTTCCCGGTGATCTACGCCTCGGCCCTGAACGGTATCGCCGGTAACGACGAAACCGATATGGCGGACGACATGACCCCGCTGTTCCAGATGATCGTCGACAAGGTTGAGCCGCCCAAGGTTGACCAGGACGGCCCCTTCCAGATGCAGATCTCCGCACTGGACTACAACAGCTACGTGGGCGTGATCGGTGTTGGCCGCATCACCCGCGGCACCCTGAAGCCGAACCAGCAGACCGTTGTACTCGACCGCGAAGGCAACTCCCGCAAGGCCAAGGTACTGCAGGTAATGGGTTACCTGGGCCTCGAGCGTGTGGAAGTGGAACAGGCCAGCGCTGGTGACATCGTCTGTATTACCGGTGTGGGCGAGCTGAATATTTCCGACACCCTGTGTGACCCGGAAAACCCGGAAGTACTGCCTGCGCTGACCGTGGACGAGCCCACCGTAAGCATGACTTTCCAGGTGAACGACTCGCCGTTCGCCGGCCTGGACGGCAAGTACGTCACCAGCCGCAATATCAAGGAGCGCCTGGACCAGGAACTGATCCACAACGTGGCACTGCGTGTGGAGCAGGGCGATTCTCCGGACAAGTTCAAAGTATCCGGCCGCGGTGAACTGCACCTGTCGGTACTGATCGAATCCATGCGTCGCGAAGGCTTCGAGCTGGGTGTATCCCGTCCGGAAGTAGTACAGAAAATTGTCGATGGTGAAGTACAGGAACCTTACGAGCAGGTAGTGATCGACGTCGAAGATCAGCACCAGGGTTCCATTATGGAAGAGCTGGGTCTGCGCAAGGCCGAACTCACTAACATGGAGCCGGACGGCAAGGGCCGCGTGCGCCTGACCTTCGTGGTACCGTCCCGCGGCATGATCGGTTTCCGTAACCAGTTCCTGACCCTGACCAGTGGCTCCGGCATCATGACCAGCATCTTCGACCACTACGGTCCGGTGAAGGAAGGTGACGTAACCAGCCGCATCAACGGTGTACTGGTATCCATGGTGAAAGGCAAGACGCTGGCCTACGCCCTGTATGCACTGCAGGACCGCGGCCGTCTGTTCCTGGGCCACGGTGAAGAAATTTATGAAGGCCAGATCGTCGGCCTGCACTCCCGCGACAACGACCTGGTGGTTAACCCCACCAAGGCCAAGCAGCTCACCAATGTGCGCGCCGCGGGTACCGATGAAGCCCTGACCCTGACACCGCCGATCCGCCACACCCTGGAACAGGCACTGGAATTTATCGAAGACGACGAGCTGTGTGAGGTAACCCCGAACCACATCCGTCTGCGCAAAAAAATCCTGCAGGAAAATATGCGCAAGCGCGCGAAGAAGTAATTTCTTCCACGCACAAAAAAACGGGGCCAACTGGCCCCGTTTTTTATTGGCTTAACACAATCAGTTATTCATAGATGTGCAGCCATAGATCGTCGCCAGTGCCATTGTCGTTAATGGCGTACTCAAAGGCGTCTTTCGGGTAGCGTACGCCTTCGCCGGAAACATTGGAGTTGTAGCTGCCCCACTTCTGCAGGTTCCACTGACCGAACGGATCATTCACGGTGTAGTACTCACCATCAAAGTCGGTCACCACCATGATGTGGCCCGGGTTGGTGAACCAGCCGTGCACAATCGCCAGCTTGCCGGTAGTCACTGCGTCGCGCAGCTCCTGAATGGTGCCGTTGGTTTTGCTGTCCGCGCGCTTGCTGCTGCCGGCGCGAATCGCCATCTGGTTAAAGCCCCACTCCAGGTCCGGCACCGTTTGCAGTACCCCACCGAGTTCTTCGTACAGGTAATCCGGGGTTCGGCCATTAGCGGCGGGGCTGGTGAAACCGAAGTGGTCGGTAACCATCGCCAGTGAGGTGATGGAGCAGGTGCCGTAGGGGTCATAGTAGTTTTCGGTTTGTTTCCAGTAGGGAATCGCAACCGGCGCCGGCGGGTCTACCGGATCAACGGGATCGACAATCACACCGGAATCACCCAGATAATCGGTCAGGTTATTGTTACCGGTATTGCAGTCGGTCGCATCAAACTCGGACATATTCCAGTCGAGTGCCGCCCAGTCATTCCACACGGCCTGCGGTACGGAGCCGCCGGGCACACGCCAGACCGAGGTATTCGGGCCGGCCGCTTCGAGGAAGTCGGTCAGCTGTGCCGGGGTGATATCGTCGTACTCGGTGGAAACAATATGCCAGATCGGCTTCTGCGCACCCATTTCGCGGTATTCACAGTTACCCGCAGCAATCCACTGCTTGGCCGCCTGCATGTAGGGCTGGCCCCAGACTTCCACATAGGTCTGCGGCATGTGGAAATCCACATACTGGTCGATGATGCCTACATTCATCCCCTGATCCATCGGGTTACCCCAAGTGGTGGTGCCGATGGGGAAACTGCCAGAGAAATGTCCATCGCGTTCCGCGTCATCACGTGCGGAAAGCATTGCCTGATAAATGCTGTGCAGTTCGGTAGTGGTGTTGTTGAACTCTACCTCCACATCCAAGACAAAACCGACATAGCCGTATTTAGCGGCATAATAAAGTGCATCCGCCTGCGCGCTTTCATTGCCCGGGTAGTTATAGGACCAGGCCCAGGGCTCGATACCGCGGGAGCGGTAAATATCGGTGGTGGTGGTCGAACAGGCATCGGCAAACAGGCCACAGTTCTGCGAACCGTCAGCGATCTTGATAAAGATACGCTTTACACCCATTGCCGCCAGCTCATCTGCCAGCTGCGTGTGGGTGCGACCGAGACCGGCCTCATCGATATACCACAGCCAGACACCGAATTTATTCACCAGCTGCGGAGCGGGATCTGGATCCGGCGCATTGGCAATTTCATCTTTTACCGCGAGGTAGAAATTCGCCGACCAGCGATTGGTGTAACAAGCAGTGCCTCCACCTAGGCGGTCGCAGGCCTCAACCTCTTCGCCCTTGAAGTTGCCGTACACATTATTTTCCGCACCGCTCACCTGTTCAAAACAGTGGCCTCCGTAGGTAGGGGAGCGCACGGTGTCGTCCGGACAGCTGCCGGTGCCGCGCAGGTTTTCGGTGAAGCCGCGGGACCAGCGCAGTACTTCAACATTGGTACCCTGTACCGGGTAGGTATAAGTATTGGTGCAAGCGCTGCCACCGCCATAGGCAACGCACTTGTCGACCATGGCATTGGTGAATGGACCAAAAGCATCGGTTTCGGTTGCACAAAAATCTAATGAGGAATCAAAGGTGGAGCCTTCCGGACACAGGGCATGTCCTTTTGCGCAAAACATTAGCGCCGCCACCAGAAAAACTTTTCTGAGCGTCATGGTTTTTTCCTGTATTTATTTTTTTAAAGGAAAAGACAAGGGACCGCAGAGCGCACAGCCAGAATTACGGCGCTCACCGCTGTCTCCTGAGGGTGTTATATGACGAGCGGGGTTTTTTAAGAAAATCAGAATCTATCGGTGGGAGCGATTGTAGCGAGAAAACTACTTGAACAAATGTCTAGCAACGAAGAAAAATAGCAAGTGGAAATTTGCGAAAGAGGCATACCCACAGGCCTACCTCTTCACTTTAATGCAATTAAGCGGGCGGGGCGGTCGCAACAAATATGGGATCTTCGCTGGCAACTTCCAGTAAACGCTGCAGGTTTTCGTGCCCGTCAATAGAGAAGCGATTACGGAATTGCCCCCAGGCTACGCCGACCGCTACGCGATAATGAGCATCATTAAATTCGCCAGCCACCGGCAGAGGCGCGGCGTTCAGCTCACCCAAAATGGATGCAACACGTTTTTGCTGGCGACGGGTGTACACGTTCTCATTCAGGTCCAGGCCAGTGCGCTCCAGCAGGAACAAATTTATCGCGCTATCGAGCAAGGTATTTGCGAGACAGTAGCGATCGAGATCTCTGATATCACTGATAAATGCCTGCCCCGATTTTTCGCGGACATATTTTACGATGGACGTGGAATCGGTCAGCCTGAGCGCGCCATCTTCCAGGAAAGGCACACGCAGGGTTGGCGTACGGGGATCCTTGCTGGTATGAATATCCAGTTCGGCCATTTCCCAGTCGAGACCTGACTGCATCAAGGCAATACGGCAGTGGCGTACAAAAGGTGAGGTGAAGCTACCAAAAAGTTTCATAGCGCGGATGTTCCTTTTACAAATCCATATCCGGGAGGCGGGGATCTGCATCATGACGAAAAGAACGATGCGCGGCAAATAAAAAACGGGCTCCAGGGCCCGTTCTTTAGTCGGTACACAATCCGCAATCAGAAATTGAAGCGGGTACCCAGCTCGGCAACAAAGCTGCTCATTTCCATATCAAAACGCGCGTCGAACAGGTCCGCATTGACGCGGATATCGTCGGTTTCGCGCCAGCGCACGCCACCGAATACGGTCAGCTGCTCGGTGGCATCAAAGTTAACACCGGCCATTATCTGATAGGCGAAGACACTGTCGTCATCGTTAATGATCGTTACCCCGGACGGACGATACTCTATGTCGACATCGGCGTTACCAATACCAGCGCCGATGTAGGGCTTAAAGGGGCTGCCCAGATCGAAGTCGTAATACACGTTGGCAAACAAATAGCTCGCATCGAATTCACCGCGACCATTAGCGACCAGGTCCGCAACAGTCACACCCAGACTGTCCGGCGCACCCGTCACCAGAACCCCGGCATCTTCACTGCCCAGCGCGATACCCGCGGTGGAAACATTGCTGTGGGAATCAACATCATTCATGGAGCGCGCGTACTCGGCTTCGAAGCGAATCTGCCCCATGTTGTAGCCGAGGGTCAGGCTGTAGGCGGTACCACTGTCGACATTGGTATTCCAACCCACATCGGTACCCGCGGGCAGGGCAACGCCGGCCGGCAGGGTGGTGCCCGGCCCGGTTACGAATTCACTACTGAAGCTGCCACTAGTGGCGGTGTTATCCATATCGCTGTAACCGATGTTACCGCCAATATAGAAATCCTCCGCCTGTGCAGAGATAGAAATTGCGCTCACCGCCAGGGCAAGGGCGAGTTTGTTTTTGCTGAACATAAAAGGACTCCGGTATTTGCTAGATGATTCAGATCGCGTTTTTGATCTTTGTCATTGATGGTTGCGATTGGAGTACGGGTGCAGCAAAAGTGCGGATTGATCGCGAAGGGAAAAATTTAAAAAATCGTGAAACAGTTGGAAGTTCAGAACATTCGTTCGATTGGGATTAATCTGCGAGAAAAAATCCGGCGTATCAACGCGTTAAATCACGAAGAATTTTGGCACCGATTCAAACACAGGAAGGATTTCGACACGCGCGTAGATCGCGCCAAATTCTGTTAAGCCGAAGCTGCCGGATCACCGCCGTTTTGATTTTCAGAAAAAAAACGCGCATCTACTTTGCGCCAGGTGGCGAGCGCCGCCCGCGAGTGCAGGCTTACGGTCAGCTGCGAAAAGTCATCCTGCGCGGCACGCAGGGCCGTGAGCCCCTGGTGGGCTGCAATTTCATGGGGGAAGCGATTGGTGCCGGCACCGAGTGCCGGGAATAGCAAACGGCGCAAGCCGCGCTCCCGAGCGAGCGCCAGTACACTGTCATAGCACTCGCGCAATTGCGCCACTCCCTGCGCACCCCACTGATCGCCACTGCTCCACTGTGGAGTGACTGTATGGATCAGATGATTCACAAGAAGGTTGGGCGCAGCACTCACCCGGGCCTCTCCCACCGGGCACTCCGGCAACTGTGAGCATTCACTGACCAGTGCGTCACCGGCGCGATCGTAGACCTGTGCAGACAGCCCGCGCCCCCGAATCAGGTGCTTGTGGGCGGGACACACCAGTGCATCGGCCTCCAGACTGAGAACGTCTTCACAAATCAGTAGCAGCCGCCCCATGACCCTCTCCGCGCCAGTCCCATTCGCCTTTACTATAGCCCGCTGAGCGCCCGGTGTTAGCCGGCGGGAAATACACGGCCAATGGAAATGGCCGAACAGAGTACTGGCGATACCATGGAAATCACTGCATCACCCACCAACGAAATCTTGCGCAGCGACAGCGCCGACCCGGTCGCGCAGGCGCGCGCACTGGAACTGCGCCGGCGGATCCAGGCCTCGGGCTATATGCTGATCTTTGCCCTCGCCATTACCGGCGCCATGGGCGTCATTGCGCTGATGTCTGCGGATGTGGTGCTGTCCGCAACCCTGTTCGCTGTAGCCGGGATCATTCTGCTGTCCTACGTGGGCGTGAATGTCGCCGGACCCAGCCGTAAGACACCGATGCTGGTGGGTGCCCTGTTACTGGTACTGTTCTTCTATCTGTTGCTGTCCGGCGGCGTGAATAACACCGGGCTGATGTGGGCGGTCATGCTGGTGCCGGGCTTTATCAACCTGTATGGCTACAAGTGGGGCACGGTGACCCTTGCTGGTGTCGGCGCCACCACCGGGCTGATCCTGTTCTACCCGGATTTCCCCGGGCTGCTGGCAGAGTACGATACCGCCCACCGCGCGCGCTTTATCGCCGTATTCGGCGCCCTCACTGCGCTGACCGCGATCCTCGACAGCAGCCGTCACCAGACCCAGCAAATGCTGCACAAGCTCACCGCAGAGCTGGAAAACCATGCCAGCACCGATGCACTCACCGGGCTGGCCAACCGCCGTGAAGCCTACCGCGCCATCGACGAGATGGAACGGCGCAACCGCGAACTGGCCGGGCGCTACACGGTCCTGATTGGCGACCTGGACAGCTTCAAGGCCATCAACGACACCTACGGCCACTGCTTCGGCGACCGCATCCTGCAGGACGTCGCGCAGACGCTGCAGGACAATACCCGAGCGGATGATGTGGTAGCGCGTTGGGGGGGCGAGGAGTTCTTGATCCTGCTGCCCAATACGGACGTACAGGGCGGCGGCATACTGGCCGAAAAGCTGCGCCACAAGGTGGAGGCGTTGAGCGCCCAGTACGAAGAGGATGTGAAGATTTCCATCAGCTTCGGCGTTGCCGAAGGTGGCAGCAACGCCAAACAGAGCGGGCAGAGCCAGCTACTCGCAGAAGCCGATTCCCGCCTTTACCGGGCCAAGGACAGCGGTCGCAATCAGGTCATCACCGCCTGAGCACGGCAAACGCTGTCTAAGTCATGATCGTCACGCGGAGTTAAGCCAGATGCTCCAGCAGCGTCTGTTTAACATCTTCCGGAATCGGTGCCTTGGTCTGCTGCGCATAGTCAAAGTGCACCATCACACAATCCCCCTGCGCCACCAGCTTGCCTTTCTGCCACACTTCCTGATGAATGGTCATTGAGGTATTGCCCACGTTACTCAGGCTGGTGCGGATCTCCACCGGCGAGTAGAGGTAGATCTGCGCGACGAAATCCACATCCATTTTCTTCAGGATCAGATTCCACTTCTGCAGATCCAGGGTGGGATTGAACAGCTCGAAGATCGGTGTGCGCCCCTGCTCAAACCACACCGGTACCACGGTGTTGTTGATATGCCCGAGGGCATCGGTTTCGCTGAAGCGGGGTTCGATCTGAAAGCTGAACATGAAAATCCTTGCAAAGTTTTGTGTTGTTTTGCCAGAGCCTACCGCACTTTCTTTTCTAATTGTTCTTTTCAGAAAAATTCCGCTTTTACCTCCCTGTCGGGGTGGGACACAGACGCACAAGCCTGCGTAAAATGCGCACCAGAATTTCCTGCGCGTCAATGACAAAGGCTGTCGCGCACATGACTGTTTACCACCATATTGGTCGCCGAATTAGCTGTTTACTTATTTATGAGCCAGAAAACCAAACGCCCCCTGTATATCCCCCACGCCGGTCCCTCGCTGCTGGAGATGCCGCTGCTGAACAAGGGCAGCGCTTTCACCCTACAGGAACGTATCGAATTCAACCTGGTGGGCCTGTTGCCCAACAATGTGGAATCGATCAGCGAGCAGGCGCGGCGCGCCTACCATCAGTACCAGCAATGCAGCACTGACCTGGAGCGCCATGTCTACCTGCGCGCAATTCAGGACGACAACGAGACTCTGTTCTTCCGCCTGATCGAACAGCATATCGAAGAGATGCTGCCGATTATCTATACCCCCACCGTGGGCGCGGCCTGTGAAGAGTTCTCCAATATCTACCGCAATCACCGCGGTTTGTTCGTGTCCTACCCGGACCGCAAACACATGGACGACATCCTGCGCAGTGCGACGAAAGAGAACGTAAAAGTCATCGTGGTCACCGACGGTGAGCGTATCCTCGGCCTGGGCGACCAGGGTATTGGCGGTATGGGCATTCCCATCGGCAAGCTGTCCCTGTATACGGCCTGCGGCGGCATCAGCCCAGCCTATACGCTGCCGGTCACTCTGGATGTGGGCACCAACAACCGCACCCTGCTGAACGACCCCATGTATATGGGCTGGCGCAACGAGCGTATTTCGCAGGAGGAGTACGATGAATTTATTGAGGAATTTATTGCCGCGGTAAAACGTCGCTGGCCCAAGGTACTGATTCAGTTCGAGGACTTCGCCCAGAACAACGCCATGCCGCTACTCAACCGCTACCGCGATGAAGTGTGCTGCTTCAATGACGATATTCAGGGCACCGCTTCGGTGGCACTCGGCACCATGCTGGCCGCATGCAAGGCCAAGGAAGAGAAGCTCTCCAAACAGAAAGTGTTGGTGGTGGGCGCCGGTTCCGCCGGCTGTGGCATTGCCGAGCAGGTGGTGTCCGCCATGGTCGGTGACGGGCTCAGCGAGAAAAAGGCCCGCGAGCGTATCTTTATGTTCGACCGCTATGGTCTGGTTACCAACGAAATGAAGGGCCTGCACGACTTCCAGGAAAAGCTGGCACAGAGCACGGAAAAATATCCGCAATCGCCGGAGTGGGACCTGCAGACCCTGATTGAACACGTGAAGCCCACCATCCTGATCGGCGTATCCGGCCAGGGCGGATTGTTCACCCAGCCAGTGATTGAAGCACTGCACAAAGGCTGCAAGCGCCCGCTGGTAATGCCGCTATCCAACCCAACCTCGCGCGCCGAAGCCATGCCCCAGGAAGTGCTGGAGTGGACCCAGGGAGAGGCCATGGTAGCGACCGGCAGCCCGTTTGAGCCAGTGGAAGTCGAAGGCAAAAAATACCCCATTGCCCAGTGCAACAATGTGTATATCTTCCCGGGTGTCGGCCTCGGTGTGATCGCGGCCAATGCCAATCGGGTTACCGAGAATATGCTGATGGCGGCCTCCAACGCGCTGGCAGAAAACGCGCCGGTGGTGAAAGAGGGCAGCGGTGCGCTGTTGCCGGCGATGTCGAATATTCGCGAAGTGGGCAAAGCCATTGCCATGGCCGTGGGCCTGCAGGCGCAGGAAGACGGGGTCGCCCCGGGCATTACCCAGGAAAAGCTCGAGAAGAATATCGAAAAGAATTTCTGGTCGCCGAACTACCGCCGCTACCGCCGGGTTGCCTTCTAGGGCAGCGCTTAAGGGAGCGCGTAAGGCAGCACTCCGCAATACTTCGTCTGGCCGCGACTGCGGCCGGACGATTTACTTCTTACCGCCTTTCTTCTTTTTCTCGCCATTTTTTTCCAGATCCTTGTCCTCTTTGTTCACTTCTTTGTGCAGAGCATGGTATTTCTTGCGGGTGCTGTCGATATCCACGCTGGGTTTGGGAAACTTCATATCCATCGATTCCAGTGCGCGCAATACGATTTGCGATACCGCCAGGTTGCGAAACCACTTTTTGTTCGCGGGGATTACAAACCATGGCGCATGCTTGGTACTGCATTTTTCCAGTACATCTTCAAACGCCGCCGTATAGTCATCCCAGTACTGCGCCTCGGAGTAATCGGATTCACTGATTTTCCAGTGTCGCGCCGGATCATCGATGCGCTTCTTGAACCGTTCCAACTGCTCATCGGCGTCGATATGCAGGTAAAACTTGAGCACCATGGTGTCATTGTCGGCGAGTAGCTTCTCGAAGTTATTGATGTGCTCGTAGCGACCGGACCAGACTTTCTTCGGCACGATATTGTGCACCCGCTGAACCAGCACATCCTCATAGTGCGAGCGATTAAAAATCGCCGCATGCCCACGCCGCGGAGTGACTTTGTGGCAGCGCCACAAAAAATCGTGCTCCGACTCCGCTTTTGACGGTTGCTTGAACCCGGTTACTGTACAGCCCTGGGGATTCATTGATCCCAGTACATGGTTGATGGTGCCGTCCTTGCCCGCAGCGTCACGCCCCTGCAGGCAGATCAACAGTGAACGCTTGTGCTCCGCGTACATCAGATACTGCAGCTCACGCAGTTTGGCCTTGTACGCCTGCGTCACTGCAATCGCCGCATCTTCGTCCTTGATATCACCGTGATACGAGGCATCAATTTTATCCAGGTGCACCTTGCTCCCGGGTTTGATCCGAAAATCATCAAAGTAATTCACTGCGTCTCTCCGGAACTTTTTTCCGCGCCACCGAGATGCTGGTAAAGCACCCGTTTGACCACATCCAGCACAAACATCCAGGCGAGCATGTAACACCACACCAACCCGATAATCGCCCAGGGTATTTTCGGCACCAGCCAGCCAAAGCCGCACATCAATACCGCCAGCACCTGGGTGCCGAGAATAGCGACCACAAGCGGCCGTGCAGGCCAGGGTTTTGCATAAAAAGCGTGACGCGCGCGCACCACAAACAGCAACAGGTGACCACCGGCGACGATCTGCAGAAAGACAACAGTTTGCAGCTGTTCTTTGCTGAGCGCGATCCACGACTGCCACTCTTTATTGCCGAGCCACTCCATACCGATCAATAAAAGCCCGACCGTTTGTGCAATCGCAAACAAGCCCAGCACGCCGGCACCAAACAGCAAACGATGCATTTGCCAGTGCACCGGGCGCGCCGGTTCGCGGGTGTTATCGTAGGCAATGGTCATGATGGGCACATCGTCCAGCAGCGCGATCAGCACGATCATCACTGGCGTCAGCGGGGTAAATCCGAAAAATACGGTGGCGATCACCACTACCGCCATAATGTCCAACGTCATGGCAACGCGAAACAGCATGTAGTTAAGGATGCGCACGAAAATTCGACGCGCTTCATCAATGGCGTCTACCACGGTAGACAGACCCGGCGCGGTGAGAATAATCGCAGCCGCCGCGCGTGCGGCGTCGGTGGCGCCACTCACGGCAATACCGCAATCCGCCTGTTTTAGTGCCGGGGCATCGTTGACCCCATCGCCAGTCATCGCCACCTGGTGATGCTGGCCCTGCAGCGCTTTCACAATCGCGTATTTGTGTTCGGGAAACACGCGCCCAAAGCCATCCACCTTTTCTACACAGTCGATGCTTTTCTGCGGCAGGTGATCGGGATTTAAATCCTTGGGAAATACATCGGCGGCATTCAGGATATTGGTGCCGATACCAACCTGTTCTGCGATCTCCTTGCCAATGGCGACATCGTCGCCGGTAATCATTTTGACCGCGAGCCCGTGCTCCCGCGCCCTGGCGATGGTCTCACGGGAATCTTCGCGGGGAGGATCCTCCAGTGACAGGATGCCGAGAAATGACCAGTGATCGCCGTCATTTGCCGACATGGAAACGGCCAGCGCACGCAAGCCATGTTCGGCCAGATCCGCCACGCTCTGCTCAACTTTCTTCGCCGCGTCGCCTTCAAGTGCACACAATTTGGCGATGGCCTGGGGCGCACCTTTGGCGAAGCTCAGGGCCTTGCCGTCGGCGTCGGTCACCTTGGCGAGTGTGTATTTGGTGACCGGGTCAAAGGGGGTGAAGTCGCCGCGGGTATACCTCCTCAAAGCAGACGGGTCTTTCACACCAGCCGCGATCGCACAATCGATGGGGTCACTGGAACCGGCTTCGGAGGCCAGCGCAGCACCGACGATCAGGGTATCGGCATCCTCTGCATCAAACAGTTTTGGTTCGTGTAAGGTGAGCTGGTTTTTGGTGAGCGTGCCGGTCTTATCGGTACACAGGATATCCACGCCCGCGAGTTCCTCGATCGATTCGAGGCGCGACACAATGGCTTTCTTGCGCGACAGCGCCAGCGCGCCCAGCGCGTTGGTGACGGTGACCACCGATGGCATCGCGACTGGAATCGAGGCAATCAACAGCACCAACACCAGACGCAAAATATCTACCGCGCTGGACCAGTGCCAATCCTTCGCCACCACGATATCGTGGTACAACTCATAGCCCACCAGAATCAGCGCCAGTAACAGGCAGAAAAAAATCAGAAAGTCGCCGATCTGGGTCATGGCGCGCTGTGAATGCGACATGCCTTTGCCGGCACTGGCCACGAGTTTGGCGGTGCGACCAAAAAAGGTATTACTACCCGTACCGATAACCACAGCACTCATGGCGCCGCGCTTGGCGATACTGCCGGAGTAACCGATGTCGCCGACCTTCTTATCCACCGGCAGTGACTCACCGGTGAGCGCGGCCTGATCAATGCTGATGAAGTCACCATCGATAAATCGCACATCCGCGGGCACTATCTGCCCCAGACGCACGCGTACGATATCCCCGGGGACCACTTCCGCCGCATCCACCGCCTGATAGTCACCATCGCGCAGCACTTCCGCTTTGGGCGCCATACCGGCTTTCAGCGCAGCGAGCGCACGGGAAGCCTTACGCTCCTGCCAGAAACCGGCTACGGCGTTGTACAGCAGCAGCACGCTGATAATCGCGAAGTCGGCCCAGTGCCCGATGATCGCCGACAGCAAGGCGGCAGCTTCGATCATCCACGGTATCGGGCCCCAGAAATAATGCAGGAAGCGGCGCCATGCACTCTCCTCTTTTTCGGTGATGGCGTTGGGACCAAATTTTTGCAGGCGTGACTTGGCATCCGCACCGGTGAGGCCCTTGGCGGACGTACCCAAAGTGGCAAAGACACTCGTCAGATCTGCCTTCTGCAGGTTGACCTGATCGGGTGTGGCTGAGTTGCCGGATGCAGCAGTTGTCGGTTTCCCGTCACCGGAAGAAGTCGAAGTAGCCAAGGTTTCCCCAGATCACAATACACGCAGCGACCGCAAAAAACGGCGCCATATAGTTAATCTAGCAGCTGGCGATGGTTTTGCCGCCCAAGGGCATGCGGGAAGAAAAAATGCCGCCTTGGGCAAAGGCGGCATAAATGGGGCAACTCGCAGGTGCTCGGGGGTGAGCACACTAGGAGGGAGAGACAAAAGACTGCAAAGGGGGTCTGTGTTTTGTCTCGGAGATTTCTACGCGGCGCGCCGCGGGTTGGATTACTGATGCGGTGATTTTTTGGCGAAGATTTCCCTTTATAAAAAACCCCGCCAAATGGCAGGGTCCTTTACACGAAATTTTTTCAGCGCTCGCAGACTGTGTTAATCCACGACGGGCTCCAAACGGTAAAGGCCACCATCGTTGGTATCGTTCAACAGATAGAGATAACCATCCTTACCCTGGCGCACATCGCGAATCCTTCCCACCTGTCCTTCGAGCAGGGTTTCAGTTCCCGTCACCTTGTCGCCATCAAGTACAACCCGCACCAGTTTTTCACTGCCGAGTCCGCCGGCAAGCAGGTTGCCGTTCCAGGCCGGGAAACGCTCACTCTTGACCAGTGCCAGACCAGACGGCGCGAAGCGCCCGTCAAAAATTAACACCGCATCGCGCACGCCCGGTGCCGAGGGCACGCCAATGGCGGCCTCGCCACTGTATTCAAAACTTTTGCTCACGGTGGGCCAGCCGTAATTAACACCGGGCTCAATCAGGTTGAGTTCGTCGCCGGTGCGCGCGCCATGCTCGCTCGCCCAGATATGGCCGTCGGCAGTGACCGTCATACCCTGGATATTGCGGTTGCCATAACTGTAAATTTCATCATGGCCGCGCTTGTCACCAGCAAACGGGTTTCCTTTTACCGGCGCACCGGTGTCGCTCATGCGCAACACACTGCCGGCATGATCGCTGATATCCTGCGCGCGCTCACGCACTATACCGCGGTCGCCAATACTCATCAGCAGGGTGCCGTCCGGCAGCCAAGCCAGCCGCGAGCCGTAGTGCCGCCCCGGGGCAGAGTAACGGTCCTGTTCGAACACCGGCTGCACATCGGTCAGCCCCTGCTCACCGAGCTTGGCACGCACCACTGCGGACGCAGATTCCGCGCCATTAGCAGACGGTTTTGAATACGTCAGGTAAATCCAGTCGTTGGCACCATCACCAAACTTGGGATGCAATACCACATCGAGCAACCCGCCCTGACCCTTGGCGGAAACTTCCGGTACACCTTCGAGATAGGTAGTCTTGCCGTTATCTATGAGCGCCAGGCGCCCGCGACGCTCGGTCACCAGAAAGCGGCCATCCGGCAACTGTGCGACTGCCCAGGGATGATGCAAATTTTCAGCAAGCTGCACGATGCGAAATGCCTGCTGCTGATTGGCGATGTTTTTCTCGATGACTTTTTCCGCGAGTACTGGCATTGCCAAGCACAGCGCGGCCGCGACGAGACCGGTACGTAAATAGCTGACCGGGTTTAACATAGCGATTTCTCCATAATTCTTGGTCGGGGCCGAATAGATTTTTGGTCCGCGTATATACGGCGCATTTTTAAAGTTGGCTCAGGGCTGGCTTGGTATTGGGCCGGCACTGGCAAAAAAAAGCCGGGCAAAGCCCGGCTTTTTCGACGTGTCCTCGCGAGGATTAACCGTCGGTTTTGGATTGTTTCTGATCTGCAATCCAGTTTTCTACACGCTGCTCCAGCAACGGCAATGGCAGGGCGCCGCCACCGAGAATGGTGTCGTGGAAGCCGCGGATGTCGAACTTGTCACCCAAGGTTTCTTCGGCCTTGCTGCGCAGCTCTTCAATTTTCAGCATACCAATCTTGTATGCAGTGGCCTGGCCCGGGTAGGTCAGGTAGCGGCGCACTTCAGAGCGCACTGCCGTCTCTGGAATGGCAGAGTTCTCCAGGAAGTACTCAACGGCCTGATCCTGGCTCCAGCCCTTGGCGTGCATACCGGTATCCACCACCAGGCGGATGGCGCGCCACATTTCCGCGGTCAGACGACCGAAGTCATTGTAAGGATCCTGGAACTGGCCCATCTCCTTGGACAGCTTCTCGGAGTACAGCGCCCAGCCTTCGATGTAAGCAGTGGAAAACGCGTTGGTGCGGAACTTGGGAATATTCTCCAGCTCCTGCGCGATAGAGATCTGCATGTGGTGGCCCGGGTTACCCTCGTGGTAGGTCACGGTTTCCATATCCGCAGTAGACAGCGCGCTCATATCCGACATGTGCACGTAGTAGGTGCCCGGGCGGCTGCCGTCCGGTGTGCCCGGTACATAGTGCTGGGCGCCACCGGGGACTTCGCGGAATGGCTCCACGCGCTTCACGATCAACTTGGCTTTCGGCAGGATTCCGAAGTACTCCGGCAGCTTGGCGTCGATATCGGCAAGGAAACCGTCCACCTTGTCCAGATACTCTTTGCGGCCTTCATCGGTGTTCGGGTAGTAGAACTGGTCGTCGGTACGGATAAAGGTAAAGAACTCTTGCAGGTTGCCGTCGAAGCCGACTTTATCCTTGATCGCCTCCATCTCTTTGCGAATACGCGCAACTTCATCCAGACCGATCTGATGCACCTCTTCCGCAGTCATTGGCTGGGTGGTGTGGTTGGCCAGACGATTGTTGTAGTAGCTGTCGCCGTCCGGCAGGTGGGAAACGCCCTTGGGCACCTCATCCGCATTAACCTTGTCTTCCTGCAGCCAACCGATGTACGCGTCATAAGAGGGCTTCATTTGGCTTGTGAGCGCGGTTTCTACCTGGGTCAGCAGGTCTTTGGCGGTGGCCTCATCAATGGTGCCGGCGTCTTGCAGCGCGGCAATCTTCTTCTTCGCATCCGCCATCAGCGGCGCATCGTCGCCATCGCTGAATGGCTTACCGGTGGTGACCTTCTGCGCGCGTTCGATGGCCAAGTCATAGGTAAACTGCGGCGGGCGGATTTCCTTGTTCGCGGACACCTTGGCGCGCTCCAGCAACTGACTTAACGCCGTGCTGATGCCGCCGATACGGGTGATGTAATCACGCATGTCCTGTTCGGTATCCACCTTGTGCTGATTGATCAGGAAGGTGGGGAATTGAGCTTCCGGGCCGCCCAGCTCGCTGGCGAAGTAGCTGTAGTCCCAGAATGGCAGGTTGGCCTTTTCCAGCTCGTACTGCTGGATCCACAGGTCGTAGGATTCTTTGCCCTCGGTGCTCAGCTTGTCGTAGTCAAACTGCTGCTTCATCTCGTCGACGGTGGTTTTTTTCCACGCCAGCTGGCTCTCCGCCGCGGCCTTGGTCATATCGTCGATTTCGCTGTACAGCTCTTTGCGGCCCAGGTAGCTCAGCTGAATAGGGCTGAACTTCAGCTCTTCTTCGTACTTGGCATCGAACCACTCGGTCAGGCGCGCAGTCTCGTCCTGCTGGGTGTCTTCGGGGGTCAGCGGCAGTTGGGTGGCCTGCTCACCGGATTGAACGGCATCGGCCTGTTCAGCTTGTTTCTTGGGGTCTTCACCCTGCTGGCAACCGGCGACGGCCGCTGCAATAACCAGACTCAGGAGCGCTTTGCGCATAGTTTCGCCTCTTTAAAAGTACTACTCAGTAAACGGAATGATAGGAAAAGAATAAGAAAAATTTAGCCGGCCAAGATGGCAGTGCATCACAGGTTCGTCGATACCTCTGCGACGAAATTGCCATCACACGGGATAAACAGCGGCCCCGGCACCTTGGCGGATCTCATTTGGGGGCGGCTTTGGGGGCAGTTTTGGGGGCTATCTTTACACCGTCCCCTCCGACAACATGCAGTTCCCGCTGCGGGAAGGGGATGGAGAGCCCCTCAGCTTCCAGAGCGGGTTTGAGCTGCTTCATCAGCGCCCAGTACACATCCCAATACTCTTCGGTTTTCACCCACGCGCGCAAGTGCAGGTTGACCGCGCTATCAGCAAGTTCACGCACCGCGTATGCGGGCTCCGGGTCCGCCAGAATACGCGGCTCCTCAGCCACCAGCTGCCGCAGGACACGCATCCCGGTTTCAATATCATCACGGTAGGCGATGCTGGCAACTATTTCGATACGGCGCTTGGGATTGCGGCTAAAGTTGGTGAGCGTTTCGCCCCAGACTTTGTCGTTGGGAGCGGAGATACGGAGGCCATCCGGTGTATCCATTTCCGTAGTGAACAGGCCTATCTTGCGCACGGTACCGATGGTACTACCGAACTGAATGGTTTCACCGACCCGGAACGGGCGCAGGCCCAGCAGCACAAAACCCGCGGCAATACTCTGTAACGTGTCCTTGAGGGCGAGGCCGATCGCGAGGCCGGTGGCACCCAACAGAGCCACCAGTGAGGTGGTGTTCGCACCGAAAATATCCAGCACCACCAGGCCGCCGACAACATAGGTAGCCCATACCGCAAGCGTCTCAAGTACCGGGACCAACGTTTCGTCGATGCCGCGCTCACTGAGGCGCGCTACCGCGCGCGACACCAGCTTTGCAGCAATCCAGGTCACCACCAGTGCCAACAGGGCCCAGAGAATATTCGCCCCGACAGCCGTGAAAACCGGGGCAAGTTCCTGCAACTGCGCTTGCAAGCTTTCCATGCGTTGTTTCCCTTCTACGGTTTAGTAGCGAGCGCGGATTTATTGAGGGGCTGAGAGAAAGAAATGCTGCACCAATTGCAAAACCAACAGTATCGCCACCAGGATAAAGATAATATTTTGACGATTCACTCGTGTTTCCCCTGAAGTTATTTTGTCTGTGGAAGCTGCAACAAGCCTTCGGCCACCAGCCAGTCGCGGGACTCGGTCAGCATATCCTCGAGGCTTACGCGACTTTGGTAACCCAGTTCTCGTTCGGCACGACTGCAATCGGCCAGAGCGCGTCCGGTCAACATCGTTGCCTTTTGCGGCGTTACCGCGGGTTCCCGCCCGCTAAAACGCGCAGCGATATCGGATATGCGCGCAAGCGTATGGATTGCCAGCGCCGGTGTCGTGCGCTTGGGCGCGGGCACCCCAACCAGCTTCGCAATGATGCCGAAGAATTCCAGAAAACTGGCGTCGGTGCCGGCGAGAATATAGTTCTCACCACTGCGCCCGCGATGGAAAGCACTGATATGCGCGCGCGCCACGGCACCAGCATGACAAAAAGAACCCGCGCCGGGTGGCACGCCCGGCAACTTGTTTTCTGCCAGCATAAAAAATGTCTGTGCCCAGCTGGAGACATCGTATTTGCCGACAATGGCACAGGGGTTGAGGAACACCACATCCAGTCCCTTGGCCGCTTCGCGCAACACTGCCTGTTCCGCGTGCATTTTCGAGTAGTGGTAATGGAAGCGCGGGTTGGTGGCGAGCTTGGGGCTGGCTTCACTGATTACATCGGAGTGGTAGCCGTAGGCCGAGATTGAACTGGTGACGATCATGCGTCCTCGGTGGGCATCTGGCTGTGCCGCGAAATGCTCACGCGCAACCCTGGCCAGGTTTGCCGAGCCTTCGACATTATCTTGCCACTGCTGTGCGTCGCCACCGCGCCACATACTGGTGTTGCCGGCCAGGTGAAACACCGCATCGAGTTCTTGCGGCAGCGCTGCACGCAGCGATTCGATATCCCCCAGCGACGCCGCCACCGACGTGGCACCCAACGCGCGCAAGCGTGCCGGGTCCGAGCTTGGCCGGTGCATGGCGGTCACCTGCCAGCCATCGGCCACCAGTTGTTCAATCAGGTTGGCACCGAGAAAGCCGGTACCGCCAGTCACAAATGCACGCATGAATTCCCCCCGGAACCGGGGCGCAGGTCGCGCCCCAAAACACTGAGATTACTCGATCTCGAGTCCCAGTTCATGGGCAAGAAACGCATACTGGTTGGTAAAGTCTTCCACCTGCATCCACACCGGTTTGCCGGCACCGTGACCGGCACGGGTCTCTACGGCGAGATAGATGGGGTTATCGCAACCCTGATCCCGCTGCAGTGCGGCGGCAAACTTGTAGCTATGCCAGGGGACTACACGGTCGTCGCGGTCGGCGGTGGTGATCAAGGTGGCGGGGTAGCAGGTTCCCTTCTTGGTGTTGTGCACGGGCGAGTATGCGTAGAGTGCGGCAAACTCGTCTTTGTTTTCCGATAAGCCGTAATCGCTGGACCACTGACGCGCATTGGCCGAAGCGGTGTGGTAGCGCAGCATATCCAGTACGCCGACGATCGGCAGGGCCACCTTGAACAGCTCAGGGCGTTGCACCTCGGTCGCACCGACCAACAGCCCACCATTGGAGCGGCCCATAATGCCGAGCTTCTCCGGCGAGGTGACCTTTTCGTCGATCAGCCATTCAGCCGCGCCAATAAAATCATCGAACACATTTTGTTTTTGCAGCTTGGTACCGGCCTTGTGCCAGGCACTACCGTATTCACTGCCGCCGCGCAGGCTCACCATGGCCAGGGTGCCGCCCATATCCAACCAGCCGGCAAAGCGGGTGTAAAAACGCGGTAGCTGCGCGGCATTGAAGCCACCGTAGCCATACAGCAGGGTGGGATTTTGCCCGTCCTTTTTCATGCCCTTTTTATGCACCAGGAACATCGGCACACGGGTGCCGTCCTTGCTGGTAAAGAAGTGCTGCTCAACCACATAATCGGAAAAGTCCGCCGGGTACTTTGGCGCTTTGACTTTTTCGCTCTTGCCAGTGGATACATCCAGTTTGTAAATGCTCGGCGGCATCAGGAAATTGCTGAACCCGAAGTAGGTTTCGCTATCATCCGGGTCGCCGTAAAAACCGGTCACGGTGCCCACGCCGGGCAGTTTGAGTTCGTACTGTTGCTTGCCATCCAGATCGGTTACCACCACCTTGGATTTTGCATCCTCCAGGTAGTGCAGTACCAAGCGGCCACCCACCAGGTTGGTGTCTTGCAGGGCGTTCTTCTGTTCCGGTACCAGAATTTTCCAATTGGCTTTTTCCGGCTTATCCAGGTCAATCGCAATTACGCGACCGTTGGGCGCGTCGGAATTGGTTTCGAAATAGAACGTTTTGCCGCTGTTACCGAGGAAGGTATACAGGGCACCCCAATCGTCCAGCAGTTTTACAACGTCGGCGTCGGGCTTGGTGAGGTCTTTGTAGTAAATGCCGTTGCTGTCGTAGCCATCAAAAATCGGCAGCAACAGATATTTTCCGTCATCGGTCACCTGCACACCGGGATTGCGAGTGGGGTGGTCGGTGATTTGGTACACCAGCTGATCCTTACTTTGTGGCTCACCGATTTTGTGGAAGTAGATCGCCACCTGTTTGCTGTCGTCGGCACTGCCGTCTTTGTTGAACGGGTAGCGGCTGTAATAAAAACCGGATTCGTCTTTAGCCCAGCTGGCGCCACTGAATTTAATCCCGGTGAGGTGGTCCGGTAGCATGCGGCGGGTTTTCAAATCGCGAACGTGGTAGTCGGTCCAGTCGGTGCCACCATCGGAAGTACCGTAGGCGAGATAACGGCCATTGGGGCTTACGGCATAGCGTTTGGCCGCGATGGTGCCATCATCACTCAGTGTGCGCGGATCCAACACCACACCACCTTCCTTGTTGATGTCGGCGGTACTGTAGAAAACGCTCTGGTCCCAGGTGCCATCGTTGTATTGATAGAAAACCTGCCCGGCCTTCTTGTAGGGCACCCCGTAGCGTTCGTACTGCCACAACTCGGTCAAACGGTCGTTGATCTTCTGCCAGCCGGGTAACGCTTTCAGCGCAGGCAAGGCAAAATCATTCTGGACCTTCACCCAGTCTTTTACCGGCTTGGATTCCTGATCTTCCAGCCAGCGATAGGGATCACTCACCTGGGTACCAAAATACGTATCCTGCTGTTCGACCGTGGCGGTTTCCGGGTATTGCTTTGCAGGTTTATCGCTGTTGGCGCTGTTCGCGGAGATGGCAGCGACCGCGGCGATCACGGGAATAGCGGCCCCCGCGATCAAGGTCAGGACAGATTTGTTCATCGGGATTTCCGGTTTTTTATTGAGGGTCAGTGAGCTAATCTAGAAAATTCGCCGCCGCGCATCCAGCGGTCATCAGCATTTTAGAAGAGGTTGTCGATGAAGGGCCTGATTCAACGGGTAAAACACGCGAAAGTGGAAGTCAGTAGTGAATCTGTCGGCGCCATCGATCACGGCATCCTGCTGCTTTTGGGTGTGGAAGCCAGTGATACTGAGGATACCGCGGACAAGCTCCTGCACAAGGTATTGCACTATCGCATCTTCGGTGACGAGCAGGGCAAAATGAACCTCAATGTGCAGCAGGCGGGCGGTGGGCTATTGGTGGTGAGTCAGTTCACTCTCGTCGCGGATACCGCAAAGGGGCTGCGCCCCAGTTTCAGTCGCGGCGCCAGCCCGCAACAGGCCAACGAACTGTATGAATACTTCCTGCGGCAGGCTCGAGCGAAAATGGCCGATGCGCTTCCGGTGGCGGGCGGTCAGTTCGCCGCCGACATGCAGGTATCGCTGTGCAATGACGGTCCGGTGACTTTCTTGCTCGAGGTCTGAGCTGCAGTCGAGCCGAGAATGCGCTTGGTCAACGCGTCCAGGCGCGCCTTGCGCTCGGGCTTGGGCAGCGCACCTAATTGTTCCACAGCCCGATAAAACGCTTCCCAGTCACTGCCGCTATCCCGGTATAGCTGCACAAATGCTGGGACTTGGGACTGGTACTCGCTGACCAGCGCCAGGGTCGCGTTATTGGTTTTCTCGATCATCTGGGTGAACTTTTCGTCCTGAGTCCAGCCTTCCGATTCCTTGCGGTAGCAGTAACGCAAACGCTGTAGGGTTTGCGTCTTGCGCTGGCGCTTCTCCGGTGCACTCAAATCCGATGCGTACAGTGCCTGTAACTGCCGGCGCGCGCTCACCATCAGGCCATTTACCCGTCGCGCCTGCTCTACATTGGCGACCTTGGGCGCAGGAATGCCATTGCGGCGCCGCCAGTCCGGCAGCGCGATGCGTGAAACCGCGGTGGCAAAACTTTCATTGAATTGAGTATCACCGCCGATATACAAGCGCCGGTGCGCCAGCTCGTGAAACAGCAGGCTGGCGAGGCGGTCCGGCTTCCAATCCACAAAGCTCGATAACACGGGGTCATCAAACCAGCCCAGGGTGCTGTAGGCGGGCACCGGGCCCAGATACACGTCGTAACCCTGCGCCTGCAAACGCTGTTCCTGAACCTGGGCATCACGCTTATTGAAATAACCGCGGTAACTGGCACAGCCGGCGATGGGGTAACACCAGCGCTTGGGCGACAGGGAGAATTCCGGCGCTGCCACGAGGTTCCACAGCGCGTACTCCTGCTCCAATTGAGTAAATTCGCTGTAAGCGGAGCCGACCGGCAAATGCAGCTCACCTGCGGCGTAAGCGCGTATCGATTGCACCCATTCGAGCTGGCGACGCAGTTTGGGGTCGGTTTCTTCATCGCGCAGCAGGCGATCAATGGGTTCGCGCCCGGCGAGGATTTTGAGCTGGCCGGTGGCGGCCTGAGAATAAAAATGCACCGTTTCACAACCGGCCAACAGCATTGCTGTTGAGAGTGCCACCAGCAACGACGACAGCCGCGAGAAGCGACGCCAAATACGCGCCTCGCGGAACAAACCGGCTAGGTTTATGGTGAGAGAAAAGGTTTTTATGTGGGAGTCGTCCATGCCGCCCGTCGCTGCCGTTTCGCTGGTATTTTCGCTGGTGCTCGGTGTCGTGTTATGGATTTATCTGATCCGGCTGAGTTTCGCCCGCTCCAGCGGCATGGGTGTGGTCGCACTACTATTGCCGCCACTCGCGTTCATTCAGCTATTATCGGATCCGGAACACCGGGAGCAACTGCTCGTGCTGTTTGTATCCATTCTATTGTTCAGCAGCATAGCCGCTCTCGAGCGCTGACGGCGCGACTTTGCTCGCCAAACTGACGGGATATTTCGACGGTCACGGACCACAGCCGAAGTACTCCACTTCCTCGCCGACAAATCGGCCGTCTGTAAGGTAACTCACCACCTGATCAATGGCCTGCTGACTACCCGTCAAACCGTTATGGGTTAACGGATAGGTGACGCGCGCACAAGTGCCCTCTACATAGGTACTCGGCACACCCACAATGCCATCGTCATTGCCGTCGATAATTGCAGAGAACAACGGATTGAACGAGCGCGTGCCGGCGATAACCCCCAACGGGAAGCGCACTGGGCCGAGGCGACTGGGCAGGCTGCGCTCATCGATGCCCATCTGATTGCCCGCGGGGCCGTTAACATCCTTGATGATGGGAATACACGAGAGGAAATTCCCCAGGCGACTACCCTGATTGGGCGGGCCAAGCATCACCGCGCGC